>DATKEZ010000176.1:0-23279 GCA_035511775.1 Steroidobacteraceae bacterium | reverse complement strand
GTGGGTCATGATGGGCAGGGTCACGATGAGCGTGACCAGCAGCACCAGCATCACGTCGATGAGGGGCGTCGTGTTGATGTCGCAGAAAGCGGCCCCCGAGGCTGTACCGACACTCATTGCCATGGCTTGAGCTCCTTACTTCAGCGGTAGCCGCGCACGCCGTGGTCAGGCTCGGTGAGAAATCCGACCTTGACGATGCCACCGCGCTGGATCGCGTACATGACGCGGCCGATCGACTCGTAGCGGGTTTCCTTGTCGGCGCGGATGTGAATCTCGGGCTGCGGCTTCCTGACCGCCGCTTCCCTGATGTAGGCGAGCAGCGCATCGCGGCTCGGCACGCCCTTGTCGTTCCAGAAGATGTTGCCGCTCTTGTCCACCGCGATGGTGATGTTCTCGGGTTTGGTCTGCGTCGGGATATTGACGGCCTTCGGCAGATCGACCGGGACGGTCTTGTTGATCACGGGAATGGTGATGAGAAAAATGATCAGCAGCACCAGCATGACGTCCACCAGCGGTGTCGTGTTGATGTTCGACATCACGGTGTTCTCGTCAGAGCTTCCACCGACACTCATTGACATGGTCAGTCCTCGTGCGCTTCGCGCACTGTCCAGGCCGGGCGCGACGCCAGGCCCCGGCCCGCGTAACTCACGTAACTCACTTGCCGAGCGGCGACGCCTTGGCGGCCGCCGGTCGCGCGCCGCCGCCGCTCTCGGTCCCCATGCGGGCGCCGCTCACCAGGTAGGCGTGCAGGTCGCTGGCAAAGTTACGCAGGGCATCCTGCAGGAGCTTGTTGCGGCCGAGCAGCCAGTTGTAACCCATGACCGCCGGTACCGCGACGAACAGGCCGATGGCGGTCATGATGAGCGCCTCGCCCACCGGACCTGCGACCTTGTCGATGCTCGCCTGGCCGGCGATGCCGATCGCCACCAGCGCGTTCAGAATGCCCCAGACCGTACCGAACAGGCCCACGAACGGGGCGACCGAGCCGACGGTGGCGAGCAGACCCAGGCCGCCGTTCAGCTTGCTGTTGATCTGATCGACGGCGCGCTGCAGCGACATGGTGATCCACTCGTGCAGATCGATACGGTCGGTGAGGCGACCGTCGTGATGCGAGGCGGCGCGCAGGCCGTCCTCGGCGATCGCACGGAAGTCATCGCCCTTCTTCAGCCGGTCGACCCCGTCCTTGATCGAGGGCGCGGTCCAGAACTGCTTCTCGACCACGCGCGCGGATTGCTTGAGCTTGCGCTGGTCCCAGAGCTTGGTGAGCATCACGTACCAGGAGGCCAGTGACATGATCAGCAGCAGGATCAGCACGGCGCGGGCGATGATGTCGCCGGTTGCCCACAGAGCCGCGAGACCATACGGGTTGTCGGTTGAGACGGTGGCTTGGTTTTCCATAGTTTTCCTCGAAGCAAAAAAGCGCCGCACCCTTCGGTGCGGCGTTACGGATCATTTGGTCATCTGGAACTTGATGCGGAAATCAAAACACGCGTCGACGGGCTTGCCATCCTCGGTGGCGGCGACGTAGTGCCCGGCGCCGGCCTTGGCGAGATTGACCGCCCCTTCATCGAGGCGTGCGCTGCCTGAGCTCTGGGTGATCGTCGGGGGCGCGGTGAGCTTGCCGTTGGCGCCGATGCACACGTGCAGGGTCGGCGCGCCCTCTTCCCCTAAACGCTTGGAAGCGGCGGGGTAATACTCCTCGGTGTTCGGGAACCCCCGGCCCAGTTTCGGCGCCGTGCGGTTGCTCGGGCGCGGCGGCGGTGCCGGCGGGTGCGGTGTGGCCGCTACGGCGGTAATCGCGGTGGTCTGTGTGGGCTCTACCGGCATGTCAATGGTCACGTCCGGCGGCGGCACTTCCACCGGCGGCTTCTCGAACTCCGGCGGCGGTGGCGGTGGCGGCTCCTTTTCGGTCTTGACCTCCTCCACGATGTCGGTCTGGATGGGAGGCGCGATCACTTCGAGCGCACGGCGTGCGAGCCCGGTGGCGAGCGCCCAGGCGATGAACACGTGCAGGGCGATGATGGCCACGAGCACGGCGCCACGGCGCGTCATGAACTGGGAATCGTGTACGTAGACAGCCATGAGTTATTTATCGTGACCTTGTCTGAACACACCAGGCCCCGGTGAGCAGTAGCAAACTGTCGTCTTTTTCGTTGCTCTCAGCCCGAAGGACCCGACCCCGGTCCCGGCAGCTGCGCCTGCCGGACTCCTTATCATCATCATACTTACCGACGCACCCTGCCCGGCATTCTGGCCGGCGGGCGCGTGAATTTCTGTCTCCCCCCACGGTACTCGCGGCGTGCACGCAGCGACGAATGCTGCCCGAACTGTAACCGCTGCCCTGTGCACTGACAACTGCGGCGCGCCCTTAGGAACTGCGCCGAGGTGGCTGTATCGGCTCAGTCACCGCTCCGCGCGAGGCGCTGCCGACGAGGTGTGCGTACTTGGCGAGCACGCCCGTGAGCGCGTAGGGCTTCGCCGGCCGCCAGGCCGCGCGCCGGCGCCGCAGTTCCGCCGCCGGCAGCTGCACGCGGATCTCGCGCTTTGCGGCGTCGATGCTGATGCGGTCCCCGCTGCGCAGCAGCCCGATCGGCCCACCGACCGCCGCCTCCGGGGAGATGTGTCCAACAACGAAGCCGTGACTGCCGCCGGAGAAGCGCCCGTCGGTGATCAGCGCCACCTGCGCTCCGAGGCCTCTTCCCGTGATGGCGCTTGTGGGGCTCAACATCTCGCGCATGCCCGGCGCGCCGCGTGGGCCCTCCTGCCGGATCACCACCACGTCCCCGGTGCGCACCCGGCCGGCGAGAATCGCCTGCGTGGCGCGCTCCTCGCCGTCGAACACGCGCGCTGGGCCCTCGAAGCGCTCGCCCTCCTTGCCGGTGATCTTGGCGACGGCGCCCTCCGGGGCGAGGTTCCCGTACAGGACCACGAGATGGCTGTCCTTCTTCAGGGGGTTGGACAGAGGACGAACAATCTCCTGATCACTCAGATACATGGGAACCTTTTCAAGATTCTCTCCCAGCGTATGACCGGTGACGGTGAGGCACTGCGGATGCAACAGCCCCGCGCTCAGGAGCATTTTCATGAGCGGCTGAATGCCGCCGATCGCCACCAGCTCCGACATGAGGTAGCGGCCACTGGGCTTCAGATCCGCCAGGACCGGCACCCGCCGTCCGATGCGCGTGAAGTCATCCAGCTCGAGGCGCACGCCGGCGTCATGCGCGATGGCCAGCAGGTGCAGGACTGCATTGGTCGAGCCTCCCAGGGCGATCACCACGGTGATGGCATTCTCGAACGATCGGCGCGTGAGGATGTCGCGCGGCTTCAAGCCCGTGCGAGTAAGTCTCACCACGGCCTCGCCCGCCCGCCGGCAGTCGGAGCGCTTGTCTTCGCCCACGGCCTCCTGCGCCGAGCTGCCTGGCAAAGACAAGCCCAAGGCCTCGATCGCTGAGGCCATGGTGTTCGCGGTGTACATGCCGGCACAGCTGCCGGGACCGGGGATGGCGGTGCGCTCGATCTCGAGCAGCCCCGCATCCGAGAGCCTTCCCGCGGCGTGCGCCCCGACCGCTTCGAACACCGAGATGATGTCCCGCCGCTGCGCGCCCGGGCGGATCGTTCCCCCGTAGACGAACACCGCCGGACGGTTGAGCCGCGCCATGGCCATCGCGCATCCGGGTATGTTCTTGTCGCAACCCCCGATCGCCACGAAGCCGTCGAAGCCCGCCGCTCCCGCGACCGCCTCGATGGAGTCGGCGATGATCTCGCGCGACACCAGCGAATAGCGCATGCCGGGGGTGCCCATCGAGATGCCGTCGGACACCGTAATGGTGTTGAACAGGACGCTCTTGCCACCGGCGCCGTCGACGCCGGCGCACGCCTCGCGCGCCAGATCGCCGATGTGCATGTTGCAGGGCGTGAGATTCGCCCAGGTGGAGGCGACCCCGATCTGCGGCCGCTCGAAGTCCCGGTCGTGAAAGCCGACCGCCCGCAGCATGGCCCGTGCGGGCGCCTGCGAGTCCCCGTCCACCACCCGTCGCGAGTGCCGACGCGGATCAATGCTTCGTTTCACGGCTCGTGCCCTCGTGTGCTCATCATTCACCGAACGCGCCACGCATGCGGTTGAAGCCAATGGCCCCGGCGGCCGTCATGGCGAGCGGCAGCAGCAGCGCGAATTCTCCGGCACCGCGATGCCACCACTCGAGGCCCATGTACGCGAGCACGCCGATGGGCGGCGCCAGGCCCCCGCGCAGTCCCGTGAGCGTGACGTGCACGCCCATGTAATGCTGCGCGCGCCCGATGGAGGCAAAGTCGTTGTGGCCGAGATTCCAGCCAAGATTAGCACCTGCCTGAGCCGCACCGAGCAGTACCGCGCCCACCCACAGGAGCGCGGGCGTGCCGCTGAAGACGCCGGCGCACATGGCGGCGCTCGCCAGCACGATCGCCCAGCCCTGGCGCGAGCGATACCGCACCACGTGCGAGCCGTCGAACAGCCGCGCCCACCAGGGCAGGAAAATCGGCTGGGTGATGAGCGGCACCACCGCGAGCAGCCCGATCTGGGTCGCGCTGGAGAGGTGCAGCTGCTCGGAGAACACCAGCACCAGCTGCGCGGTCAGGATCAGATTGCCGGCACCGAAGATCCCCATCCACAGCATGTACTCGCGGTAAGCGGGATCCTCCTTCAGGATCTGCGTCAGCATCCGTAAACTGAAGGGCTCGCTGAGGCCGCCGCTGGCGGCTTCAGCGGCGAGTAGGCGGAATTCGCGCCGCACGCGCATGGCCCGATACAGCCGGGCCCCGGCGAGCCCAGCCACCGCTCCCCCACCGTACAGCCAGCGCGCGTCGATCGCGTGCGCCTCGAGCGCCCAGCCCACCAGCGCCGCGGAGATCGCCACCGCGATCGAATTGACGATGACAATCCGCCCGGTGATGCGCGCCAGTACGTTGCGTGGATAGTTTGCGGTCCACACCGCGGCACGCACGGTGAGGATGCCGCCCCACACGACCCGCGCACAGATGATCGCGAGCACCGTGAGCAGCAGTCCCGCGGCCGCCCGCGAGGCAAAGGACACGCAGCCGACGAGCAGCGCGAACGCGGTCTGCAGCGCGACCATCAGGCGCACACGCGCGCGCCCGTGGGCCAGGTTGGCCCACACGAAGCTCAGTACGTTGGAGAAGGCCGGGGCGCCGCTCACCAGCCCCACGGCGAGGTTGACCACGAAGCGCGAGGTGACCCCGGCAAAGTGCTGCTTGACCAGCACCGCCGCGGTGGCGCCCTCGACCAGCCCGAGCGCCAGGCCGAGAAGTCCCCACGAAAGAATCTCGCGGCGGAAGATGCCTTCCGCGAGCGCGCTGGGTCTGACGATACGGCCTTCGGGCACGGCCCGAAGCTTAATCGCCGCGGGCGGGGGCGAATACCGCTCGTTGACAAGCCCGTGGTCCCTGTGCTCACATCGGGCGATCAGGCTTGGCTAGCATCCATGATGTCCAACGCAACAACGGCCCATCGCTGCGCAGCGCCTCACGCCGCGCCCGCGCCGTTGCTGCTGGCACTGCCTGCGCTGCTGCTCCTTAGCGGGAGTGAGCGGTGCGGGGCACGCGCGAGCGCCTGATCAAGAACGTAAGGCACGAGCGAAGCAAGAAACCAGACCCCGCACCGGCTCAAAGCCGCTGCGGGGTTTTTTATGCGCTGAAAAACGCCGTAAGGCCTCGAGGAGTGATGAGATGAGGTTGTATTCGCAGAAGGACGTGGACCGCAAGGCTCTCAAAGGGGCGCGTATCGCGGTCCTCGGCTACGGCAGCCAGGGGCGCGCTCACGCCCTGAATCTCAAGGACAGCGGCTACGACGTCGTGGTCGGGGTGCGCAAGGGCGGGGCCAGCTGGAAGAAAGCCCGCAAGGACGGCCTCGAAGTCGCCGAGCCCTCCCTCGCCGTGGCTGGCGCGGACGTGATCGCCATGCTGGTGCCGGATCTGGCGCAGAAGGATCTCTACCAGAGCATCAGGAAGAGCCTCAAGAGCGGCGCCGCGCTGCTGTTCGCGCACGGCTTCAACATCCATTTCCGCCAGGTCAAACCGCGCCCGGATCTGGACGTGGTGCTGATCGCCCCCAAGGGGCCCGGAGATCTGGTACGCCGCCAGTACCAGCAGGGACGCGGGGTGCCGTGTCTGCTCGCGGTCGCCCAGGATGCGAGCGGCAAGGCGCACGCACGCGCACTCGCCTATGCGCACGGCATCGGCGGCACGCGCGGCGGGGTGCTCGAGACCAGCTTTGCCGAGGAGACCGAGACGGATCTGTTCGGCGAGCAGGCGGTGCTGTGCGGCGGGGCCACCGAGCTGGTGGTGAAGGGCTTCGAGACGCTGGTGGAAGCGGGCTATCAGCCCGAGGTCGCCTACTACGAGTGCCTGCACGAGCTGAAGCTGATCGTCGATCTGCTGCACGAGGGCGGGCTCGCCAAGATGCATCGGTTCATCAGCGAGACCGCCAAGTACGGTGATCTCACCCGTGGTCCGCGCATTGTCAACGAGCGCGTCAAGAACGAGATGCGCAAGGTGCTCAAGGAGGTGCAGAACGGCAAGTTTGCGCGCCAGTGGATCCGCGAAAACGCGCAGGGCCGCGCCAACTACCAGCGGCTCCTCAATCAGGACGTCGATCGGCAGATCGAGAAGGTCGGCGCCGCGCTGCGCGCGCGCATGCCGTGGCTGCAGGACGCAAGGTGACCCATGGTCCCAAATCCAGATCGAGTGCTGATCTTCGACACCACGCTGCGCGACGGCGAGCAGTCCCCGGGCTGCAGCATGACCCGGCCCGAGAAGCTGCGGGTGGCGCGCGCGCTCGCCGAGCTCGGCGTGGACGTCATCGAGGCGGGCTTCCCGGCCGCCTCGCACGGTGACTTCGAGTCCGTGCAGGCGGTGGCGCGCGAGGTGCAGGGCCCGATCATCTGCGCCCTGGCGCGCTGCAGCTTCGAGGATATCCAGCTGGCCGCGCGTGCGCTCGCGGACGCTCCGCGTCACCGCATCCATGTGTTCCTCGCCACCAGTGCCATTCACCGCCAGCACAAGCTCAACATGGCGCAGGAGGAGATCCTGCGTCTGTGCGCGGCCGGCGTCACCCGGGCGCGCGAGCTGTGCGAGGACGTGGAGTTCTCCCCCGAAGACGCCTCGCGCACCGAGCTCGAGTTCCTGGCCCAGGTGATCGAGGTGGCGATCGCCGCCGGGGCCACCACGGTGAACATCCCCGACACCGTCGGCTACACGGTGCCGGATGAGTTCGCGGAGCTGTTCCGTTACCTGCGCAAGAACGTGCGCGGCATCGAGGGGGTGCGGCTCTCGGTGCATTGCCACGACGACCTCGGCATGGCGGTCGCCAACAGCCTCACGGCGGTGGTCGCCGGCGCACGGCAGATCGAGTGCACCATCAACGGCATTGGCGAGCGCGCCGGCAACTGCTCGCTGGAGGAAGTGGTGATGGCGCTGAAGACGCGCGCCGCGTTCTTCAACGTCAGCACCGCCATCAACACCAGCCGCCTGTACCCCACCTCGCGGCTCATCTCCAGCATCACCGGCATGCCGATCCCGCGCAACAAGGCGGTGGTGGGCGAGAACGCCTTCGCACACGAGGCCGGCATTCACCAGCACGGCATGCTCAAGCACCACTCGACCTACGAGATCCTGCGTCCCGAGGACGTCGGCCTGTCACGCAGCCACCTGGTGCTCGGCAAGCACAGCGGCCGGCACGCGTTCCGCGAGCGCGTCAGCGCGCTCGGGTTCGAGCTCGATGAGCTGGAATTCAACCGCGTGTTCGAGGAATTCAAGGCACTGGCGGACAAGAAGAAGGAGCTGTTCGATGGTGACATCGAGGCGCTGGTGCTGCGCGCTGAGGGCTCGGCCAGCGGGCCCTGGACACTGCTGGAGCTCGCGACCGAGGCGCGCAGCAACTGCCCGGCTCGTGCGCTGGTGCGCCTGCAGCACACCGACGGGCGCAGCGTCGAGCTCAGCGCCTCGGGTGATGGCCCGGTGGACGCGGCCTTCAAGGCGATCGAGGCGGCGACCGGCGTCACGGTGGTGCTGCGCAAGTTCGAGGTGCAGGCGGTATCCGAGGGCGAGGACGCCCAGGGCGAGGCACGGGTGTACGTGGAGTACAATCACCGCACCTATCGGGGCGCGAGCGTGAGCACCAATATCGTCGAGTCCGGCACCCGGGCGTTCCTCGAAGTGATCAATCGCATCGAGCAGGCGCAGGCCGGAGCCCGCGTGCGCGAGGAGCGCGGCGCCACCACGCCCGCCTGAAGGAGTCGGCATGCCCATTCCCGCCACCGAGTTCATCTGGTTCAACGGCAAGCTGGTGCCGTGGGAGAAGGCCACGGTGCACGTGCTGTCGCACGCGCTGCACTACGGCTCCTCGGTGTTCGAGGGCGTGCGTGCCTACGAGACCCCGCGCGGCGTGGCCATTTTCCGCCTGCGCGATCACACCCGGCGGCTGTTCGACTCCGCGAAGATCTATCGCATCAACATCCCGTTCTCCGCGGAAGCGGTGAACGAGGCCTGCCGCCAGGTGATCGCCGCGAACGCGCTCAAGCGCGGCGCCTATATCCGCCCGGTGGTGTTCCGCGGCTACGGCGAGATCGGCGTGACCCCGAAGATCGAGCCGCCGACGGAAGTGGCGGTGGCCGCCTGGGAATGGGGCCGGTATCTGGGCCACGAGGCCGATGAGGCGGGCGTGGAGGCGTGCGTGTCCTCCTGGCAGCGGCCGGCCCCGAACACGCTGCCGGCGCTCGCCAAGGCCGGCGGCAACTACCTCTCGAGCCAGCTGATCGGCATGGAGGCGCGCCGGCTCGGCTTCGCGGAAGGGATCGGACTGGCGGCCGACGGCACACTCAGTGAAGGCTCGGGCGAGAATCTGTTTCTGGTGAAGGACGGCGTGCTGCTGACGCCGGCGCTCGCGCACTCGGTGCTGGGCGGCCTGACGCGCGACACGGTCATGCGGCTTGCCCGCGAGCGCGGTCTCGAGGTGCGCGAGTGCGCCATCCCGCGCGAGCTTCTGTACCTCGCGGACGAGGCGTTCTTCACCGGCACCGCGGTGGAAATCACCGCCATCCGCTCGGTGGACCGCCTCAGCATAGGCGCGGGCCGACGCGGGCCGGTGACCGAGTCGCTGCAGAATGCGTTCTTCGGCCTGTTCTCCGGCAAGACCGCCGACAAGTGGGGCTGGCTCGACTACGTGGACATGTCGGCGCCGCGCGTCGCGGCCTCCGGCTGAACCTCAAGGTCGGTCCGATGGCGCGCGCGCCGCAGACCCTGTTCGACAAGGTGTGGCGAGCTCACGAGGTGAGCGCCGAGAGCGCCGACTCACCGGCCGTGCTCTACATCGACCTGCACCTGATCCACGAGGTCACCTCCCCGCAGGCCTTCGCGGTGCTGCGCGAGCGCGGCCTCACCGTACGACGCCCCGAGCGAACGCTCGCCACCATGGATCATTCCACGCCGACTCTCACCGCCCAGGTGTTTGGCGGCACACCGATCGCGCTCGACGCAGCCAGGCGGCAGGTGCGCGAGCTCGAGGTGAACTGCGCCGAGTTCGGCGTGGAGCTGCTCGGCCTCACCCATAGCCAGCGCGGCATCGTGCACATCATCGGTCCGGAGCTGGGCCTCACGCAGCCGGGCAAGACCATCGTGTGCGGCGACAGCCACACCAGCACGCACGGCGCCGTCGGGGCGCTGGCCTTCGGCATCGGCACCACCGAGGTCGGCCACGCGCTCGCGACGCAGTGCCTGCTGCAGCGCAAGCCGCGCACGCTCGCCGTCAACGTGAGCGGTGAGCTGCGCGCGGGTGTGACCGCCAAGGATCTCATTCTGGCGATCATCGGGCGGCTCGGCGTCTCGGGTGGCACGGGGCACGTGATCGAGTACCGCGGCGAGACCATCCGCGCGCTCGACATGGACGAGCGCATGACGGTCTGCAACATGTCCATCGAGGCCGGAGCGCGCGCCGGCATGATCGGCCCGGATGAGACGACTTACCGCTACCTCGAGGGCCGCCCGCGCTCGCCCCGGGGCGCAGCGTGGGAGCGCGCGCTCGAGGCTTGGCGCGCCCTGCCCACCGATGCGCTCGCCCGCTTCGATCGCGAGGTGGGGCTCAACGCCGCCGCGGTCGAGCCGATGATCACCTACGGCACCAATCCCGGCATGGTCATCCCCATCGGCGGGACGATCCCGCAGCGCTCCGGGGATGCCGCATTCAGCCAGGCGCTCACTTACATGGGGCTCACGCCCGGTCAGCCGATCCGCGATCAGCCCGTGAACGTGGTGTTCCTGGGCAGCTGCACCAATGCGCGCCTGTCCGACCTGCGCAGCGCCGCGGGCCTGCTGCGGGGCCGGCGCATCGCGCCCGGACTGCGCATGCTGGTGGTCCCCGGCTCGCAGCAGGTCAAGCGACAGGCGGAAGCGGAAGGGCTCGATCGCGTGTTTCTCGAGGCCGGCGCCGAATGGCGCGAATCGGGCTGCTCCATGTGTCTCGGCATGAACGGGGATGTGGTCGGACGCGGCGAGTACTCCGTCAGCACCAGCAACCGCAACTTCGAGGGCCGCCAGGGGAGCGGCGCGCGCACGCTGCTCGCAAGTCCGCTCACCGCAGCCGCCTGCGCGGTGCGCGGCCGGGTCACCGATCCGCGCGAGCTCATGTGAGTCAGCCGCAGGTGCCGATGGAAGCGTTCACGATCCTCACCTCGGGTACCGTGGTACTGCCGGGCGCCAACATCGACACCGATCAGATCATTCCGGCGCGCTTCCTCACCACCACCACGCGCGAAGGTCTGGGTCGGCATCTGTTCGCCGACTGGCGCTACCTCCCGGACGGCACACCGCGCGGCGACTTCGTGCTCAACAGTCCGCAGGCGCGCGGCTGCCGCATCCTGGTCGCCGGGCGCAACTTCGGCTGCGGCTCATCGCGTGAGCACGCGCCCTGGGCGCTCGCCGACTACGGCTTTCGCGCCGTGATAAGCACCGAGCTCGCCGATATCTTCAGCAGCAATTGCCTGAAGAACGGCCTGCTGCCGGTCACGGTCGATGAGCCGACCAGCGCCTGGCTCATCGCCCACCCGGGCGCGGAGGTCACGCTCGATGTGAGCGCGGGCACGCTCACGCTTCCCACCGGCCGCGCCGTGAGTTTTCCGCTGGAAGCGTTCGCGCGCCGCTGCCTGCTGCAGGGGGTCGACGAACTGGGGTATCTGCTCGAGCGCCGTCACGAGATCGAGGCCTACGAGCGGCGCGCATGAAGGCGCGGGTGGCGGTGCTCGCCGGTGATGGCATCGGACCTGAAGTCATCGCCGAAGGCCTGCGTTGCCTGCAGGCCGTCGCGGATCTCTTCGGGCACGAGTTCGAGCTCACCGAGCTACCCTTCGGCGGGGCGGCGATCGACAGCCACGCCGATCCCCTGCCCGAGAGCACGCTCGCGGCCTGTCTCGCCGCGGATGCCGTGTTGCTCGGCGCCATCGGGGGACCCAAGTGGTCGGCGCCGCAGGCGCCGCTGCGGCCCGAGGCGGGGCTGCTGAGGCTGCGCGCCGCGCTCGGCACCTTCGCCAACCTGCGGCCGGTGAAGGTTCACGCGGCGCTCGCGGACGCCTCGACCCTGAAGGCGCAAGTCGTGCAGGGGGTGGATCTGCTGTTCGTGCGCGAGCTCACCGGCGGCATCTACTTCGGCGACAAGCATCGCGACGCGCACAGCGCGACCGACGTGTGCCGCTACACCGCCACCGAGATCGAGCGCATCACGCGCGTCGCCGCGCGCCTGGCGCAGTCACGGCGGCGCCGGCTCACCTCGATCGACAAGGCGAACGTACTGGAGACCTCACGGCTGTGGCGCGAGGTGTGCACGCGGGTGGTGGAGCGCGAATTTCCCGATCTGACCCTCGAGCACATGCTGGTGGACGCGGCGGCCATGCACCTGATCCGCGCACCAAGGGACTTCGACGTGCTGGTCACCGAGAACATGTTCGGCGATATCCTCACCGACCAGGCAGCGATGCTCGCGGGCTCCCTGGGACTGCTGCCATCGGCCTCCCTCGGCGAGGGGCGACGCGGCATCTACGAGCCCATCCACGGCTCCGCGCCCGACATCGCCGGCCGCGGCATCGCCAACCCCTACGGCACCATCCTGAGCGTCGCCCTGCTGCTGCGGCACTCGCTCGCCCTCGGCGCAGAGGCCGCGGCGCTCGAGCAGGCGGTGGCGAGGGCACTGGGTGAGGGGGCGCGCACGCCCGATATCGCCCCGGCCCACTCCCGCGCCCTGTCCACCCGCGAGGCGGGTGAGGCCGTGCTCAGCAGGCTGCAGCGGCGCGACTGAAGGCGGGTTGCGGCGCGACGGCGGCGACCCGGGCGAGCCCCCGCCGCAGGTCCTCGCGCAGGTCCTCGAGCGCTTCGATCCCGATCGACAGGCGGATGAGCCCGTCGGTGAGTCCGGCCTTCTCGCGCGCTTCCCGGTCCATCGCGGCGTGGGTCATGGTGGCCGGATGCGCCACCAGGCTCTCCACCCCCCCGAGCGATTCCGCCAGGGAGAAGCATTCCAGTCCCCCGACGAACTCGCGCACCGCGGCGTGCCCGCCTTCGAGCTCGAGCGTCACGATCGCGCCGAAGCCGCGCTGCTGGCGCTTCGCCAGCTCGTGCCCCGGGTGGCTGCTGAGTCCGGGGTACCACACGCGCTTCACGTTCGCTTGGCCCTGCAGCCAGTGAGCAAGCTCGTGCGCGTTACGTCCGTGGTGCTCCAGGCGCGCGTGCAGGGTGCGCAGGCCCCGCAGTGTCATGTAGCTGTCGAAGGGGGCACCGGTCAGCCCCAGGCAGTTGGCCCACCAGTGGAGCTGCTCGTGCAGCGCCTTATCGCGCGCCACCACCGCCCCACCGACCACGTCGCTGTGACCGTTGAGGTACTTGGTGGTCGAATGCACCACCAGGTCCGCACCGAGCGCGAGCGGTTGCTGCCAGGCGGGCGACAGGAAGGTGTTGTCCACGACGATCAGCGCGCCGGCGGCGCGTCCCAGGGTCGCGAAGCTGGCGATGTCGGTGATGCGCAGGAGCGGGTTGCTCGGGGTCTCGATCCACAGCAGCGCCGCAGGTGCGGTGAGCGCTGCGCGCACCGCTGCCTCGTCGCCGAAATCCACGAACTCGACCTGCCGCTCGCCGCGGCGCCGCCAGGCATCGAACAAGCGGTAGGTGCCGCCGTAGCAGTCATGCGGCGCGACGATGCGCCCGCCCGCCGGCACCAGGTAGCCGACCACCGTGACCGCGGCCATGCCACTCGCGGTCACGACTGCGCCCGCCCCCCGCTCGAGCTCGGCGAGCGCCGCCGCCAGCAGGTCGCGGGTCGGGTTCCCCGAGCGCGTGTAGTCATAGGTGCCCTTGTCGGCGAAGCCGCGGAACGCAAACGTCGAGCTCAGGTGCAGCGGCGGCATGACACAGCCGGTCGGGTCCCCGCACTCGATGCCGGCACGCACGGTCTGCGTGACCTGGCTGGTGGAGGTGTTGGCCGCCGACTGCAGTGCGGCGAGGAACTCAGGGGCTTTCATCGGATGCTCCGCTCATGAATGGCTCGGTCTCACCGGCCTCCCGCGGAGCGCGCCCGCCCAGGACGGGCAGGCTTGTCGCGTCCATCCCCGTAACGCCTTCTCAGGCGCCCGAGGCCACGCTGACCGCTCATCTGTCGACGCCTGCCATTTAAGGCGGGAATCGCAGGAGTTGGCACCTTTCCAGGTTGGTTGGACCTGGCGGTTGCCCCGGCGTCTAAGGGCCTTATCCCTCAGCCGGTCTCGATGAGTAAGCACGAGTTTAGGATGCCGCGGCGCGCCGTGCAAGCGCTCCGGAAGCCCGCGCGCAGGCATGGCCGGCGCGGGAGCAAGAAGGCCCTGCCCCGGCTGCCGCGTCACGGGCGCGTCTGGCGGCGGCCGCTCTCCCTGTGATAATGTATTAATGCGTTAATACAATGGAATGCCATGAAGACCCACCACAACATCACCCCGCGCCAGGAAGCACTCGCCGAGCGTGCTCTGTGCGCCGCGCTCGCCGCCCTGCGCACCCCGCAGGAGTGCCGCGCGTTCCTGCGCGATCTGTGCACACCCGCCGAGCTGCAGGCGATGGCGGACCGCTGGACGGTGGTCGACTGCCTGCAGCGCGCCCTGCCCTACCGCGAGATCCACCGCCTCACGGGCGTGAGCGTCACCACCATCGGCCGCGTGGCGCGCTTCCTCGCCGCCGGGCACGGCGGCTACGACACCGCGGCACGCCGCCTGGCGCAGATCCGCCACGGCGCGAGCGAGCGCGCGGAGAGCGCCCGCCATGGATGAGCTGCGCCTGAAGGTCGCGGTGCAGAAGTCCGGGCGCCTGGCCGACCCGTCGGTCGATCTGCTGGCGCGCTGTGGGCTGAAGCTCTCACGCGGCAAGGACCAGCTGGTGGGTTACGGCGAGAACCTGCCGCTCGATGTGCTGTTCGTGCGCGACGATGACATCCCGGATCTGGTGCGCCAGGACGTGTGCGACCTGGGGTTGGTGGGCCTGAACGTGCTCGAGGAGAAACGCCTCGAGCTCGCCGCGGGGGGGCACCCGGCCCGCTTGGAGTGCCTGCGCGCGCTCGACTTCGGCCGTTGCCGGCTGGCGCTCGCCATACCGCAGGCCGGCGCGTGGGAGGGTACGCGCTCGCTGCGCGGCCGCCGTATCGCGACCACCTACCCGTTCCTGCTCGCCCACTACCTGCGCGAGCGCGACCTCGAGGCCGAGATCGTGACCCTGTCGGGCGCGGTGGAGATTGCGCCGCGTCTCGGGCGCGCGGATCTCATCTGCGATCTGGTCGCGACCGGCTCGACGCTGCAGGCGAATCACCTGCGCGAGGTCGAGACGGTGCTGGAGAGTCATGCGGTGCTCATCCGCACCCCGCGCGAGCTGCCCGCGGCGAAGCACGAGTGGGTGCAGCGGCTGCTGATGCGCATCGATGGTGTGCAGCAGGTGCGCGAGAGCAAGTACATCATGCTGCACGCACCGCGCAGCGCCCTGCCGGAGATCCGCCGGCTGCTGCCGGGCTCGGAGTCCCCGACCATCATTCCGTTGGAGGGTTTCGCGGACCGCGTCGCGGTGCACGCGGTGTGTCGCGAGAACGTCTTCTGGGAGACCCTCGAGAGCCTCAAGCGCGTGGGCGCGAGCGCGCTCCTCGTCCTGCCGGTCGAGAAGATGCTCACCTGATCGCATGCGCATCCTCGACTGGGACACGCTCGACTCCGAACAGCGGCGCGCGGCCCTGGCGCGCCCGCAGCTGCAGTCGCTTGCCGAGGCGATCGGGGTGGCGCGCGAGGTGATCGCGAGCGTGCGCCACTCGGGCGACGAGGCCCTGCACCGCCTGACACGGCGCTTCGATGCGGTAGAGCTTGATGCCCTGAGCGTCCCACCAGGCGAATTCGCGCGGGCGCGCCGGGTGCTCGAGCGCGGGCAGATCGCCGCCCTGGAGCGGGCACTCGCCAACGTGCACGCGTTCCACGCCGCCCAGATGCCGCAGCCACTCGCGCTCGAGATCGAGCCCGGGGTGCGGTGCGAGCAGCTCCTGCGACCCCTGAGCGCCGTGGGGCTGTACGTGCCCGCGGGCAGCGCGCCCCTGCCCTCGGCGGTGATCATGCTGGCGGTACCGGCGCGCATCGCCGCCTGTCCCACGCGGGTGCTGTGCACGCCGCCGCAGCGCGATGGCAGCGCTCACCCCGCCGTGCTGGTCGCCGCCGAGCTGTGCGGCATCGACACTGTGTTCAAGGTCGGCGGCGCGCAGGCGATCGCCGCGCTCGCCTACGGCACGCAGAGCATCCCGCGGGTCGACAAGATCTTCGGTCCCGGCAACGCCTGGGTCACGGCCGCCAAGCAGCTGGTGGCGAACGATCCGCTTGGGGCCGCCTGCGACCTGCCGGCCGGCCCCTCGGAGGTGCTGGTGATCGCCGATGCCACCGCGCGCGCGGATTTCGTGGCCGCGGACCTGCTGGCGCAGGCCGAGCACGATCCACTCGCGCAGGCGCTGCTCGTGACCGACAGCCGCGAGCTCGCGGTGCACGTGGCGCAGGCGCTCAACAGCGCGCTTCCCCGACTCACGCGCCGCTCGATTCTCGAGCAGTCCCTCGCCGCCTGCCGCTGCATCCTGGTGCCCGACCTTACCACCGCACTCGCGGTCGCCAACGAGTACGCCCCCGAGCACCTGCTGTTGCAGGTGCGCGAGCCGCGCCACTGGCTGACCCGGGTCCGTAACGCGGGCGCGGTGTTTCTCGGCAGCTGGTCGCCCGAGCCGCTGGGTGACTACTGCACCGGAGCCAATCATGTCCTGCCGACCGGCGGATACGCGCGCGCGCTCAGTGGACTCTCGGTGCGCGACTTCCTCAAGACCATCACGGTGCAGGAGCTGTCGCCGGCGGGTCTCAGCGCCCTCGGCCCCACGGCCGTTACGCTCGCCCTGCTCGAAGGTCTCGACGCGCACGCCCAGGCGGTCACGCGCCGTCTCGGCGCCCTCGCCGCAGCGCTCTCATGAGTTGGGTCAGTCAGATCGCACGGCCGGACATCGTGGCGCTCGAGGCCTACGAGCCTGCCGCCTGGGAGCCCGAGCTCACCCGCCTGCATGCGAACGAGCTTCCCTGGCGCAGCCCCGGCGATGAATCGCGCGCCGGCCTCAACCGCTATCCCGAGCCGCAACCGCGGGCGCTGATCGAACGGCTGGCGCTGCTCTACGGGGTTGCACCGCAGGCCGTGCTGGTCGGCCGTGGCAGCGATGAGGCGATCGACCTGCTGGTGCGCGCCTTCTGCCGCGCGGGCGAGGATGCGGTGCTCACTCTCACGCCGAGCTTCGGCATGTACACCGCGGCGGCACGCATCCAGGGCGCGCAGCTGCTGAGCGTGCCGCTGCGCCCGAGCGAGGGCTTCGCGCTGGATGCCAACGCCGTGCTGGCGCGTTGCACGCCGGCGGTGAAGCTCGTGTTCCTGTGCTCTCCCAACAATCCGACCGGCAACCTGCTGAGCGAGGCGGCGATCCTCGCCATTGCGGATGCGCTCGCGGGACGCGCACTGGTGGTGGTGGACGAGGCCTATATAGAGTTCGCCGGCCGCGAGAGTCTCGCGCGCGAGGGGCAGCGGCGGCCGCAGCTTGCGGTGCTGCGCACGCTGTCCAAGGCCCACGGGCTCGCCGGAGCGCGCTGCGGAGCGCTGATCGCGGACCCCGAAGTCATCGCCCTGCTGCGCAAGGTGATTGCGCCCTACGCGATTGCGCAGCTGGCGATCGAGGCGCTGCTGCGGGGGCTCGAGCCGCCGGCGCTCGCCGCCATGGGTGAGCGCATCGCGCTGCTGCGCGCCGAGCGCTCGCGCATGCTCGCCGCGCTCGCGCAGCTGCCGCGCGTGACCCGCGTCTGGCCGAGCGATGCGAATTTCCTCTTGGCGCAGTTCACCGACGCGGCCGCAGCGCTCGAGCGATCGCGCGCCGCGTGCCTGCTGGTACGCGACGCGCGCGCCTATCCGGGGCTGCCGCAGGCGCTGCGCATCACGGTGGGCACGGCGGCACAGAACGAGCAGCTGCTCGAGGCGTGGCGGTGAGCGCCGCGACGCTGTTCATCGACCGGGACGGCACGCTCATCGAGGAGCCCACCGAGCGCCGGGTCGAAGGCCTCGCCGGGGTACGCTTCATGCCCGGGGTGTTCGCCGCGCTTGCGGAAGCCTCGCGCCATGGTTACCGCCTCGTCATGGTCAGCGAGCAGGACGGCCTCGGCAGCGCGGCACAGCGGTTCATCCTCGAGACCTTCAGCTCCCAGGGGGTCGACTTCGAGGCGGTGCTGGTCGGTCCGCAGGTGCAGCAGTACCTGCGCGAGCACGAGGTCGACTCGCAGGCGAGCGCAGTCATTGGCGATCGCGACACCGATCTGCAGTTTGCCGCCAGGCTGAAGGTGCGCGCCCTCAGCGTGCGCCGCCACGGTGAGCCCCACGAGACCTGGCCTGCGGCGCTGCAGGAGCTGATCGCGCGGCGCGCGCAGCTGGTGCGGGAAACGAATGAGACCCGCATCGAGGTGCGCGTCGATCTTGACGCCGCACTCCCCCTGCAGATCGGCACCGGTATCGGCTTCTTCGATCACATGCTCGCGCAGCTGGCGCGCCACGGCGGGTTTGCGCTCGAGCTCAGCTGCCGCGGCGACCTCCACATCGATGAGCATCACACGGTGGAGGACTGTGCGCTGGCGCTCGGGGAGGCGCTGCGCCGTGCGCTCGGTTCCAAGGCGGGCATCGCCCGCTACGGATTCCTGCTGCCGATGGATGAGGCCGAGGCGCGCGTCGCCATCGACCTGTCCGGGCGCGCATTCGCGCAGTTCTCGGGACGCTTTCCGCGCCAAACCGTGGGTGCGCTGCCGACCGAGCTGGTGCCGCATTTCTTCCGCTCACTCGCCGAAGCGCTCGGCGCGGCGGTCCACGTGAGCGTGACGGGCGAGAACACTCACCACATGATCGAGGCGTGCTTCAAGGGCGTCGGCCGCGCCCTGCGCCAGGCGTTGCGGCGCGAAGGCACCGGGCTGCCGAGCACCAAGGGGGTGCTCTCTTGATGGAGGCCGTCATCGTCGACAGCGGCGGCGCGAATCTCGCATCGCTGCGCTACGCGCTCGAGCGCCTGGGCGCTCGCACCCACGTGAGCCGCGACGCCGCGACCATCGCGAGCGCCGCGCGCGTGATCCTCCCGGGCGTGGGTGCGGCCGGGCAGGCCATGGCGCGGCTGCGCGCGGCCGGGCTCACCGGGGTGCTGCGAACGCTGCAACAACCCGTGCTCGGTATCTGCCTGGGGATGCAGCTGCTGTTCGAGGCTTCCGAGGAGGATGCCACCGAATGCCTGGGCGTGATGCCCCTGTCTGCGCGGCGTCTTGAGCCCGCCGCCGGGCATCCGGTGCCGCACATGGGCTGGAACGGGTTGCAGCGCGTGCGCGCCGATCCGCTGCTCGAGCAGGTCGCCGATGGCGACTACGTGTATTTCGTGCACAGCTACGCGGCGCCGCTGACCGAGCACACGCTCGCGAGTGCCGAGTACGGCGCCGCGGTATCCGCGGTCGTGCGGCGCGGCAACTACTGGGGCACACAGTTCCACCCGGAGCGCTCGGCCGCCCCCGGCGCGCGGGTGCTCGATAATTTCCTGAGGCTCTAGACGATGCAGCTCATCCCCGCCATCGATCTGCGCGCCGGACGCTGCGTGCGGCTGTACCAAGGGAACTTCGCCGCCGAGACCCGTTACGCGGCCGAGCCGAGCGAGCTCCTGCTGCGCTACCAGGCGCACGGCGCTTCCTGGCTGCACCTCGTCGACCTCGACCGCGCGCGTGACGGGGGCGGCACAAACCGCGCGCTGATCGAGCGCCTCGCCAGGCTCGCCGCCCTGCAGCTGCAGGTCGGCGGCGGGATACGCGCCGCACAGGACATCGCGCAGCTCCTCGATGCCGGGGTTGCCCGCGTGGTGGTCGGCAGCGCCGCGGTGGAGTGCCCCAGGACGGTTGCCGCGTGGCTCGTTCGCTTCGGGCGTGAGCGCATCTGTCTCGCCTTCGACGTGCGTACCGAGACCGACGGTGAGCCGCGGGTGCGTACCCACGGCTGGACACGGGCGAGCGGCCTCTCCCTGTGGGACGCGCTCGGCCGCTACCGTGGCGGCGGCATCCGCCACGTTCTGTGCACCGACATCGGGCGCGACGGCGCCCTGACCGGTCCTAACCTGCATCTGTATCGCACCGCGCTCGCGCGCTTCCCCGATCTGGCGTGGCAGGCTTCCGGTGGCGTTCGCGACGCCGCCGATCTCGCCGAGCTGGCGCGCATCGGGGTCGCAGCCGCCGTGAGCGGTCGGGCACTGTTGGAACAACGCATCAGCTATGAGGAGTTACGGCCATTCTTGCCCGACGCATCATCCCCTGCCTCGACGTACGCGACGGCCAGGTCGTAAAGGGCGTGCGCTTCCGCGACCATCGAGTTGCCGGGGACATCCTGGAGCTCGCGGCGCGCTATCGCGACGCGGGCGCCGATGAGCTCGTCTTCTACGACATCACCGCAAGCCCGCAAGGCCGCTCGGTGGATCGGGGATGGGTGCGGCGCGTGGCGCGTCTCCTCGACATACCGTTCTGCGTCGCCGGCGGCATCCGCTCGGTGGCCGACGCCGAGGAGGTGCTCAACGCCGGCGCCGAGAAAGTGTCGGTCAATTCGCCGGCGCTGCAGAACCCGGCGCTCATCGGGGACCTGAGCCGGCGCTTTGGCGCCCAATGCGTCGTGGTGGGCATCGACAGCCTGCGCACCGCGGCGGGGGATCGGGCGTGGCTCTTCAGCGGCGATCCGCAGCGCGCGGGCGATGCTGGACGCGCGGTTCCGGACTGGGTGTGCGAGGTGCAGGCGCGCGGCGCCGGCGAGATCGTTCTCAACTGCATGGGCGCCGACGGTGCCCGGGGCGGTTTCGACGTGCCACAGCTCAAGGCGATGCGGGCCATCTGTCAGGTGCCACTGGTCGCCTCCGGGGGTGCGGGCACCGTGGCGCACTTCAACGAGGTGTTCACTCAGGCCGGAGTGGACGCGGCACTCGCCGCCAGTGTGTTCCATTCCAACTCGATTTCCATCCCGGATCTGAAGCGCCAGCTGCATGCCGCCGGCGTGCCGGTGCGCTTGACCGGCGCCACGCGCCCGCCTGAGGCGAGCGGGAGCGAGACCGATGGGCGCTGAGCGCCCGTTCGATGTCGGGGCGGGTGCGCGGGTGCTGCAGCTCGCGGACCTCGACGGCCTCGCCTTCGGAAACGATGCCGCGCTCATGCCCGCGATCGTGCAGCATGCCGGGAGCGGCGCGGTGCTGATGCTCGGTTACATGAATCGCGAGGCGCTGCGGGCGAGCCTGACGCGGCAGCGCGTGGTGTTCTTCAGCCGCAGCCGCCAGCGCCTGTGGGAAAAGGGCGAGACCTCCGGTCATGTGCTGCAGCTGGCGCAGATCCGCGCCGACTGCGACCGCGACGCGCTGCTCGTCAGCGCCTGGCCGCGCGGCCCGGTGTGTCACCTCGGCACGGCGAGCTGCTTCGGTGACGCCGCGCGCACCGCGGCTGAGCAGCTGGCCTTTCTGGACACCCTCGATGAGCTCATCGGCGCGCGTATAGCCGCACGCCCCGAAGGCAGCTACACCGCGCGCCTGGTCGGCCGCGGCGCCAAACGCGTGGCGCAGAAGGTGGGCGAGGAAGGGCTCGAAATGGCGCTCGCCGGCGCCGGCGGGAGCGATGCTGAAGTCGTCGCGGAAGCCGCCGATCTTCTCTATCACGTGCTGGTGCTGCTGCGGGTTCGCGGCCTGCCACTCGAGCGCGTGATCGGTGAGCTGCGCGCCCGCCACGCCGCCAGGCCCTGACTGCTGTGGCGCCCCCGCCCGCGTGTGGCCCTCAGTGCGGCACGAGGGTGCCGGCGCGCCCCTCGGCCTCTGCAGCCTCCGGGTCGCGCCCGCGCGCGCGCAGCGAATCGGCGATCAGCTGCCAGGCCGCCGCCTGCGCGCCGGCATCTCCGGTGGCGAGCGCCAGCGCCTTGCGGCCCATGGCATCCGCCTGCGCCGCGTTGTTCTCCGCGAGCCGCACGCGCCCGAGCTCGATCCACAGGAGCGGATTGCCCGGCTCGATGCGCAGTGCGCGCTCGAGCGTCGCGGCCGCCGGACCGAATTCCCCGCCGCCAGCCTGGGTGCGAGCTTGTGTGACGAGCGAGCTGGCCGCCGGGCCGATGTGAAACTGCCGCGGCGCGCCCGGCGCGGGCCGCTCGGGCGGCGCCGGCACGGCTTGCCCCGGCGTCTCGGGTTGCGCGGTGCCGGAGGGCGGTGCGCCCGAGGGCGGCGCGCCTGGCGGCAGCGGACCTCGCGTTGCGCACGCCGAGAACCCGGCGGCGATGAGGACCAGGGTCAGCAGGCGGATGTGCATGCGCCCATGATAGCGCCTCAAGGCACGGCGCTACGGCATGCGCCGCGGCCGTGCTTGTGCGCCGGCGTCAATGCGCCCGGCCGCGCAGCCACTGCTGCGCGCGGTCCAGTATGGTGGTGAGAGGATTCGCGTTGTCGGGGAAGCCGCAGCCCGGCTTGGAAGGCAGTGCGGCGTCCGCCGGCACGGCGACCGCCACGATGTCGTCCGCGCAACCCGGCACCACCCGCAGTCCGGTCGGATACTCGATGTGTATGTCCACAAGGGTGTCCGGCATCGGCGCGTCCCAGGAGTCGGTGCCAAGTCCGGCCATGACGTGCGCCCAAACCGGCAACGCTCCGGCGGAGCCGGTAAACCCCGTCGGCTCATTGTCGTCGTACCCCACCCACACCACCGCCAGGTGACTGCCGGAGAAACCGGCAAACCAGCTGTCGCGGAACTCCGATGACGTGCCGGACTTTCCCGCCACCACCAGGTTTGCGGGCAGCAGCGCGCGCGCGGGACGGCCGGTGCCGCGCTCCATGACCTGCACCAGCATGCGATCGAGCTGATACACGATTTCGGGCGAGGCCACCTGGGTCACTTCCAGGGGAAAGGCCTTGAGCGGCTTGCCGTCGGTGCTGATGACCGCGCGCACCGCGCGCAGCGGGTTGTGAAAGCCGCCGTTGGCCAGCCCGTTGAACAGTTGGGTCGCCTCGAGCGGCGTCACGTCGAGCGAGCCCAGCAGCATGGCCGGCACCTGCGCGGGCGACTGTGACAAACCGAAGCGCTGCAGCGTCTGCGCGATCTTCGGCACACCCACATCCAGCCCCATACCGACGGTGGCGAGATTCAGCGACTCGGCGAGCGCGCGCACCACCGGCACCGGGCCATAGGTCTGGTGGGTGAAGTTCTCCGGGCGCCAGTGCTTGTCGCCCGCCAGCTTGACGTCGATGGGCTCGTCCTGCACGACGGTGGCGGCGTTGTAGTGTCCACTCTCCAGCGCCGTGAGATAGATGAACGGCTTCACCAGCGAGCCCATCGAGCGGTGCGCATCCAGGGCGCGGTCAAAGCCGTCGTAACCGACATTGCGCCCACCGACGATGGCGATCACGTCGCCGCTCTGCGGTGAGGTGACGACGACCGCGCCTTCGAGTGGCTGCTGCGCGTGCTTGCGCTGCCGATCCAGACGCGTGAGCTCGCGGTCGAGCGCCTGCTCGGCCTGCTCCTGGGCGCGCGGCTCGAGGCTGGTGTAGATGCGCAGGCCCGCCTCGGTGAGGTCCTGGTCGTGATAGTCGCGCCGCAGGGTGCGGCGCACGAAGTCGAGGTACGCGGGGTAATACGCACCCGCCGGCCGGCCGGTGACACCGAGCGGCT
>DATKEZ010000175.1:0-5455 GCA_035511775.1 Steroidobacteraceae bacterium | reverse complement strand
CGCCTCGCGCGCACTGGCGCCGGCCGGGCCCACGGCCGCGCGCCAGCGCACGGCGATCGCGGCGCTCACGGCGAGCGGCTTGCCGACGTCGCGCGATGAGAACTGGAAGTACGCGAACCTGCGCCCGCTCGAGCGCCTGCGATTCGCTCCCGCAACGCCCGCACAGCCGGGGGCGGCAACGGATCTGCCGGCCGCGATACCCGGCTTTGCCCGTTACGTGTTCGTGGATGGCGCGTTTGCGCCGGCACTCTCGGCGAGGCTGGATGCCACCGCCGCCACGGTCACGCCGCTCTCGTTAAGCGATCTCGGCCACACGGCAGCCGCCGTGCCCGCGCCGACCCCGGCGGCCCCGGGCCCCGGCGCGGATGAGCGCTTTGCGCTCCTGAACGAGGCGTTCGCCACCGACGGGGCGGCCATCCGCGTCGCCGCGCGTCCCGCCGAGCCGGTGCGCCTCGAGCTGGTGTTCGTGGCGAGCGCGGATGCGCACAGCGGTGCATCCTACCCGCGCGTGCAGCTGCAGCTCGAGAGCCAGGCGCAGCTGCTGCTCATCGAGCGGCACGTCAGCTCCGGCCCCCACGCGAGCTTCGTGAACAGCGCCGTGACGCTCGAACTCGGCAGCGGCGCCACGCTGCACCATTACCGGCTGCAGGAGCTCGCGGCGCGCGCCATCGTATTCGACACGCTGTGCGCCGTAGTCGGCCGCGACGCCTGCTACCGGCTGCACGGCATCAATATCGGCGCGCAGTCGGCCCGCTCCACCCTCGCGGTGCGACTCACCGGGGAGCGCGCCGACCTCAGGCTCGCGGTGGTGGCGCTCGGCGAGCACCAGCAGGTCCAGGATACCTACGCACGGGTCGAGCACGCCGCGCCCCGGGCGCGCACCGAACAGGTGTTTCGCGGAATCTCCGCCGGACGCGCGCGCGTCGCTTTCAACGGCAAGATCGTGGTGGGGCGCGAGGCACACGGGACGGATTCGCGCCAGTCGTTGCGCGGACTGCTCGCCGGCCCGGAAGCGGAGATCGACGTGCGGCCGCAGCTCGAGATCTACACCGACGAGGTGCGCTGCAGCCACGGCGCCACCGCCGGCAAGCTCGATGAGAACATGCTGTTCTACCTGCTGTCGCGGGGACTTGAGCCCGAGGTCGCGCAGCGGCTGCTGAAGTGGGCATTCCTCGAGGACGTGGTCGCGAAGATCGAGGTTGCCGAGCTGCGCCGCCAGATCGAAGAGCGGCTGGCGCGCCAGGTACCCGAGCCCTTCACGGGCGGGGAGTCAGTCTGATGGCCGCCAACGTCTCGCTCGCCACGCCGCCGCCGCTCGATGCCGAGCGCGTGCGCCGCGACTTTCCCATCCTCGACACCCTGGTGAACGGGCACCCGCTGGTGTATCTGGACAGCGCCGCATCCTCGCAGCGCCCGCTCGCGGTACTGCGCGCGGTCGAGGACTACGAGACACACTCGCACGCCAACGTGCATCGCGGCGTGCATGCGCTCAGTCAGGCGGCCACCGCCGCGTACGAGGGCGCGCGCGAGCGCGTACGGCGCTTCATCAATGCCCGCAGCACGCGCGAGATCATCTTCGTGCGCGGCACCACCGAGGCGATCAACCTCATCGCGCAGGCCTACGGCCGCCCGCGCCTGCGCGCGGGGGATGAGATTCTCATCAGCGCGCTCGAGCATCACGCCAACATCGTCCCCTGGCAGATGGTGTGCGAGCAGACCGGCTGCACGCTGCGGGTGGCGCCGATCAACCGCCGCGGCGAGCTGCAGCTGGAGGAGTTCCTCGGACTCCTCGGCCCGCGCACGCGCCTGGTGGCGGTGGCGCACGTGTCCAACGCGCTCGGCACGGTGCTGCCGGTGAAGCGCATCATCGAGGCCGCCCACGCCCACGGCGCGGTGGTGCTGATCGACGGGGCGCAAGCGGTCCCGCACACGCGCGTCGACGTGCGCGCGCTCGGCGCCGATTTCTACGCCTTCTCCGGCCACAAGCTCTACGGGCCCACCGGCATCGGGGTGCTCTACGGGCGCGAGGAACTGCTCGCCGCCATGCCGCCATGGCAGGGCGGTGGCGACATGATTCTGACGGTGTCGTTCGAGAAGACCACCTACAACGAGCTGCCGTGGAAGTTCGAGGCCGGCACGCCCAACATGTCAGGCGCCGTCGGTCTCGCGGCCGCCATGGACTACCTCGAGAGCCTGGGGTTGGAGGCGGTCGCCGCGCACGAGCAGCGCCTGCTGCAGCTGGCCACGGCGGAGCTCGCACGCCTGCCGGCGATCGAGATCATCGGCACCGCGGCGCACAAGGCCTCGGTGCTGTCCTTCACCATGAAGGGGGTGCACCCGCATGACCTCGGCACGATCCTCGACGCCGAGGGGATTGCGGTGCGCACCGGCCATCACTGCGCCATGCCGGTCATGACCTTCTTCGGGCTGCCGGCGACGGCACGCGCCTCGTTCGGCTGTTACAACACCGAGCATGACGTGGCGAGCCTGGTGCAGGGGCTGGGCAAGGCGCGCGAGGTGTTCGGCTGATGGACCTCAAGGACCTGTACCGCGACGTGATCCTGGATCACAACCGGCACCCGCGCAACTTCGGGCGCATCGAGCCGGCCGACAGCCGCGCCGAGGGGCACAACCCGCTGTGCGGCGACCGGCTGTCGGTGTTCGTGCGCCTGGAGGGCGAGCGCGTCGCGGATATCCGCTTCGAGGGCAAAGGCTGCGCCATTTCCACCGCCTCGGCGTCCCTCATGACGGAAGCGGTCAAGGGCAAGGACCGCACCGCGATCCGCGAGCTCTTCGACAAGATGCACGCACTGCTCACCCGCCCCGACGCCGCACCCGACGGCGCGCTCGGCAAGCTGGCCGCGCTGTCCGGAGTGCGGGAATTTCCGGCGCGCGTGAAGTGCGCCAGCCTGTGCTGGCACACCCTCAATGCGGCGCTCGAGCACGGCGCGGCGACGATCTCCACCGAGTAGCGCGGCGATGCGCAGGCACGAGAACGAGCCCTTTGTCGTCAACCGCGAGGTGCGCGCGGTGATCGTCCCGGCCGGCCAGGAGGTGAAACTCAAGCCCGGCCAGGCCGGCTACATCACCCAGGCCCTCGGCGGCAGCTTCACCGTGTACCTCGAGGGCAACCTGTTCCGCATCGCGGGCGAGGACGCCGACGCCATCGGCCAGGAGGCGGTCAAACCGCCCGAGTTGCCGCCCAACGCCAACGAAGAGGATGTGCGCAAGCTCGCCTGGGAGCAGATGCGTGCCTGCTATGACCCGGAGATCCCGATCAACATCGTCGACCTGGGTCTGGTGTATGGCTGCGAGGTGACGCAGAACGAGGACGGCACCCGCAGCGTGGAAGTGAAGATCACCCTCACCGCCCCGGGGTGCGGTATGGGGGAGATCCTGGTCGATGACGTGCGCGACAAGATTCAGCGCATCCCGACGGTGCGCGAGGCGCGCGTGGAGCTGACCTTCGACCCCCCCTGGAACCAGACCATGATGTCCGAGGCCGCGCGCCTGCAGACCGGCATGTTCTGACCGGCCGCATGAGCTCCCGGTGGGTCGATATCGGCGGCGCGGACGCCGTCAGCGAGACGGCGCCCCTCTCGGTGGAGATCGACGGCGTGCCGGTGGTTGTCGTACGCTGCGGCGCCGAGCTGTACGCGGTAGAAGACCGCTGCACGCACGACGGCGAGTCGCTCAGCGGGGCGCAAGTGGAAGCCTGTCAGATCATCTGCCCGCGGCATGGTGCGCACTTCTGCCTGCGCACCGGTGAGGCGCTGACACCGCCGGCCTACGAGCCGCTGCGCACCTATCGGGCGCGCGAGCAGGACGGCCGGATTCTGCTGGAGCAGCCCCCGTGAGGCGCGGCGCATGAAGCGGCTGACTCTCATGCGGCATGCGGATGCGCGCTGGAACGATCCGGCCATTTCCGACCTGGAGCGTCCGCTGAACCGCCGCGGGATCGGCGCGGCGCAAGCCATGGCGCGCCGGTTGCTCGAGCTGGAACTCATTCCGGACCTGCTGCTGACGAGCCCGGCGCGCCGTACCCAGCAGACCGCCGACATCGTGGCACGTGAACTGTCGCTGCCTGCCAGGCGCGTGCGGCACGAGGAGGCACTGTATCTGGCGAGCGCAGCGGACATGCTGAAGCTGGTGCACGCCACCGGCCCGCGCGTCGCGCACCTGCTGGTGGTCGCTCACAACCCGGGCGTGTCGCAGCTGGTGCAACTGCTGCTCCCGCAGCGCGGCACCGCCGGGATGGCCACCGCGGCGGTGTGCTCGATCGCCTTCGATGCCACGGACTGGAGCGCCATCGCCTCCGCCGCGGTCACCGAGGTGCAGCGCGAGAAACCTGCGGCGCGGCTGTTCGGGCTGCTGGGCTGACGCGTCAGGCCGACGCGCGTCTCTGCGGTGGCCGGCTCAACACTCCGGCACGTTGACCGCAAGCCCCCCTTGGGACGTCTCCTTGTAAATGGTGGACATGTCCACGCCGGTCTGACGCATGGTGGCGATCACCTGGTCGAGCGAGACCTTGTGCGTGCCATCGCCGCGCATCGCCAGGCGCGCCGCGTTGATGGCCTTGACCGACCCCATGGCGTTGCGCTCTATGCACGGAATCTGCACCAGCCCCGCCACCGGGTCGCAGGTGAGACCCAGGTTGTGCTCCATGCCGATCTCGGCGGCGTTTTCGATCTGCTCAGCCGTGCCCTGGAGCGCGGCCACCAGGCCCGCGGCGGCCATCGAGCAGGCCACCCCCACTTCGCCCATGCAACCCATCTCCGCCCCCGAGATGGAGGCGTTTTTCTTGTAAAGCATGCCCATCGCCGCCGCCACCAGCAGGAACCGCACCACGCCCTCATCGTTCGCGGCCGGCTCGAAGCGGCGATAGAAGTGCAGCACGGCGGGCACGATGCCCGCAGCCCCGTTGGTCGGCGCCGTCACCACACGGCCGCCCGCGGCGTTCTCCTCATTTACCGCGAGCGCGTAGGCGTTGACCCAGTCCATGACATCCAGCGGTCCCGCCTGGGCGCTCTCGGTCAGCATGCGGTACAGGCGCGGCGCGCGGCGGCGCACCTTGAGGACTCCGGGCAGGAGCCCGGTCTGCCGGAAGCCGCGCTCGACGCACGCCTGCATCACCTGCCACAGGTGCAGGAGCCTCGCGCGCACCTCAGCCTCGGGAGCCCAGGCGCGCTCGTTCGCGAGCACCAGCTCGTACATCTCCAGCCCGTGCTCACGGCACAGGGCGAGCAACTGCGCACCCGAGGTAAACGGGTACGGGGGCACCGCTCGGCTACTCGCCTCACGCGCCTGCTGCTCATCGCCGCGCACGATGAAGCCACCGCCGATGGAGTAGTAGTCCTCCTCGCGCAGCCTCCTGCGATCGGAGCCGAGTGCGGTGAAGCGCATGCCGTTGGAATGCCCCGGCAGGCGCTCGTGGTGCATGAACAGCAGCTGCATC
>DATKEZ010000174.1:0-1102 GCA_035511775.1 Steroidobacteraceae bacterium | reverse complement strand
TACAGCACCACGGTCGCGCCCGCCGCGAGCGGCCCGTAGGCGACATAGCTGTGCCCGGTGACCCAGCCGACGTCCGCGGTGCACCAGAACACGTCCTCATCGCGCAGATCGAACACCCACTGCGTCGTGACTTTCGCGCCCAGCAGATACCCGCCGGTGGCGTGCTGGATGCCCTTGGGCTTGCCGGTGGAGCCCGAGGTGTACAGCAGGAACAGCGGGTGCTCCGCGTCCACCCACTCCGGTTCGCACGACGGCGACTGTGTCTCGATGGCCTCGTGCCACCACAGATCGCGCTTCGGATCCATGCTGACCGGCTTGCCGGTACGCTTGAGCACGATGACGCGCCGCACGCTCCTGCAGCCGCTGGCGAGCGCGTGGTCGGCGGCTGTCTTGAGCTCGACAGCCTGACCGCCCCGCCAGCCGCCGTCGGCGGTGATCACCAGCACCGCCTCGGTGTCCTCGATGCGGTCCTTGAGCGCCGGGGCCGAGAAGCCGCCGAACACCACCGAATGAATCGCGCCGATGCGGTTGCAGGCGTGCATCGCGATGAGGATCTCGGGCACCAGCGGCATGTAGATGATGACGCGGTCGCCGCGCGTGACGCCCTGTGCCTTGAGCGCGTTGGCGAAGCGGCAGACCTGCGCGTGCAGCTCGCGGTAGGAGAGGCGCCGCACATCCCCGGGCTCGCCCTCGAAAATGACGGCGGTCTTGTCACCGCGCTGGTTCAGGTGCACGTCGAGGCAGTTGTAGGAGGCGTTCAGGCGACCGTCGCTGAACCAGCGATAGTTCGGCGCGTGCGTGTCGTCCAGCGTCACGGTGAAGGGCGTGTGCCAGCTGAGCTCCTGGGAGGCGAGATCCGCCCAGAATCCGACATGGTCATCGCGCGCGCGCTTGCGCAGGCTCTCCAGGTCCGCCGGCTTGATGCGGGCGCGCGCCGCGAAGGCGGGCGGCGGGGGGAAAGTGCGCTTCTCCAGGAGAACCGATTGGATGTTCTTGTCCGCCATGGCTCGCTCCTGACACGGCACTCAAGGCTGTCAGGCGCAGCATAGCTGCGCGCAACCGGTCTGTCAGCGCTGCGCCGGCGCCAGCAGATGCTCGATCA
>DATKEZ010000173.1:0-1281 GCA_035511775.1 Steroidobacteraceae bacterium | reverse complement strand
CGCAGCATGCGCAAGCGTCGAAAGATCGGAAACAGCTCGCAGATCGCCTCGAGCGCATGGCTCGGGATCTGGAGCGCGCCGCGCTGGGTGTAGGAGGTATAGGCGTCCGTGCCGGCGCCGATGACGAGCTCGCCCTTGTCCGACTGACTGATATAGGCATGGATGGTGTTCGACATCGCCACACACGGGAACACCGGCTTCACGGGCTCGGACACCAGCGCCTGCAACGGGTAGCTCTCGAGCGGCAGCGCGACCCCCGCCATCTTCATGATGACGCTGGTATGGCCGGCAGCGACCACGCCGAGGCGCTGCGTGCGGATCGGGCCGCGTGTGGTATCGACAGATACGACCGCGCCCTGCGGGTCGAGACGGATGCCGGTGACCTCGCAGTTCTCGATGATGTCGACGCCGAGGGCGTCGGCACCGCGGGCGTAACCCCACGCCACCGCATCGTGCCGCGCGGTGCCGCCGCGCCGCTGCAGCGCCGCGCCGAGCACCGGATAGCGGATGTCGTCAATCTTCAGCGGCGGGCAGAAGGCCTGGGCCTCCCGTGGCGTGAGCCATTCGTTGTCGACCCCGGCGGCGCGGTTGGCGTGCACGTGGCGCTGCGCCACCTGTGCGTCGTGCACGGAGTGGGCCAGCATCAGGACGCCGCGCTGCGAGAACATCGTGTTGTAGTTGAGGGCCTGCGACAGGCCCTCCCACATTTTCAGCGCGTGGTCGTAGAGCGCCGCACTCTCGGCGAACAGGTAATTGGAGCGGATGACGGTCGTGTTGCGCCCGGTGTTGCCGCCGCCGATCCAGCCTTTTTCCAGCACCGCGATATTGGTGAGCCGGTGCTCACGCGCGAGGTAGTAGGCGGTGCCGAGACCGTGGCCGCCGCCGCCGACGATGATCGCGTCGTAGGCGGACTTCGGCTCGGGACTGCGCCACTGCGGCTTCCAGCCGCGCTGGCCGCTCAGGCCCTGCCTGAGAAGCGACAACGCGGAGAAAGGTGTCATGGTCGGTTCCGGGGAGCCTTTACCGCGGGTGCGCGATCATGCGCCGCGCGCACCGCAGAGACGAGCACCCGCGCGCCGAGGGGGTTGAATCGGCGCGACATCCCGCCGCTCAAATGGCGCCTCAGGCTTGCGCCAGCGCGTGTGAGGCGAGGCAGCCGATGTGGTGGCGGCCCTTGAGGGCGTACCACGCGAGGCCCGCTCCGAGAATCACGGCGATGTAAACGAACGCACCCCAGGTGTTGTACCAGGGTGTGCCGTACACGGCTTCGCGCGGCCAGGC
>DATKEZ010000172.1:0-7250 GCA_035511775.1 Steroidobacteraceae bacterium | reverse complement strand
CCCGGCCAGCGGCGGCAGGATCAAGGTGTCGTTCTGCCGGGCTTCGGCCGGGCCCCCGGCCAGTGGGGGCGCGATCCAGGTGTCGGTCTGCGACTGATGCAGCTCGCCCGCAGCCGCCTGAGCCGCGGGGTCGAGCACCGGCAGCTCGGCGGTGTGCTCCGAATCCGGGTCGGCGGGGGATGGGACGCGGGGTGCTGACATGTGTGTAGGACGAATCCGAAAAACCGCAATCAGCCGCGCAGAAACTCCCGCACCGCGTCCGCCACGCGCGCCGCGCAGGAAGCGAACAGCTCCGCCGCCGGTACTTCCAGCTCGAGCAGGCGCGCGCCCGGCAGCGCCTCGCGCACCCGCCCGCTCGCCTCCCACAGCTCATCGCGCGGGCGCAGCACCAGCAGGCGTTGGGTGAGGCCGGCCAGGCGTTCGCCTAGAGGATACTGCGCCGCTGCCTGCGTAGCCCAGCGCTGCCAGTCGGGCGGGCGTAGCGCCCCCTCGGCACCGGCCGCCGGCGCCCCCCGTCCGGCCGCCTGCCGCTCAGCCTCCGACAGGAGCGGTGCGCACGCCATGACCACCCGGCCGATCTCGCCCGGGCGCGTGATGGCAAGCTCGGTCGCGATGAGTGCACCGGCGCGGTGGCCCAGTACGTCGACGTGGCGCAGGTGCATGCTGTCGAGAAAGTCACCGATCGCGCCCGCGTAGTCTGCGATCGCGGGGGCAGGCGCCGGGGGGTCGGACTCCCCGAACCCGGGCAGGTCGGGCGCATACGCCGAGCGGTCGACGCCGGCAAGGGCCAGAAAGGGTGCAAATACCCGGCCCGACCCCGGCCAGTCGTGCAGGCACAGGAGCGGTGTCGCTTCGTCGAAACCACCTCCCGGCGGAATCGAGTTGTGCACGTGCAGCTGCCCGTAACGGCACTCGAAGTAGCCGCGCCGCACTCGTGCCGCGACCGCAACCGGGCGGCGGGTGGGGGTTCCCCTAAGCATGCGGTACATAGTGCCACGATCGCCGCGGCCCTTGCGTCAGCGGTCCGCGCGCGTAAATTGGAGAAACCTCGCGCGGATCTGGGGGTAGACACGCATATGGGACGCCTGACAGCACTGCTCGTCCTGGTGGGTTGCCTGGACGGTTGTGGACTCGCCGGGAGCGGCGCGGCTGCCACCGCAGGAGCTGCATCCGAAGCGCGGCAGGCGGCTGAGGCGAAGCAGACCGAAGCGCGCGTGAAGCAGCAGATCGACGCCAGTTACGAGCAGGCCGCCGCGCAGCGGCGCGCCGCCGAAACCGACGGCCAATAGGATGTTCACGCACAACCTCCAGATCAGGATCCGGCGGCCGCCTTCGCGGCCGGGTGATCTGGAGCTGATCGAAGCACCCAGACCGAGCCTCACCAACGGCGCATTCCTCGCCCGCATGCTGTGGCTGGCGCTCGATCCGTTCCGGTGCGCGCCCGACGGGGCGGAGCACGGGGCGGCGAAGCCCGGGGACCTGGTACCGGCGCACGGGGTGGGCGAGGTGATCGAGTCGCGCCATGAGGTATTCGGCGTCGGGAGCCTGGTGGTGCTCGACTGCGGCCTGCAGCAACTGTGTGTCTCGGACGGCCAGCACGCCCGCCTGCTGCATCCCGGACAGACACCCGCCTCGAGTGCCCTGGGGGTGCTGGGAGCTCCGGGCATGGCCGCATACTTCGGGCTGCTGGACCTCGGGCGGCTGCGCTCCGGAGAGACCGTGCTGGTGTCCGCCGCGGCCGACGCGGCCGGCGCCATGGCCGGACAGATCGCGATGCTGAAGGGTGCGCGCGCCATCGGCATCGCGAGCAATCGGGAAAAATGCGACTGGGTGACGCGCCACGCGCGGCTGTCGGCCTGCATCAACAAAGCCGCAGAGAACGTGAGCGTGCGCCTGAAAGCTCTCGCCCCTCGCGGCGTGGACATCTATTTCGACAATACCGGCGGGGAGCTCCTCGACACCATCGTCGCCGGGAGGCACCTGGCAGCGGGCGGGCGCATCGTGCAGAACACGCTGAAGGCCGGGGACCCCGAGGCGATCCTCGCCCGTGGCGGCTACCTGCCGGGCAACGAGGGCGTGCGGGTGCTGCGTATCAGGGCGCGGGACTACGAGCATCGGCGCGGGGAGTTTCTGCGCGACGCGATCGCCTGGCATGGCGCGGGCCGCATCGCCGCCAAGGAGCACGTCGTCGAGGGACTCGCCAACGCTCCGGCGCACCTGCTGCTCGCGATGCAGGGCGGCAACTTCGGCCGGTCGCTGGTGAGGGTCTGAGGGCGCGACCGGGGCCACCGCGCGCCCGGTGAGCAACGCGCGGTGGCCCAGGACTACCCGCTTGCGCTAGCGGCGGCCGCGGGCGCGCTTTTTCGGCGCGGCCCGTCTGGTGCTCCGGCGCGCCGACTTTCTCGCGACCTTCCTGCCGCCTGTCTTGCGCTTCGCGGCCTTGCGCACCGCTTTCTTCTTGGCCTTCTTTACCGGCTTTTTCTTCGCCGCCTTCTTCTTCGCCGGCTTCCTGACCGCGGCCGGCTTCGGCGCGGCAGGAGCCGCCTTCATCGGCGCGGCGGGAGCTGCCTTCATCGGCGCGGCGGCCGGCGGGGGCGCGGCAGGTTTCGGCGCAGTAGCGAGCTTGGGGGTGATGGACGCGGCAGCCGCGGGTCGCGGCTGACTCACGGTCCGCGGCGCTTCCTGGACGGCGAATGCACCGCCCTGCGGGTCCATCATCAGCGCGATCCAGCTACCGCCCGGAACCTCGATCGGCCCGTGCATCAGCCGTCCCCCGGCCGCCTTGGCCGCGGCGACCGCCCGGTTGGAATCGGCCACGTGCACATAGCTCAGCCACGACGGCGGGGTGGAGGGACCCTGCACATTAACCATACCGCCTGCCTGGTTGCCGGCGTGCTCGAAGATCTGGTACGCGCCCATGGCGCCCATGTCGTGTGCGCGTCCCTTGCGCCAGCCGAACAGCTCGCCGTAGAAACGCGCCGCGGCCTGTACATCCGTCGTCGCCAGCTCATGCCACGAAAACCCGCCCTGCGGGGGTTCCGGCCCCGGCGGCGGCCCGGCGCCCGGGGTGAATAGCGCAAACGTCGCGCCCTGCGGATCCGACAGCACTGCAAAGCGGCCCACGTTAGGAATGTCCGCGGGGGCCTTGACCACCTTGGCGCCCAGGCCCTGGGCCTGCAGGCAGGAGGCGTCCACGCTGGGCGTGCCCACGTAGATCAGCCAGTGAGGCGGCGGGCCGCCCGCGTCCTGCGGCAGGGCGGTCAGGCCGCCGATCTGCGTCTGTCCGGCCATCCATAACGTGTAGCCGGGCATGCTCGAAGGCTGGGTCCGCCACGGGACGACCCTGGGGTAGAAGGCGGCGGCGCCCGCCGTATCAGTCGTCAGCAACTCGTGCCAGATGAATCGTCCACGGACATCGGCGGTGCTCATGGTGAGTCTTCCTCTTGTTTGCGAGCGGCATCTTCCACTGTCGACGATCGGCGCGACATTCTGCCTTGCCACGCGCGCCACTTCCATGACTGTTGTGATGACACGGTTCCGGTGCGGGTCCGCTCGTGCCAGATCAGATACAGACCACTCGCGATCACCAGGCCCCCGCCCAGGCACACCCGCGTCGAGGGCAGGACGTGCCACACCACCCGGTCGATGGCAATGCCCCACAGGAGCGAGGTGTACTCGAACGGCGCCACCACCGAGGCCGGCGCCGACCGGAAGGCCACCGTGAGCAGGTATGACCCGAGCGCACCCAGTCCGCCGAGCCCGACGAGCCAGCGCCAGTGCACGCGCTCGAGCGGCACCCAGTCGGGCGCGGCGATCACGGCCGCAAATGAGGTCATCAGGGTGACGGTCCAGACCACCACGCTCGCGGTGGTGTCGGTGCGCGTCAGCACCCGCACCGCGATGATGCTCAGGGCATAAGCACAGGCCGCGATGAGCGCGGCAAGCGCGCCCCAGGTGACCAGAGCGGAGGCGCTCGGCCTCAGCATGGTGAGCACCCCGGCGAGACCCAGGAAAATGGCGGCCCAGTTGCGGGCATCGGCTCGCTCCTTGAGCAGCGGTACCGAGAGCGCGGTCACGATGAGCGGGGCTGAGAGAAATACCGCATAGGCATTGGCCAGCGACAGCACCCGCACGGCATAGACGAAAGCGCCCAGAGCCACGACGCCGAGCAGGCCGCGCAGCACATGCATGGGGAAGCGCTGCATCCGCAGGTCGCGCCACCGCCCGGTGACCAGCAGCGGCAGCAGCATGAACGGCAGCGAGGCCGCTCCGCGCAGTACCGTCACTTCCATGGGCGGGTAGTGCGTCGAGAGCAGCTTCAGCAGGGCATCCATGCCCGAGAACACGGCGACGGCCGCGATCATGAGCGTGATCGCCCGCAGCCGCGCCTGGCGCACCGGTCAGCTCGCCGGGTCCGTCTCGGCGTGCTTGCCGGAGGCCGTGATGGGACGATAGTGGGTGCCGAGCAGCCGCGCCGGCAGCGGGAACGCGCTGGCGAGAGATACCAGCAACGCGGAGGCGTACGGCACGGACTGAACCAGCAGTACCACGATCCACGCGAGCCGGTCCGGACCCCACGAGACGTGGTCCCGACCTTCGGTCGGCACGAAGTGCGCAACCGCCCACGCCGACAGCGTGAGGCCGAGCATCATCAGCGTCTCCTCGCGTGCGGCCACCAGCGCGTGCAGCAGGCCCGAGGCGCTCACCTGCTTGGGGGTGCGGAAGAACGGCTCGCTCTTCGTGACCAGGCCCTTCACCGCCGCCTTGCCGATGGTGTGGGTGAGCGCAAGACCTGCCATCGCCGCGGCGAGCGTCTGGCGCACGTTGGCGCCGACGCGCACATGGTACAGGTGGGCGAGCTTTGCGAGCTTGAAGGTGAACAGCGACAGCGGCAGCACCGAGTACACGACCAGCGGCGGCTCGATCTGCTGCGGCGCCCACACCATGGCGACCGACCAGCCCAGCGCCGCCAGGTTGAACAGCAGGTTGCAGCCGTCGGCCACCCACGGCAGCCAGCCGGCGACGAAGTGATAGCGCTGCCCCGCGGACAGCGGGCCGCCTTCCATGAACAGCGTGCGCGCGTGTGCCTTGAGGATCTGCATGGCGCCGTAGGCCCAGCGGAAGCGCTGCTTCTTGAAATCGATGAACGTGTCGGGCATCAGGCCGCGGCCATAGGTCGCCGGCACGTAGCTGGCATCGAACCCCGCCTCGAAGATGCGCAGGCCGAGCTCGGCATCCTCGGTGATGCACCACTGCGCCCAGCCGCCGCAGCTCGCCAGCTGCTCGCGCCGCACCATGGTCATGGTGCCGTGCTGGATGATGGCGTTGCGCTCGTTGCGCGTGATCATCCCGATGTGGAAGAAGCCGCGGTACTCGGCGTAGCACATGGCCTTGAAGGCGCTCTCGTCCCCGTCGCGGTAGTCCTGCGGCGCCTGCATTACCGCGACCCGCGCATCCTGGAAACCGGGCATCAGATCGCGCAGCCAGCGCGCATCGACCACGTAGTCGCTGTCGATGACCGCGACGATCTCGGCGTCCGGCGCGGTGCGGGCGAGGGCGTAGTTGAGCGCTCCGGCCTTGAAGCCCGCGAGCGGCGCGACGTGGAAGAAGCGGAAGCGCGCGCCGAGCGTCGCGCAGTGCGCCTCGACCGGCCGCCACACCGCCTCCTCAGGGGTATTGTTGTCGATGACCAGCACTTCGAAGTCCGCGTAGTCGAGGCGGGCGAGCGCATCGAGCGTCTCGATGAGCATCGCCGGCGGCTCGTTGTAGGCCGGCACGTGGATCGAGACCTTCGGGGTGCGCGCGCTGTGGTTGAGCACCGGCGCGCCGAGCCGCCGCCGGTACTCGACCCAGTGAGCCTCGGCCCACTCGTGCGCCTCCGCCAGTAGCACCAGCATGACCCCCAGCATCCCCAGCAACAGCAGCACGCCGGCGATGACGCTCGAGACGGTCATGTACTGCTGCGTGAAGTCGTAGATCACCCACACCGCGATGGTGGCGGCGGCGTACACCACGACCGCGAGGAAGCTGCGGCCGCGGTTGCGCAGCGCATCGCTGTTCAGATACAGCAGCCCGAGCACCAGCAGCGCCACCGCGACCGACACCGCGGCCAGAATGTGCCACTCGGGCACGCGCACGATCGGCGCCGTGAAGGCGAACTTCGGCTGCCGGTTCACGTCATACACGCCCCAGTAGGAACCGACCGCGCCTTCCATGTAGGCCTTCCAGGGCTGATCGAAGGCCTCCATCACGTAATAGATGATCTGCTCCTGTTCGGCGCGGCGCAGGAAGCGGCGCAGGAACAGCGCCTCGTTGGCATCCGAGGCGACCGCCGACTCGCGGGTGCGGCCGCGGCTCGGCCAGCCGATTTCCGCCACCACGATCGGCTTGTGCGGAAACATCTGCTGCAGGCGCTTGAGCTGCGTCAGCGAGTAGCCGACGGCGGCATCCACCGCCACACCCTCCCAGTACGGCAACAGGTGCACGCCGATGAAGTCGACATGCTGCGCCAGCTCCGGGTGCTCGAGCCACACGTGCCAGGTCTCGGCGGTGCCCACCGGTTGTCCGATGGCGGCGCGGGCGCGATCCAGATAAGCCTCGAGCTGCTCGATCGGCAGGTCGCCGCGGAAGATCACCTCGTTGCCGATGATGACCCGCACCACGTTGATGTGGGTGTTGGCGAGGGCGATGGCGGTCTGCAGCTGCAGCTCATTGTTGTCGCGGTGCGCGTCTATCCAGGCGCCGAGGGCCACGTTCAGGTCGTGCCGCTCGGCGAGCTCGGGAACGTCGGCGAGGGTCTTCTCGACACTGTAGGTACGCACCGCATTGACCTTGCCCTCGAGCAGCGCGAGGTCCGCGTCGATCTCCGCATCGGTGGGCATCTGCAGGTGGGTCGGGTCCTCGTTGGCGCGAAACGGCGAGAACGCGAATCCCTGGATGTGCGCCGGCCAGGGGGGCTCGCGCGTCGGGCGGTTGAGCCAGGCCCACACCGCGAACGTCAGTGTGGCGAACAGCGACGCGATCAACAGACTCGGCAGCGTTTTCATGCGCGCTCGAGGCGCCTACCAGCTGCCGCTGTTGGGCATCGACTTCCACGGTTCGGCGGGCGCGAGCGAGGCACCCTGCTGCAGCAGCTCGATGGAAATGTTGTCCGGCGAGCGCACGAAAGCCATGTGCCCGTCGCGCGGGGGCCGCAGGATGGTCACGCCGTGATCGCGCAGGCGCTGGCAGGTGGCGTAGATGTTCTGCAC
>DATKEZ010000171.1:0-10625 GCA_035511775.1 Steroidobacteraceae bacterium | reverse complement strand
CGCGACATCGAGGCGCTGCTCGAGTGGGATCCGCAGGCGACCCCTGCCCACGAGATCGCCTTCACCCCCGCACGCGTCATTCTGCAGGACTTCACCGGCGTACCCTGTGTGGTGGACCTCGCGGCCATGCGCGATGCCATCGTGCGCCTGGGGGGCAACCCCGAGCGCGTCAACCCGCTGAACCCGGCGGAGCTGGTGATCGATCACTCGGTGCAGGTCGACGAGTACGGCACTCCCGGTGCACTCGCCGCCAACACCGCCATCGAATTCTCGCGCAACCGCGAGCGCTACTCGTTCCTGCGCTGGGGACAGACGGCGTTTCGCAACTTCTCCGTCGTACCGCCCAATACCGGCATCGTTCACCAGGTGAACCTCGAGTACTTGGGAAGGGTGATCTTCGATACCGAAGCGGGCGGCACCCGCCGCGCCTACCCGGACACACTCGTCGGCACCGATTCCCACACCACCATGATCAACGGCCTGGGTGTGCTCGGCTGGGGTGTGGGTGGGATCGAAGCTGAAGCCGCCATGCTGGGCCAGCCCGTGACCATGCTGATCCCGCAGGTGATCGGCTTTCGCCTCGAGGGGCGCCTGCAACCCGGAGCCACGGCGACCGACCTGGTGCTGACCGTGACCGAGATGCTGCGCAAGAAGGGCGTGGTCGACAAATTCGTCGAGTTCTTCGGCGATGGCCTCGCCAACCTGCCGCTCGCCGATCGGGCGACCATTGCCAACATGGCGCCCGAGTACGGCAGCACCTGCGGGATCTTTCCGATCGACACGGAAACGGTGCGCTACCTCGAGCTGTCCGGCCGGCCGCGCGAGCGCCTCGAACTGGTCAGCGCGTACGCCAGGGCGCAGGGCCTGTGGCGCAACCAGGGTGCGAGGCCGGCGCGCTACAGCGACGAACTCGAGCTGGATCTGGGCAAGGTGGAGCCGAGTCTCGCCGGACCGCGCCGCCCGCAGGACCGCGTGCCCCTGAAGATGGCCAAGGCGGTGTATGAAACCAACGCGCGCAAGGCCGCTGCGGAGCGCAGCGCGCGCAACGGGCAAGCCCGCGGCGGGGCTCCGCTCACCCTCAACGGACAGCACCTGGAGCTCAAGGACGGCGCCGTGCTGATCGCCGCCATCACGAGCTGCACCAACACCTCCAACCCCTCGGTAATGCTCGCTGCGGGGTTGCTGGCCCGCAAGGCGCGCGAACGCGGCTTGACCTCGAAGCCGTGGGTGAAGACCAGCCTCGCGCCCGGCTCGCGCGTGGTCACCGATTATTTCGCCAAGGCCGGCGTGCTCGATGATCTCGCCGCGCTGGGTTTCAACCTGGTCGGCTACGGCTGTACCAGCTGTATCGGTAATAGCGGCCCTCTCAAGCCCGAGATCTCCGCGGCCGTCAAGGCGGGCGATCTCACGGCCTGCTCGGTGCTCTCCGGCAACCGCAACTTCGAAGGGCGCGTGCATCCGGAGACGCGCATGAATTTCCTCGCCTCTCCGCCCCTGGTGGTGGCGTACGCGCTCGCCGGCACGCTCGACCTGGATCTCACGACCGAGCCGCTCGGCACCGACAAGGACGGCAAGCCGGTGCATCTGGCGGATATCTGGCCAAGCGATGCGGAGGTACAGGCCCTGATGCTGCGTTCCATCGACTCGCAGATGTTCCGTGACAGCTACGCCAGCGTGTTCAAGGGCGATGACAACTGGGCCAATATCAAGGTGCCCGCCGGCCAGCGCTACGCCTGGGATACTCGCTCCACCTACGTGAAGAACCCACCGTACTTCGACGGCATGAATATGACACCGACACCGCTCACCGACGTGCGCGGCGCGCGTGCGCTCGCGGTACTGGGCGACTCGGTCACCACCGACCACATCTCCCCGGCCGGCAACATCGCCAAGAGCAGCCCGGCGGCACGCTACCTCATCGAACAGGGCGTAGCGCCCGCGGACTTCAACTCCTACGGCGCGCGCCGCGGCAATCACGAAGTCATGATGCGCGGCACGTTTGCCAACATCCGGCTGCGGAATCTCCTGGTCCCCGGGGTCGAGGGAGGCGTCAGCGTGCACCTGCCCGACGGGGAACAGGCCTCCATCTACGACGTGGCCATGCGCTACGGCAAGGAAGGCACGCCGCTCGTGGTGCTCGCCGGCCGCGAGTATGGCACCGGGTCCTCGCGCGACTGGGCCGCCAAGGGCACTTTGCTGCTCGGCGTGAAGGCGGTCATTGCCGAGAGCTTCGAGCGCATTCATCGCTCGAATCTCATCGGTATGGGCGTCGCCCCGCTGCAGTTCCTGCCCGGACAGAGCGTCGCCTCGCTCGGTTTGACGGGACGCGAGGTGTTCGACATCACGGGCTTGAGCCGCGGCGATGCGGCTGAGGTCACCGTCAACGCCACCCCGCAGCAGGGCAAGGCCGTGAAATTCACCGCCCGCCTGCGCATCGACACTCCGAAAGAGCGCGAGTACTACCGGCACGGCGGGATCCTGCAGTACGTGCTGCGCCAGCTGGCCTCAGCAGGCAGCGCCGCCTGACCCATCCCGGCACGACCGGCAGCGGCGTGCCGGAGAGCCCACGCGAGGCACCCGGGCGAGTGCTCGCGCTGTTCGATCTGGATGGCACCATCACGCGCCGTGATACCCTGCTGCCGTACCTGGCGGGCTTTCTGCTGCGCCACCCGCAGCGCCTCCTGCGGCTGCCGCGAGTGCTGCCGGCGCTGGCGCGCTTCCTGCTGCGGCGCGCCGATCGCGGTGAGCTCAAAGCCGCGCTTCTGCAGGCGCTACTGGGGGGCTGTCGCCGCGCCGAGCTCGACCCCTGGACGGCGCAGTTCGTATCGGGGCTGCTCAGGCACGGACTGTTCGGCGATGCCCTGGCGGTGATCGCCCGACACGTGCGCCGGGGCGATACGCTCGTGCTGCTGAGCGCCAGCACCGATCTGTACGTTCCGGCCATCGCAGCGGCGCTCGGGTTCGCTGAAGTCCTGTGCACGGGGGTGGAGTGGAACGGGGACCGGCTGGTCGGAAGACTGACGACCCCGAACCGTCGCGGTGCGGAGAAGGTGCGTTGTCTCGCGCAACTGCGCGCGCGGCATCCGCAGCTGCCGATCACCGCCTATGGCAACACGCGCGCCGACCTCGCGCACCTGCGACTTGCCGACCGGGGCGTTCTGGTAAATGGTAGCCGGCGCGCCCGGCGTGCGGCCCGGCGCGCAGGGGTCGAGTGCCGCGTGTGGCGCTGAAGCCGCGGCGCTGAGCGCCCTCGCCACAGGGCGCGCTGTGACCTTTGGGCACGCCGGCCGGTCTACTGCTCACGGAGGTTAGTTTATGCTCACGCGTGTGCCGCGGATCGCCCCATCTGAGATCACCCCGGCCGGGGTCTACTTCAACCGGCGCACGTTCCTCGCCGGCGCGGTGGCGAGCGCTGCGAGCGCGTCGCTCCCCGCCGGAGACGCCGCGCCACCCCCGGAAAGCGCGCTCACTTACCGGCGCAATCCGCAGTATTCCGTCAGCGCGCCGCCCAACAGGCTCGAGGAAATCGCCGGCTACAACAATTTCTACGAGTTCGGCACCGACAAGGAATCCCCCAGCCGCTACGCACACACGCTCATGACCCGACCCTGGAGCGTGACGGTGCAGGGCGAGGCGGAAGTGCGCGGCAGATTCGACCTCGAGGACCTGCTCAAGGGCCAGGCGCTCGAGGAGCGCATCTATCGATTCCGCTGCGTCGAGGCGTGGTCGCTGGTGGTGCCGTGGATCGGCTTTCCCCTGAGCGAGCTGCTGGCGCGCTTCAAACCCACCTCCAGCGCCAAGTACGTCGAGTTCACGACGTTGTACGATCCGGCGCGGATGCCGGGACAGCGCTCCTCGGTGCTCAACTGGCCGTACGTTGAGGGACTGCGGATCGACGAGGCGATGCACCCGCTGACCCTCATGGTGGTCGGGCTCTACGGCAGGGTTCTGCCCAACCAGGACGGAGCGCCCCTGCGGCTCATCGTGCCCTGGAAGTACGGCTTCAAGAGCATCAAGTCGATCGTGCAGATCCGCTTCAGTGCGCGCGAGCCCATCACCGCCTGGAATGTCGCGGCTCCACACGAGTACGGGTTCTACGCCAACGTCAACCCGCAGGTCGATCATCCGCGCTGGAGTCAGGCCACCGAGCGCCGCATCGGCGCGCCGTTCCTGGCTGCACGGCAGCCGACGCTGCCCTTCAATGGCTACGCCGCGCAGGTCGCGAGCCTGTACCAGGGCATGGATCTGCGGCGCAATTTTTGAACATCACGCAGCGCTATCGCTACCTCTACAAGCCGCTGGTGTTCGTCGCGGGCGTGGCGCCGCTCGCCTGGATGATCTGCGGCGCGCTGCAGCTATTCGGCGCCAGCCTGGGTGCCGACCCGGTAAAGAAGCTCGAGCACGAATGCGGCAAGACCGCGCTCAACTTCCTGCTGCTCACGCTCAGTGTGACACCGGTGCGCGAGCTCACCCGCCTGCCGCAGCTGCTGCGGCTGCGGCGCATGCTGGGATTGTTCGCGTTCTTCTATGCCGTGGTGCACTTCACCGTGTACCTGGTGCTCGATCTGGAGCTGAACTTCCGCCTGCTGGGGGCCGATATCGTCAAGCGCCCCTACATCACCATCGGCTTCAGCGCGCTGCTGCTGCTGCTGCCCCTGGCGCTCACGTCCACCAACGGCATGATGCGGCGCCTGGGCCGGCGCTGGCAGAGCCTGCACCGCCTGATCTACCCGATCGCCGCGCTCGCCGTATGGCATTTCTACTGGCAGGTGAAACGCGACGTGCGCGAGCCGCTGCTCTACGTGGGGATGCTCGCGCTGCTGCTGGCGTACCGCCTGCTGCGCTGGCGCGCGCGCCGTGCCCCGCGCGCTGCGCCTGCGGCAGCGCCCGCCGCGCAGCTCACATCGAGGTCCGGATCTGCCACAGCTCCGGAAAGAACTTGAGCTCCAGCGCCTTGGCGAGATAGGAAACCCCGCCGGTGCCGCCGGTGCCGGGCTTGTAGCCGATGATGCGCTCGACGGTTTTCAGGTGATGGCAGCGCCACAGCTGGAAGTTGTGGTCGAGGTCCACCAGGCGCTCGGCGAGCTCATACAGGTCCCAGCCCGTTTCGGCGTTGTGGTACACGCCGAGCCAGGCGCCGGCCACCTGTTTGCTGGCCTGGTAGGGCTCGCTGAAATCCCGCGACAGGTAGTCCTGCGGAATCTCGTAACCGCGGCGGCTGAGCAGCCGCAGCACCTCGTCGTACAGGGACGGTGAGGCGAGTGCGCGTTGCAGCGTCTCGTGAGCGTGCGCATCGCGTTGGTGTACGGCGAGCATCTCGGCGTTCTTGTTGCCGAACAGGAACTCCAGCATGCGGTACTGCAGGGACTGGAATCCCGAGGAGCGTCCCAGCGCGTTGCGAAACGCCGTGTACTCGAACGGCGTCATGGTCGAGAGCACGTCCCACACCGAGATCAGCTGCGTCTGGGTGCGCGAGATGCGCGCCAGCATTTTCAGCGCCGGATCGAGGTCGTCGCGGCGCACGCACTCCAGCGCCGCGGTCAGCTCGTGCAGCATCAGCCGCATCCACAGCTCCGATACCTGGTGCACCACGATGAACAGCATCTCGTTGTGCTCGCTCGACAGCGGCTTTTGCGCCGCCAGGAGCTTCTCGAGCTGCAGGTATTCGCCGTAGGAGACCGAGGACCCGAGGTCCCAGTGCACCGCCTCGTCGGCGAGCTCCACGCGCTCGGATTTGTCGTAACGACGGGTAGTCATATGAGCGATGGTACACGTCGGCTGCCGCGCGGCAACTTCGCGTGGCGCAAAGGCTTGACGCCCGCACGTCAAAATCCGCTAGGATCGCGCGCCAGTCCTCAAGCCAAGCGTTCAGCCCAATGCCGTGAGCAGCGCCATCCTCGAAGTCCGCGAGCTCGTCAAGCAGTATCCGGCCACGACCGCGGTGGCCGGCGTGTCCTTCAACGTGCCCGAGGGGGTGTGCTTCGGCCTGCTGGGCCCCAACGGCGCCGGCAAGACCACCACCATCGAGATCATGGAGGGGATTCTGCCGCCGACCGCGGGCGAGGTGCGGTACCGCGGCGAGCCGCTCGGCAACCGCTTTCGCGAGGAGGCCGGCATTCTCTTCCAGAAGACGGCGCTGCAGGACTTTCTCACGGTGCGCCAATGCATCGCCCTGTTCCGCGGACTGTACACCACCGGACTCGAGGTCGATGAGGTCATCCGCCTGTGCGCGCTCGAGAAGCTCGCCGGGCGCGACGCCCGCAAGCTCTCCGGCGGCCAGCAGCAGCGGCTGCTGCTCGCGATCGCGCTGGTCAACGACCCGGCGGTGCTGTTCCTGGATGAGCCCACCACCGGGCTCGATCCCCAGGCGCGCCGCAATTTCTGGGAGCTGATGCAGTCGATCAAGGCACGGCACAAGACCATCATCCTGACGACGCACTATATGGAGGAGGCAGAGCTGCTGTGCGATGAGATCGTCATCATGGACCGCGGCCGCATCATCGCGCAGGGGCCGCCGCGGCGCCTGTTGCACGAGCACTTCGCGGAAGTGCTGCTGGAGCTGCCGCGCCAGGAGTTTCCAGCGGCGGCGCGCGCACTGCCGCTCAACATCATCGACGCGAGCGATCGGGTGGAGATCAGCACCCACGACCTGGAAGCCACGCTGCGCACCCTGCTGGAGGCGAAAGTGCCCCTCACCAACCTGCGCATCCGCCCGGCCAATCTCGAGGACCTGTTCCTGGAACTGACCGGCACGGAGTTGCGTCCATGATCAGGCGGCTGCTGTCGGTACTGCACGCGCGCAACCTCGAATTCGTGCGCGACCGCGGCACGCTGGTGTTCACGCTGCTGCTGCCGGTCATGCTGGTGATCGGCATGGGCTTCGTGTTTGGCGGCCCGGAGCGCCCGCTGTTCAAGGTCGGCGTGCTCGCCGGGCACCTGGACCGCCAGGCGCACCCGTTCCTGCGCGAGCGCTACGTCGAGTTCATCACCCTGGCGGATGACGGCGCGGCGCTGCACAAGGTCACACACCAGCAGGTCGACCTGCTGCTCGAGCTGCGAGCGCCGGAGCGCTACTGGGTGAACACCGATTCACCCAAGGGTTACATCGTCGAGAAGCTGCTGCTGGCCGCCGAGCCCGCCGCGCTGCGCCAGCCGGTGACCGGAGCCGCGGTGCGCTATGTCGACTGGCTGTTTCCGGGCATTCTCGGCATGAACATGATGTTCAGCTGCCTGTTCGGCGTCGGTTACGTGGTGCTGCGCTATCGCAAGAGCGGCTTCCTGAAGCGGCTGCACGCCACGCCTCTCACCGCCTTCGAGTTCCTCAGCGCACAGGTGCTCTCGCGCCTGGGGCTCATCCTGTTCGTCACGGTGATCCTGTACGCCGGCATCGGCGCCGTCATCGGGTTCCACAACGCCGGCAACCTGCTGTTGCTCGCGCTGCTGGGCGTAGTCGGCGCCCTGTCGATGATCGCCCTGGGTCTGACGATCGCGGCGCGCTTTTCCAGCGAGGAGCTGGTGGGGGGACTGCTCAACGTGCTCACCTGGCCGATGATGCTGCTGTCGGGGATCTGGTTTTCGCTCGAAGGATCACCGCGCTGGGTGCAATGGGTGGCGCATGTCTTTCCACTGACCCACGTGCTCGACGCGGCGCGCGCGGTGATGCTCGATGGCGCAGGCCTGCCGCAGATCGCGCCGAACCTGCTGTATCTGGCGGCCACCGCACTCGCGTTCCTCGCTTTCGGGGCCTGGTCGTTCCGTTGGCGCATCGAGTAGGGTGACGGCGTGCGTTTCTACAGCGACAACACCGCCACGGCTTGCCCGGAGATCATGGCGGCCCTCACCAAGGCCAACCAGGGGCTCGCGCTCGCCTACGGCGACGATCAGTGGACACAGCGCCTCGATGCGGTTCTCGGCGGATTCTTCGGCGCCGAGGTGCGCGCCTTTGTGGTCGCGACCGGCACCGCCGCCAACGCCCTGAGCCTCGCGACGCTGGCCCCGCCCTACGGCGCCATTTATGGCCACGAAGAGGCACACATCGCCACCGACGAGTGCGGCGCGCCGGGCTTCTTCAGCGGCGGAGCGCAGCTCGTGCCGCTGGCGGGTCCCGCCGGCAAGCTCACAGTCGAGGCCCTGCGGCTCGCCCTCGACGCGCACCCGGCTTCCGTACATACCGTACAACCGGCGGCGCTGTCGCTCACCCAGGCCACCGAGCTCGGAACCGTGTACCGGCCGGCCGAGATTGCCGCGCTGACCAACCTGGCGCACCAGCGCGGCCTCAGGGTGCACATGGATGGCGCGCGCTTTGCCAACGCGGTGGCATTCCTCGACTGTCATCCTGCCGACTTGACCTGGCGAGCGGGGGTGGACGTGCTGTCGTTCGGCGCCACCAAGAACGGCGCCCTGGCCGCCGAGGCGGTGGTGTTCTTCGATCGGGATCTGGTACGGGATTTCGAGCTGCGGCGCAAGCGCGCCGGACATCTGCTGTCGAAATCGCGCTACGTCGCCGCGCAGCTGCTGGCGTACGTGGAAACCGGAGTCTGGAAGCGTAACGCGCAGCGCACCAACCGCCTGGCGCAGGGCATCGGCCGCGCCGCGGGCGCGAGCCTCATGCACCCGGTGCAGGCGAACGAAGTGTTCGTGAAGCTCGGAGTGCAGCGTCGCGAGGCATTGCGCACCGCCGGCTTCGAGTTCTACGACTGGGGCGCGCAGGCCGCTGGCGAGGCGCGCTTCGTGGTCTCCTGGGATCAGCCGGAGGCGGACGTGCCGGCGCTGTGCGCGGCGCTCGCTCGGCCCTAGAGTTTACCGTCGCCCTATTGCTCGCGCAGGCTGGTGGTCACCGGCGCTCGCGCGGCGCGGATCGCCGGCAGCAGGCCGCCGATCATCCCGATGAGCACCGCGATGACCAGTCCGCGCCCCACCAGCCCCAAGGTCACCTTGAAGTTGAACACCACCTGGGTAAAGTTCTGCCCGAGGGTGGACACCGACAAACCGTTGAACAACAGGTAAGCGATGAGCGCGCCGAGCAGCGCGCCGGCCAGCGCCAGCAGCAGCGCCTCGATCATCACCGACACCACCACCGCGACCCCGCCGAAGCCGATCGCCCGCAGGGTCGCGATCTCCTTGCCGCGCGCCGCGACCGCGGCGTACATGCTGTTGAGCGCCGCGAATACCGCGCCCAGTCCCATGATGATGGTAACCACGCCGGCCAGGAAGCCGATGGTCTTGCGGAACTGCCGGGTCTGGCCGCTGAAGTAATCCTGCTCGCGCAGCACGTCCAGCGTCAGGCGCGGCTCCGCGGCGACAGCGCTCTTGAGTCTGGCCAGGCCGTCGGCACCGTCCAGTGCCGCGAGCACCGAGCTGGAGCCGATGCGTCCGAAGGTGGTGCGCGCCACATTGACGTCGGTCCACATCTCGCTGTCATGCGCGTCGCCGGAGGCGAATACGCCCACCACGGTCCACTCCGAGCCGCGCATGCGTATCACGCGGCCCATCTCCGCGCCCTGGAACTGGCGCAGGACCCCCTGTCCGACGATCAGCTCCCGCAGGCCGGGCGTGAAGTTGCGGCCCGCGATGATCTTCAGCTGCGGCCGCAGCATGAACGCCGTGGGCTCGACGCCGCGCATGGTGATGTTCGCGCCATTCTCGACGTCATCCTTGCGCACCAGCTCGGCGATCACCATCAGCTCGGCCGACGCGAGCGGTTGGCCGTCGGCGCCGGCACGAATGCCCGGCTCCTGCTTGATCAGGTCGGTGGAGACACGGTCGAATGCGGAATTGAGCTCCGCGTCCGAGCCGCCGCGCATGATGATCGCGGCATCGGCGCGGCCGGTGGCCTTGAGAGTGCTTTCGAAGCCGGTGGCCATGGCCAGCAGCGCCGTGAACACCGCCACCACCCCCGCAAGTCCGATGACGATGACCAGCGAGGAGCCCCAGCGCTCGGGGATGCTGCGGATGTTGATGCCGGTGATGGCAAGCGCCTGACTCAGCACGATACGATCTCCTTGGGCTCAGCGGCCCGCCAGCGCATCGACGATCCTGAGGCGCCGCGCCCGCAGCCCCGGCAGCAGCCCGACCGCGGCGCTCATGAGCACGATGGCCGCGACCCCGAGCAGCCACACCGAGCCGTCGAGCTGCAGCTGAAATTGCCCGCCGGTGCCCTTCTCCACCATGGCGCCGGCCAATGAGGCCAGCAGCAGCCCGACCAGGCCGCCGCACAGGCACAGCGCAAACGCCTCGGCGAGCACGAAGCCGAGCACGCTGCCATCGGAGAAGCCGAGGGTCTTGAGCACTGCAAGCTCTGGTATGCGCTCGCGCACGCTCTGCGCCATGGTATTGCCGACGACCAGCAACAGCGTGAAGAACACCGCGAACAGGATCCAGCGCACGATGAGGCCGATGTCGCCGATCTGTTTGACGAAGCTGATGTTGAAATCCTTTTCCGTCTGTGTCTTCGTCTCGTCGGGGGAATTCTCGAACATCGCGTCGATGGTCCTGCTGACCGCCCGCGCCTGGCTGGCCTCCGTGAGCTTGAGGATGAAGAAGTTGGTCCGGCCTTTGACACCGAACTGGTTGGCCTCCTCGAAATATTCCTGTTGGATGAACGCCAGGTTGGTGCGCTTCTTCCA
>DATKEZ010000170.1:0-24456 GCA_035511775.1 Steroidobacteraceae bacterium | reverse complement strand
CAGCGAGCTGCTGCGCGATGAACGCGCGCCGGCGCCGCACCTGGTCGACGTGCGCGAAGTGTACGAGTTCAGCGCCGGACACCTCGAGGGTTCCGTCAACATCCCACTGGGCGAGTTGCCGCGGCGCCTGGCGGAGATTGCTCCCGACAGCGCGCCGGTATTCATTTGCCGCAGTGGCGGCCGTAGCATGGCAGCCTGCGAGCTGGCGCTAAGCGCCGGAGTCGCCGCGCCGGCGAACCTGGACGGGGGCCTGCTCGCCTGGGCAGCCCAGATCGCTCCAGCGCTGCCGGTCGCGTGAGCGAAGTCCGCGCCTCAGGGCTGAGGGCGCGACCTCGTGAACCACGACGCCGGTTTCGGCTGGGGCGCCAGCTGGGCGCGGGCTTTGATGAGCTCGAACGCCGCCCGCGGCTCATCCACGAACTCGAACAGCTTCAGATCCCCGGCTGCGATCGTGCCGTGTCGCACCAGCGCCTCGAAGTTGACCACTTCCTTCCAGAACCCCGAACCGTAAAGGAGCACGGGTATCGATCGGTCGAGCTTGCGGGTCTGTGCCAGTGTCAGGATCTCGAACAGCTCGTCGAACGTGCCGAAGCCGCCGGGGAACGCAACCAGGGCACGCGCCAGGTGGGCGAACCACAGCTTGCGCATGAAGAAGTAGTGGAACTCGAAGCCCAGCTCCGGAGTGATATACGGATTGGGACGCTGCTCCTGTGGCAGACCGATGTTCAGGCCGACGCTGCGGCCGCCGGCGAGCGCGGCTCCCCGATTGGCGGCCTCCATGATTCCCGGTCCCCCACCGGTGCAGACAATGAGGCGCTCCCCGGGGAGCGAGTGGCTCCATTCGGTCACCAGCCGCGCCAGCTCCATTGCCTCCTCGATGTAGCGCGCCAGGGGAGCGCCGGCGCGCACGCGCGCCGAGCCGAAGAACACCACGGTCGCGGTGACCCCCGCGGCGTTGAAAGCGCGCAACGGCGCCAGATACTCGGAGACGATCCGTATCGGGCGTCCTTCGTCCGAGTCGAGAAAGCCAGGATCGTGGTAAGCCAGCGGGGGTGTCGGCATCATGCAAGTCTACCCCACTGACGCGGCGACATTTTGCAAGGCGCGCCATGAGTTCGATGAGTGCCAGCTCTGCGGCCGCGCTGCTCGCCGCGGCGGCTCTCGCCGCACGCGCCGCCGGCTGCGCTGCCGCGCCGGCAACCGCAAGCCTGCCGCGCCTCGATGCGCAGACCTCGCTCCTGGTGGTGGCGCCGCATCCGGACGATGAGACACTGTGTTGTGCCGGCATCATCCAGCGCGTGGTGCGCGCTGGCGGGCGCGCGAGCGTTGTGTGGATCACCAGCGGGGATGCCTCCGAGCTCGACCTGCTGCTGATCGAGAAGAGCCTGTTCGTGAAGCCGGACAAGGCGCGCGACCTGGCCGTCAGACGCATGCGCGAGGCGCGCACCGCGACCGCGCGACTGGGCGTGCCCGCCGCCGGGCAGTTGTTCCTGGGCTACCCCGACCGCGGCGTGCTCAGGCTCCTGACCGATCACCACGCGACGCCTTACACGTCCACTTTCACGGGCGCGGCGGCGGTCCCCTACCCCGCCGCGCTGTTTCCGGGCCATCCTTACACGGGCGAGAGTCTCGAGCGCGACTTCGAGGCGGTGCTCGAGCGCGTACAGCCGACGCTGATTCTCGCCCCGAGCCCCCGCGACAGCCATGCGGATCATCGCGCCGCAGGGCTGCTCACCATCGCCGTCAGCACACGCCGCGGTGTGTTGCCCGGCGTACACTACTGGATCGTGCATGGCGGGGAGGGCTGGCCCACCCCGCGCGGACTGCTGCCGGGCGTGCCGCTCACTGCGGCACCGCGCAGCCGCGGGCTGGCGCTGGCAGTGTTCGCACTCGAGCCCGCCGAGGAGGACCGCATGCTGGAGGCGCTGCGCGCCTACGACACGCAGATGCGCACGCTGGCGCCGTTTCTGCTCGCGTTCGTGCGCAGCACCGAGCTGTTCGCGTCGCAGCCGGGAGCGGAGCTCGCGCCACCGTAGCTACAGCGACCCGCTTACCTCAGCGCCAGCGATCGAGTTGACGGTCGAGCAGGCCGGCGATCCCCTCGCGCAGGCGATCGAGCCAGGCGCGCTGCCGCCAATAGCGGCGGCTGAGCGCGCGTGACGCGGCAAAATCCCCTTCAAACAGCGCCGCCGCCGCATCGGCAACCCGCGCGTCGGCGATCTCCTGGTTGGCCTCCAGGTTCCAGCGGAAGCTCCAGCGATCGAGGTTGCTCGAACCGATCGATACCCAGTCGTCGCACAGGATCATTTTCGCGTGCAGCATGCGCGGCTGGTACTCGAATATCTTCACGCCGTTGCGCAGCATCTTGCCGTAGAAGCGGCGTGCCGCCTGACGCACCCACGGATGGTCGGTGCGCGCGCCCGGCACCAGCAGCCGTACATCCACGCCGCGGCGCGCCGCCCGGCGCAGCGCCTTGCGGAAACGCCGCGAGGGCACGAAATACGCGCTCATGATCCAGGCGCGCGTCGCGGCGTAGTCGATGCGGCGCAGTACGCCGTTGGCGAGCACCGAGCGCTGCCGGGCCTCGCTCAACGCCAGTCGGCCGGCGGCGCCGCCGGCGTGCGGCTCGCTCAGCGGCGCCTCCGGGAGCATCAACTCCGGTCCGCAGCGCCGCCAGGTGCGCGCGAAGGCGCGCTGCCAGTCGGTGATCACGGGACCCTCGATCTCGACCATCAGCTCGCGCCACACCCCGCGCGGGGCGCCCGGTGCAAAGTCATCCGTGAGTCCGGCGCCGCCCACGAACGCCACGCTGCCGTCGCTGATCAGCAGCTTGCGATGGTCGCGCAACAGGTTGGAGAGCCTGTTCTTCAGACGCAGCGGGTTGAAGAAACGCAGCTCCACGCCCGCATCCAGGAGCCGCCGGCGATCGGCGCGCGTGAGTCCCAGAGCCCCGAACGCATCGAGCACCAGGCACACGCGCACGCCGCGGCGCGCGGCCCGCCCGAACGCCTCGATGAAACGCGTGGTGAGTGCGCCCGAGCGGACCAGGTACATCTCCAGCAACACGTAGCGGCTGGCGGCATCGATAGCCTGCAGCATGCGCGCGAAGAACTCCCCGCCATCATCGAGCAGGCGGAATTCGTTCCCCGTTCGCCACGGCCAACCCGTGGTTGTAAATTGCTCGGGATCCCGGCCGGCCGTCATGAGTGAACAATGACCGACCCGCGCACCAGATGCCAGATCCTGCTGCTGTTGGCGTTGCTCTCCCCGCTGTGCGCCGCCGCGGATCTCACCGCTGCCGTCAACAGCGTGCGCCGGCACGGTTGCGGCGCCCGCCCCGGGGGCGTGGTGGCGCTGCGCCAGAATGCGCGGCTCGACCAGGTGGCCCGGCACCTGTCGCTGGGGGCGGAGCTGCACGCGGCGCAGCGGCTCGCAGGCTACCACGCCGTGAGCTCGTTCTCGGTGCGCATCTCCGCGGTGCCAGCGAACGGCGATGTGGGGCGCCTCGTCGGTGAGCAGCTCTGCCAACAGGCCACCGATCCGGCGTTCCGCGAAATCGGCAGCTGGCGGCGCGGCGATGACGTGTGGCTGGCTCTCGCCGCGCCCTTCACCCCACCGGCGTCGCACGAACGCGCCGCCATCAGCCGCCGCGCGCTCGCATTGATCAACCAGGCGCGCACACGCGCGCGCCGCTGCGGCTCCACGCCCTTTGAGCCGGCGCCCGCGCTGGTGCTGAACACCAGCCTCGAGCACGTGGCGCAGCAGTACGCCCGGGACATGGCCACTTACGGCTACATGGCGCACACCGGCCGCGACGGCAGCTCCCCCGCGCAGCGCATCGCCCGCAGCGGCTATCGCTGGCGCGCGGTCGGGGAGAACCTCGCGAGCGGCATCATGACGCCCGAGGACGCGGTCGCGGGCTGGCTGCACAGCCCCGAGCATTGCGCGAATCTCATGGATCCCGCCTTCAGGCAGATGGGCCTGGCGTATGCAGTGAACGCGCGCAGCGATGCGGGCGTGTACTGGGCGCTGGAGTTCGGCACGCCGCGCTAACGGTGCATGCCGGACGCGTTGTCATGGCCGTGTTCCAGGGTAACCACGGTACCGGCCACCAGATACAGGACCGCGAACCAGGCGAGACTTCGGGTGAGAAAGATATCGAGCGTGTGGTAGATGACCGGCGCGTGACCGTACGCCTGCGTGGCCTGCACGGCGCCGATGAGGATCGCGGCGGCCGCGACCAGCATCAACACCGGCCCGACCGCGGAGCGTGGCGCGCCCGGCCCGACGGGTGCCGCCGCCGGCACCGGCAGACGCCGGTACCACAGCGCCATCGCGGCGAGCCCGACCCCCGAGCTCAGGTACTGCAGAACGTGGCAGACCGTACCGCTGTACCAGCCGAAGCTCACCGGGGCGCTGAGTAACGCGACCCGACGCACCATCCAGCCGTCGTTGTGGGTGAAGGAGTCCCACAAGAGATGGGTCCACACGCCGAGGATGATCGACACCCCCGCCAGCGCCCATTCCAGCGGCCGCCCTCTGAATGGCGCGAGCGCGGTGAGGTACAGCCAGCGGGCCCGCGCCGACAGCAACGCGGTGAGCGGCTGGCGCAGCAGGTATGCGCAGCCGAGCGCGGCATATCCGAGCGCGAGACACGTCGTGAACGCGCCCGTGAGGGAGTGAGTCTCGGGCCCGAAGTGGGCCAAACGCGCGGGCACGTAGTACGGCAGATCCGGAGTCATGGCGCCGATGATCAGCGGCGCGGTGCGCAGGTACTTGAGACCGCGCAGCGGCAGGATGGCGGCTGGGTGCGCGAGCGTGAACGGCATGACGCGCCCTCAGCCCGGCCGCCGCGAGCGCGTGGTCACGCTGATGCGGAAGTCCGTGCCGACCCAGTTCGCTCCCGAGCGGAATGTAAGATCGATGCAACGGCCGGCGCGCAGCTGCGAGGTATCGATCTGCAGCACGTGCAGACCGAGCGGATTGGCCGCGGTGTCCTGCTCGCGCACGTCCTGCCAGCCGTCGAGCCCCCAGCGCACCGCGCCGGGCTCATGTAGAGCGACCGTGAGCGCACAGCCTTCGGGCAGCTCCGCCGCTGGCGCCTGCTGGCACCAGATGACGCGGCTAAGCGCCGGGCGCTCGCCGCGGTAACGCTCCCATACGGAGTCGGGGCGGTCGAACGCTCGCCCCAACACCCGCGATGCCGCCAGCTTGAGATACTCGGCGTGCGCCCACACGAGCGGCATCGCCGCTCCGGTGGGCCGGCCGGGATTGAGGCCACGCGCGGGGATCGGCGCCGTGTCCCACACTTGCTCGGGCAGCATGCCCCCGCTCGAGGCCATGCGGGTCATCGCCAGCATGAACGGCAGTGGGTCGCGTCCACAGCTCAGCTCGTAATGACCACGCTCACCGGTCAACAGGGGCCAGGTGCGCCCCCGGCCGGTGCCGTCGTAGGCACTGCCGTCGTCGTGCTCGCCGTAGCCGTCCCCGTTGTAGCGATGCCAGCACGGACCAGAGGGGGTCTCGACCTTCAACAGCGCGTCCGCCACCTTCAGGCTCGCCACGATCAGCGGATCCTCGGCGCGGCGCAGGCCGAAGCGCACCAGCTGCAGGAAGTCGAGGCTGACCTGCGCGCTCGCCGGCAGGCCCGGATCGACCTGCAGGTTCTTGATCGGCAGCACGCTCTCCGGCGCGCAGCGGTCCTCGCCCATGGCCTGTGCCGGGGCGACGCGCACGTAGTAGCCGCGCACGCCATGCAGGCGCGCCAGGGGCGTATCGCACGCGGTGGTCCAGTCCTCGAGCCGCGCATTCCAGTAGTCGGCAAAGGCGAGCGCCAGCGCACGGGCATCGGCCCGCAGATGGCGCGCCCCAGCCACCAGGGCCGAGATGCACACCGCCAGGGTGAAGGTGTTGAGACCCGGGTCCTCCTCCCAGCGGTCCTGGTCGCTGATCGGGCCGTGGCGCACCAGGAACGACAGCGCCCGGCGAATCATGTCGGCGACTTCAGTGCCCTGGAGCGCGCCGCGCTCATCGAGAGCGACCGCGAGCAGCACCGGAAACGCACTCTCATCGAGCTGCACACCGGGCCAGTAGACCTCGCCCCCCAGCCACTGGTTCTGGTGCCAGTGCCCGTCCGCGTTCTGCGTGGCGAGCAGATACCGCAGCGTGTTGCGCGCCTCGCGCACCGCGCCGAGCGCCAGCAGCGCACCCGCGCTTTCGACCAGATCGCGCGGCCACACCAGGTGATAACCCTCGCGCTCCTCGCGCGTGTTGCCCCACGGCACGCTCAAGGACGCCACCATGGCGCCCGGATAGGTCTTGTCCTGATGGGTGCGCAGCACCATGGTGGAAATGCCGACCTGCTCCGCGCACGCTTGCGGCAGGCCGGCGGACAGGGACTGCACCGGCGTACAGTTCGTATGCCAGCTCGTCCAGGTGCTGCGCTGCCGCTCCCAGGAAATCGTGAAGGGCTCCGATAGCGCGGCCAGCGCCAGCGTTGCTGCCGCATCGGGGCCGCTGCCAAAGCCGAGCGCCAGCACCGCCTGGCGCGGCAGCTCACCGAGCAGCGCGACATTGCCGGGCCCGGCGGCGTCGTACTCCCTGGTCAGTGCGCCGTTGCGGGCAAAGTCCTGCCAGCCGTCGCTGCTGCCAACGTACCCGGCGCTGGCGCGCCCCCAGGCGTCCTGCTGGTGCGGGTCGACCGCGGCGAGGGCCAGCCCGAAGGGACCCTGCTGCGCCCACAACAGCCTGCGGCCGCGATGTTGTACGACTGCCGCGCGGTTGTTGGCGCCGGTTCCGCCCAGGTGTGGCGCGAGCAGCGCGTAGGGGCGCAAGGCCGCATCGCCGTCGAGGGCGACTTCAATGAGCAACACATCGCGGTGCTCGCACGGTGTCACGCGCAGCGTGAGGTCGAAGCGCTCGTGGTGGTGCACGATGTGCACCGCGGGCACGCCGGGCGCGGCGAGCCGCAGCTCGTGCTTCCACAGCCGCTTCAACTCGACCCAGAAGCCCGCACCGTCGGCGACGATGAAACCGAGGTCGCGGATCTGCGGCAGGTCAACGCGCGGGTAATAGACCTCGTTGATGATGCCGCCGCCGATGGTGAACCACAGGCGCGCGTGACCGAGCGAGCAGCCGACCATTTCCTTGGCGCTGCTGCACCAGGTCGGAGGCAGTCCGGGAGCTCCCGGCGCCGCGCTCATCGCCCGACCGCTGCGCGCTCGCCGGGCAGGCGCAGCCGCCCCTCGCCCCGGTGCCAGAGCCGCAGACCACCGATGAACGCATTGCGGTTGTCACCGAGGCGCACGTGCTGCGGCAGGCTCTTCAGGCGCGCGGCGTTGCCGCCACCGAGCACGACATAGTCCGCCTCGAACGCGAGCTTCAGATGTTCGATCACATCAAGGACCTTGCGGCGCCACTTCCTGGTGCCCAGTCGTTTACGACCGCGCTCGCCGACGTAATCCTCGAAGCTGCGGCCGCGCTTGTAAGGCATATGCCCGACTTCGGTGGGCTCGACCACGCCATCGACGATCAGGGTCGCGCCCAGCCCGGTGCCCAGGCCGAGAAACAACATGCGGCCGCCCCGATAGCAGCCGATCGCCTGCATGGCTGCATCGTTGATCACCTTGACCGGCCGGCCGAAAGCCTTCTCGAAATCAAACCCGACCCAGTCCTTGCCGAGGTTGTGAGGCTCGGCGGCGATCCTGCCGCGGAACACGAGCCCCGGGTAACCGATTGACACCGCGTCAAAGCCGAGGTTGCGGGTGAGTGCGAGGATCTGGCGCGTCATGCTCGCCGGCGACAGTTTCGGCCCGGAAACGAACCTGCGGATCGGGCCCCGTGCGTCGATGCGCAACTTCACGTGCGAGCCGCCGATATCGATGATCAGGATGTGGCGCGCACTGAGGTTGCCCGGGCTCTTGTCTCTGGCGCGCATCGGGGCGGATTCTCCCTGGAATCGGCGGCTTTGACCACCGACGCAACTGCCCTGCGCAGCTGGCGGCGCGCTATGCTGGCGCGCTATGGCGGGCTGAACGAAAGGTGGGAATGCCATGAATGGGTCGCGTGCGGTGCTTGCGGTGGTGAGTGTCCTCAGCGGATGCGCGGCGTGCTGTGTGGCGCGCGCCGCTGACACCTCGATCTCCAGGGTCATGGGCTCCATCGACATCGGCGCGGAGCAGCACAGCGGGGATGTCTCGACGGTAAACGGCTCCATTCATATTGGCGAGAATGCCGTGGTCGGCCGGGCTAACACCGTCAACGGCAGCATCTCCGCCGAGCGACACGCCACGGCGGCCACACTCGTGACCGTCAACGGGTCCATTCGCCTGAGAGAGGCGGTGCGGGTAACCGGCACCGTACAGGCGGTCAATGGCGCCGTGACAGTCGCCGACGGCGCAGACGTCGCCGGCACGCTGAGCAATGTCAACGGCGCCATACGGGTCGCGGCCGCTCACGTCGGGGGTCTCATCAACACGGCGACCGGTGACATCGAAATCGGTCCCAACGCGCACGTCGACGGTGGAATTCACGTCGAGAAGGACAGCAGCTGGTTCCATATCTGGTTCTGGTCCGAGGACACTCCGCGCGTAGTGATCGGACCGGGCTCGGTGGTTGGCGGCACCCTCAGTTTCGAACGCAAAGTGAATCTGTACGTGAGCGACCGGGCGACGGTCGGGCGCGTGGAGGGCGCCACCGCCGTGAGGTTCTCCGGAGACCGCCCGCCCAGGTGAGGGCTGCTGTAAAGCTGAGCGGCAGAGTGTTACCTCTGCCGCTCAAACAGCCGCGTTGCTGTCAGTGTGACGCCGAGGCATTCATCGACGCGTCCGCCGAGGTGGAAGCGGAGATGTCGCCGCCGGCCGCGGCACCCTCGCGGTGACCCGAGTCAGTATCGCCACTCGCCGCCGGCTTGCCCGGGTTACGCGTATGGGCACCCTCGCCCGGATTGCGCGAGGGAGTGCTCGGGTTGGCGCGCTGGCCCGACGCTTCACCGCCGCCGACGGCACTCATGCCCGTGTTGCCGGCTGAGCTCCCCGACGCAGCGCCGCTCAGCGCCCCGCCCACATCCAGGTTGCGGGTCTGCGCCTCACCGCCGCCTGCGGCACTCGCCGCGGTGCTCGCCGTCGCGCGCGACGCGCTCGCGGCGGCGGAGCTGGCAGTGTCAGCGGCCAAATCGCCGCCCGTGCGTGCGTCGTGGCGCGCCGACGCCGCGGCCTTGCCCGCCGACGCTTGGGCCCTGTCGGCCGACGCTTCGGCCTTGCCCGCGGCACGCGTGCCGGTGTGTGCCGCGCTCTGTGCGTTGCCGTCAACCGTGCGATCGATCCGGCCCCGACCGTCGAGCTGCCCGCCGGCGCCGCCGTAGATGGACCCGCCGGCGCCGCCAGTCATGGCGCCACGCATGCCGCCCGCGCCACCGCCTAACGTGCCACCGAGCGTCCCGCCAATCCCGCCCTGCGCGCCGCCGCCCAGGATCTGCGCGTGGACAGGCACCGCCACAGCCAACACGACTGCGATTGCGGCGCTCGTGAAAAGATGATTGATCTTCATGGTCGTCTCCTCTCGAGGCCGCGGCCCGTCCGCGACCTTTCGCTGAGTACTACGACCGGCCGTGGCGAAATCTTCCGCAGCCGAAGGGAATTTTCGTCGCGTTTGACTTAATGCGCCCCCAGCAGCGCGAGAGCCGGCTGCCGGCGCAGATCCGCACCCACCAGTCCATAGCCGTAGACAGGATCGAGGCCCGGTGCCCCGAGATCCAGCGCCCGCCGGGCGAGAGCAGCCACCGCCTGCTGTGCGGCGCTCGGGTCGGGCGTGTGCAGCTCGAGCGCCAGCAGCCCCGCGACGATGGGCGAGGCGAACGAGGTCCCGCGCACCAGCGCATACCCGTGCGGCCGCGCCGCGGCCATGTCGGCTCCGGGGGCGGCGAATTTCACCTGCGCGCCGCGCAGCGCCTCGACCAACACCTGCTGGCGCGCGTCCACCGCCGTCACTCCAACGACCCCCGGCCAGGCCGCCGGATACAGCGGCGGCGCCGCCGGCCCATCGTTGCCCACCGCGGCCACCACCAGGTGACCGCGCCCCAGCACGTTCTGCACGATACCCGCGAGCGTTCTGTTCGGCGGTCCCACCAGGCTCACGTTGATGACCGGAACCTGCTCGCGCAGCAGCCATGCAAACGCCTCCGCCACCGAATCCACCGCGCCCCCGGTGGCAAGGCCGCAGAACACATCCACGGCATACAGAGTGGACCCGGGTGCCGCGCCGTGAAAAGCGCTGGCGCGTCCGACCATGAGGGAGGCCACCGCGGTCCCATGCTCGGCCGGTACCGCGCTGCTGCAGCCGTGCTGCTGAACCGTGATGCCGCTGAACACCTCGTGAGTCACATCCACGCCACTGTCGATGAGGCCGACGCGGATCGCGGTGACAGCCTCCGCCGCGGGAGCGCGCGCCACGCCGCCCGGCGCCGCCGCGGGTTGCGCCGCGCCCGGGGGAGCGACCCCGACCACACCGCTATCGGTATAGACGTGATTGAAGTCGTAGACACCCGCGGGATCGAGCCTCTGCAGGCGCGCCAACGCACGCGCGGTACTTCCCGAGGCACGCAACACCACGATGCGGGTGCCGAGTTCGGCGAACGAGTCTTCGCGGACTACCGAAAATCCCGCGCCGCCGGCCGCCTGCAGCGCCGCAGTGCTCGGGGACAGCGCCAGTATCTCCCCGCGCACCATGGGCGCGCCGTGCGGGTCGGCCTCGAGCACGTCCCGGTGCCGTCGCAGCAGCTCGCGAACCCGCTGGGCGCGCAGTTCCCGCAGGCGGCGCGGATCGACCTCGCCCGCGAGCGCGGCGGCGGATTTGTCGATGTCCAGCACGCCGGCCGCGGGCAGATTCGGCAGCGTGACGCCAGGTACCGGCGGCAGACGCACGGCGGGCAGACCGACCTGTGCGGCAGCCGCCGAGGCGTTCAACAGCAGCAATGTCAATACGACGGTGCGCATGCGAGCACCATAGTTGAACGTGGGCGCGCAGGGAAGAAATGGAAGAAAATGGCACTCATGAACGTAATACCGGCATAGACATGCGCGCATCGCCCGATGAGCTGCGCGAGGAGCTGGTCATGTTGCTGCCGCGGTTGCGGCGCTTTGCGCGGGCACTCACCGCAGATGTGAACGACGCCGACGATCTGGTGCAGATCGCGGTCGAGCGGGCGCTGACGCGCGGCGCGCAACTGCGGCCGGACGCGCCGCTGTCGAGCTGGATGTTCGGCATCGTGCGCAACGCGTGGCTCGATGAGCTGCGCGCGCGCGGCAGGCGCGCACGGTTATTCGCGCCCGAGGAGTCCGCGGAGCAGATCGGCGACGCCTCCCAGGGCGCGCACGCGGATCTGCTGGCGGTGCAGGAGGCGCTGGCGCGCCTGCCCGAGGAGCAGCGCGCGGCGGTCGCGCTGGTGCTGATCGAAGGTCTCTCCTACAAGGAAGCCGCACACGTCATGGAGGTCCCGATCGGTACGCTCACCAGCCGCCTGGCGCGCGGCCGCGAGGCGCTGCAGGAGATGCTCGGCGAGACCACGGGAGCGCTGCGATGAACTTCAGCGACGAGACTGTGATGGCGTACGCCGACGGTGAACTGGACGCCGCGCGCCGCGCGGCGCTGGAGGCCGCGATGGCAACCGATCCGCAGTTGGCGCAACGGGTCGCGCGGCACCTGGCGCTGCGCGCGCGGCTGCGTGCGGCGCTCGACCCGGTGCTCGATGCGCCGCTGCCGGAACGTCTGCTCGCCAGCGTGCGCGGCGCGCCGAAGCACACCGCTAACGTGGTTGCACTGAAGCGCCAGGCCGCGCCGCGCTGGTCGTGGCCGCAGTGGGGCGCGATCGCGGCGAGCCTGGTCGGCGGGGCGCTGTTAGGGCCGCTGCTGCTGCGCGCCCCCGCGGGCCCAGCGCTCCTCACCCGCGACGGGCAGGTGCCGGCGAGCGGCGCGCTGGCGCGCGCGCTGAACGAACAGCTCGCGAGCCATCAGCCGCCCGGCGCGCCGGTGCAGATCGGTGTCAGCTTTCGGGCCCGCAACGGCGACTACTGCCGCACGTTCGTGCTGGGCGAGCAAAGTACGCTCGCGGGACTCGCCTGCCGGGGACACGAGGCCTGGCGGCTCGAGGTGCTGGCGCAGACTCCGGTCCAGCCGGCCGCCGCCGCGGGCTACCGGCCGGCGGGCTCAGCGCTGCCGGCGAGCGTGGCGCGCACGCTCGATGAGCTGATCGCGGGTGAACCGCTCGATGCCGCCGGCGAGGCGGCGGCGCGCTCGCGCGGCTGGCAGCCCTGAGCGGCCGCCGCGCAACCGAATCCGGCGCCGCTCACACGCGGAAAAACTCCGCCAGTCGCCTTCGGGCTGCCCGGCCCGCCTCGAGATCCAGGCAGTTGACGATCGCGAGCCGAAAGCCCCCCGGGGGCATGGGGTGCGCGGCGGCCGGACGGTCGGCGTGGAAGGTGATCTGCACGCTGCTCACCTGCGGCATGCGCCGCACCTGCTCGACCAGGGACGCGGTCGGATGTTGGTATTCGCGGCCGTGCGGGCCGAACAGTGCGACACTGTAGCCGATCCTGCGGTCGCGATCGGCGTAGCGCCACGCGCCGTGCTCGTACAGGCCTACCACGGCCGCCAGCCAGCCCGCGCCGTACAGGTCCGGCCACTGATCGGCGAAGCGCAGGTGCGCGTCGATGATGCGCCCGCCGATGGTCTCGAGATTGAGCATGCCGGTGTAGGTGCCGAGATGCTGGCCGACCCACGCGCCGAGATAGCCCTCGAGCGGCGCGCGTGCCGCGGCCTCGATCGTCCAGTAATCGAACGTCCCGCCCGCGGCGGGCGTGCCGAGGCTGTGACGCAGCCACACCACCCTTCCGGCCTGCACGGCGAGGTCGGTGCTGACGTGCTCGCCTTCGAGCAGCGTCATCCACAAGTGTCCCGGTGTCTTGTGCCGCTCGTAGTGAGCGCGATCCGGCAACACCCGGCTGCCGACACCCATGCCGCCCAGATTGATGATGGGCTTGCTGAATACCGGGAAGGCGGGCGGGCGCACACCGTGCGGCGCACAGGCGAGGCCCTGCGACTCGGCGACCGCCAGTTTGTTGTAGATCCCGCGATGCGCGGGGTACCACTGGTAGGCGTCCGGGTCCTCGGTCGGAATGCGTACCTCGGGCGGGCAGGCCACGCCCTCGAAGTACTGCATGCGCCAGGGGTCGGCTTCGCAGAAAGGCATGGCTCGGGATGAGGTAGCAGCGGGTGGGCGGGCGTGTCGGTCTAGAACAGCCCGGTGATGCGCCCGTCCGCGCCGACATCGATACTGTTCGCGGCGGGCACCTTGGGCAGCCCCGGCATGGTCATGATGTCGCCGCAGATCATAATCACGAATTCCGCGCCCGCGGCGAGCCGCACCTCGCGAATGTTGACCACGTGGTGCGCCGGCGCGCCGCGCAGTTTCGGGTCGGTGGAGAAGGAATACTGGGTCTTGGCGACGCACACCGGATAGTGCCCATAGCCGCCATCCTGCAGCTGGCGGATCTGCGCGCGCACTTTGCTGTCGGCGGTGATATCGGTGGCGTGGTAGATCTTGGTGGCGATCGCCTTCATCTTGTCCCACAGGCTGGCATCATCTTCGTACACGTAGCGAAAGCCGTTGGGCTCATCGCACAGGCGCACGACCTCACGGGCCAGTTCCAGCGCGCCGCGCCCGCCGTGCGCGAAGTGGGTCGCCGCGATCACGCGCACATCGTGCGGGGCAATGCGGTCGATCAGCAGCTGGATCTCATGCTCGGTGTCTTCCGCGCGGCGGTTGATGGCCACCGTGCAGGGCAGGCCGTAGCGGTTGTGAACATTGTCTATGTGTCGCTCGAGGTTGACCACGCCGCGATCGAGCGCGGCGAGATTCTCGCTCTTGAGGTTGGCGAGCTCGACGCCGCCGTGGTACTTGAGCGCCCGCACGGTGGCCACGATCACCGCGGCGCTGGGCCTGAAGCCCGCCTTGCGGCACTTGATATCGACGAACTTCTCCGCGCCCAGGTCGGCGCCGAACCCGGCCTCGGTCACGACGTAGTCGGCCAGCTTCAGCGCGGTGCGCGTCGCGATCACCGAGTTGCAGCCGTGTGCGATGTTGGCGAACGGGCCGCCGTGGATGAAGGCCGGGTTGTTCTCCAGCGTCTGCACCAGATTGGGCGCGAGCGCCGTCTTCAGCAGCGCCGCCATCGCACCGTGCGCCTGGAGCTCGCGCGCCAGGATGGGTGAGTTATCGGCGCGGTAACCGACCACGATCCGGCCGAGGCGCTCCCTCAGATCGGCGAGGCTGTCGGCGAGACACAGGATCGCCATGACCTCGGACGCCACCACGATATCGAAACCGTCCTCGCGCGGCACGCCGTCGGCGCTGCCACCGAGTCCGATGACGATCTGGCGCAGCGCCCGATCGTTGACATCGACCACGCGGCGCCAGCTGATGCGGCGCACGTCGAAACCGAGCTGGTTGCCCTGGTAGATGTGGTTGTCGATGAGCGCGGCCAGCAGGTTGTTGGCGAGCGCGATGGCGGCAAAGTCGCCGGTGAAATGCAGGTTGATGTCCTCCATCGGCACCACCTGCGAGTAGCCGCCGCCGGCCGCGCCACCCTTCATGCCGAACACCGGCCCCAGGGCCGGCTCGCGCAGGCACACGATGGCGCGCTTGCCCAGCAGGTTCAACGCATCTCCGAGCCCCACGGTCGTGGTGGTCTTGCCCTCGCCGGCGGGCGTCGGCGAGATCGCGGTCACCAGCACCAGCTTGCCGGCGGGGCGGGGATCGAGCTGTGCCACGTAATCAAGCGACACCTTCGCCTTGTAGTGCCCGTAGGGCTCGAGACGCTCCTGCGGTATCCCGAGCCGCTCGTGCGCGAGCGTCCCGATGGGGAGCATGGTGGCGCGCTGGGCGATCTCGATATTGCTCGGGAAGGAGGTGGCTGCGGCGGCGGGCGTATCGGGCATGGTGCGTGCTGTGGCGGTGGTCCGGCCCGGTCATGCTACCAGAGGCCCGCACCGGGGTCGTTTGCCTTGGCTACAATCGCTGCCGTGCTGTGGCTCAAAGCCTTTCACGTGGTGTTCGTGGTCACCTGGTTCGCGGGGCTGTTCTACCTGCCGCGCCTGTTCGTCTACCACGTGGCGGCGAGCGAGCGGGAAGGCTTGGCGCGCTTCGTGGTGATGGAGCGGCGGTTGTTCTTCATCATGACCCTGGGTGCGCTGCTCGCGGTGCTGTGCGGCGCCGCCATGATCGTCGGCGCGCCCGGGTACCTCGCCCTGGGATGGATGCGCGCGAAGCTGCTGCTGGTCGCGGCGCTGGTCGGCTACCACGGCTGCTGTTACCACCTGATGCGGGTGCTGCGCGCGGGTAGGAACAGCCACTCGCAGCGCTGGTACCGCCTGTTCAACGAGCTGCCGGGACTGTTGCTGGTCGCGATCGTGGTACTCGCGGTCGTCAAGCCCTGAGGCTACCAGATCCTCACGCGCTCCTCGGGCTTGATGTACAGCTTGTCGCCCGCCTGCACGTTGAACGCCGCGTACCACGCGTCAATGTTCGGCAGCGGTCCGTTGACGCGGAAGTTGTCGGGGCTGTGCACGTCCGACATCACCTGTTCGCGCAACGCGCCCTCGCGGTACTTGCTGCGCCACACCTGGGCGTAAGCCAGGAAGAAGCGCTGATCGCCCGTGAGCCCGTCGATCACGGGTGCCGGCTGCCCCTTGAGTGAAATCTGGTAGGCCTCGTGCGCCATATTCAGGCCGCCCAGGTCGCCGATGTTCTCGCCGATGGTGTTGGCGCCGTTGACCTTCAGCCCCGGCAGCGCTTCGAATGCCGAGAACTCCTTGATGAGGCGCGCGGTGCGCGCCGCAAACACCGCGGCATCCTGTGCCGTCCACCAGTCCTGCATGGAGCCGTCGGGCCCGAATTTGCGCCCCTGGTCGTCGAAGCCGTGGCCGATCTCGTGGCCGATCACCGCACCGATGGCGCCATAGTTCACTGCGGTATCGGCGTTGGGGTCGAAGAACGGCGGTTGCAGGATCGCCGCCGGGAACACGATCTCGTTGTTCGAGGGGTTGTAGTAGGCGTTGATCTCCTGGGGCGTCATCTGCCACTCGGCGCGGTCGACCGGCTGGTCGAGGCGCGCGACCTGATAGTTCCAGTCCCACTCGGCCGCGCGGCGCACGTTGCCGATGAGATCGTCGCGGCGGATCACCAGCGCCGAATAGTCCTTCCACTTGTCCGGGTAGCCGATCTTGGGCGTGAACATCGCGAGCTTCTCGTGGGCGCGCGATTTGGTCTGCGGCGTCATCCAGTCCAGGGCGTCGATGCGCGCACTCAGCGCGGCGCGCAGGTCCGCCACCAGTTGCTGCATCTTCGCCTTGGACTCGGGCGGGAAATACTGTGCCGTATACAGCCGCCCGACCGACTCACCCAGTGCCCCATCGACCGCATCCACGCCCCTCTTCCAGCGCTCGCGCTGCTGCGGCTGCCCGCGCATCGACTGGCCGTAGAACGCGAAGCGCGCCTCGTCAAAGCGCCGGGGCAGGTACTGCGCGTGGCTGCTGAGATAGTGGAACGTCAGGAAGGCCTGCAGTGTCGTCACCGCAGTGCGGTTGAAGAGCTCGGCGAGATCATGGATGGCTCCGTACTCGGCGAGCACCAGCTCCTGCCGGGCGCCGAGTTGCTGGGCCTCGAGAAACACCTGCCAGGGAAAGGCGGGCGCGAAACCGAGCAGCTGCTGCTTGCTGCGCGGGTTGTAGATGGCCTCCACGTCGCGGCGCTTCTCGATCGGCCACTGGACCTGCGCCGCCGCGGTCTCGAACGCCATGATGTCGCGTGCCCGGGCCGCAGCGTCGCTCGCGCCGCCGAGGGTGAGCATCTGCGCGATGTAGGCAACGTACTTGCCGCGCAGCGCCTTGAGCTGCGGATCGTCCTTGAGATAGTAGTCGCGGTCGGGCAGGCCGAGCGTCGCCTGGGTGATGAAGACACTGTAGCGGTCGGGGTTCTTGAAATCGGCCGGCAGCTGCACGTCGAACAGCGAAGCGAATCCGGGCTCCCCGAACAGGTGCGCGAGCGCCTGGCGCGTGTTGGCTGCGGCGATGCGCTGCAGATCGGCCTGCACGGGTGCCAGGCCATTGGCCTCGATCGCGGCCTCGTCCATGAAGGCCGCGTAGAAGTCGCCGATCTGCTGCTCGGGAGTGCCGCTGGCGGCATGGGTGGCGGCGGCCTGCTCGATGATGGCGCGGACGCGCTGCTTGGAGAGCTCATCGAGCTTGTCGAACGGACCGAAGCTCGAGTGATCGGCGGGAATGGTGAACTTCTCATACCACGCGCCGTTCGCATAGGCGAAGAAGTCATCGCCCGGCTTTATGCTGTGGTTGCCCGCGCTCAGATCCAGGCCGCAATCCCCGATGAGGGGCCTGGCGGGCGCGGGGGCAGCGGCCCTTGGGGCCGCGCGATCCGGGGTGACGGGCACGGACTTCTCCTCGACGGGTTTTGAAGCGCAGGCGGCGACGAGGGCCAGCGCGGCCATCCACGACACTAATCTCATAGCCTCAAGACCTTCGAAGGTACGCGCATGCCGTACATCATACGGCAGTGTCGCGCCGTCCAGAGGCTACGGGAAATGTTGCCGCACTCGCCTCATCGGCGCCGTCACTCGGCTCGTCGCGCCTCTAAGGTTGCTCGCCCCAGTGGCGCACCAGGTCGCGCCACTCACTACGAGCGGGCGGCGCAGTCGGCGCGGTCTCGGTGCCGAGGTACAGGAAGCCGACGATGGCATCGGTGGAGGCGAAGCCGAGCGCCTGCTTCACCGTCTCATCATACGCAGGCCCTCCGGTCTTCCACATGGCGTTGAAACCCAGGGCAAACGCCGCCAGCATCATGGCGTGCGCGGCCGCGCCCGCGGACAGGGTCTGCTCGATCAGCGGAATCTTCACCGCCGGGTTGCAGTGCGCGGCCACGGCAACGATCAGCGGCGCGCGCAACGCCTTGAGCCGCTCGCGCTGCAAAGCCGGTGCGCTAAGTTGCGGCTGGGCGCGCTGCGCGTGATCGGCGAACAGTTCGCCGAGCCGCTCGCGGGCGCTGCCGCGTACCACCACGAAGCGCCAGGGACGCAGCCGGCCGTGGTCGGGAGCGCGCACCGCACTGGAAAAAATGAGCTCGAGCGCGCTCTCGTCCGGCGCCGGCTCGGTCAGCTCCCGGGCGGAGCGCCGCTGGAGAAGAGCGTCTATGGCCTGCATCGGCGTATTGTCGCAGACTCGCGCCATGCTGACGCTGTCCGAAGCCTGCGAGCGCAACAAAGGCCCGATCCTCGAGGTTCTCGGGAGCGAGTTCGCCGCCAGCCACAGCGTTCTCGAGGTCGGCAGCGGCACGGGCCAGCATGCGGTGCACTTCGCCGCGCACCTGCCGCACCTCGCCTGGCAGCCGAGCGAGCTCGAGGAACAGCTGGGGCCGCTCGCCGAGCGCATCCGGCTCGAGGGCACATCCAATCTGCGAGCCCCCATCGCGCTCGACGTGCGCGACCATCCCTGGCGGGTAGCGCCCGTGGATGCGGTATTCAGCGCCAACACACTGCACATCATGGCCTGGAGCGCGGTGCGGGAGTTCGTTCGCGGCGTCGGTGGCTGCCTGGCGGCGCCGGGCGTGTTGTGCGTGTACGGACCCTTTCGCTTCCGCGGGCAATACACGAGTGACAGCAATGCGCAATTCGATGGCTGGCTGAGGGCCCGCGACCCCGACAGCGGCATCCGTGATTTCGAGGCGCTGGAAGCGCTCACGCGGGCACAGGGCCTGGTGTTCAGCGCCGACCACGCCATGCCGGCCAACAACCGCACGCTGGTGTGGCGGCGGTTGCCGGCCGCTGCTTAGCGTACAGTGCGCGCATGGACCCCGACACGTTGCGCGAGATCCGCGCGGCCATCCGCACCATTCCCGACTATCCGAAGCCGGGCATCGCGTTCCGTGACATCACCACACTGCTGGGAAATGCGCGCGTTTTCCGTACCGTCGTGGACCAGCTGGTACAGCCGTGGCTCGGCGCACACATCGATCGCGTCGCCGGGATCGAGGCGCGCGGATTCATTCTCGGCGGTGCGATCGCGCATCAACTGTCGGCGGGCTTCGTCCCCATCCGCAAGAAAGGCAAGCTCCCGCATGCCACGGTGCGTGTCGCCTACTCTCTCGAGTACGGGCTCGATGAAATGGAAATGCATCGCGATGCCGTCGCCCCCGCAGAACGCATCATTCTCGTGGACGATCTGATCGCAACCGGGGGCACGGCCGAGGCCGCCGTGAAGCTGCTGCGCTCCCTCGGCGCCCAGATCCTCGCCGCCTGCTTCATCATCGACCTGCCAGAGCTCGGCGGGTCGGCGCGCCTCGCCGCCCTGCAGGTGCCGGTGCGGACTCTTGTTGCCTTTGAGGGACACTGACCAGAGGTGTCCGATCCGGAGATAATTTTTTGTTTTTCAATAGGATGCGCGCATCGAACGCCCAACATTACGTTGCGGTCATACGGCACTTGCGCGGCCCGAATCCAGTCATAATACGCGCGCTTTAGCATCCTACTTCTGCCTTTGGAGACCAAATCGATGTTCACGAAGCTCGTCCCAGTCGTTGCCCTGGCCCTGCTCGCGGGTCCGGTTGTCGCCGCTGACGCACCGGCCACCGCGCCGGCCGCCGAGCAGCCCGCTGCCCCGGCCAAGAGCCACCACAAGAAACACAGCAAGAAGGCTGCCAAGTCTGCCGCGTCGAAGACCGATACGTCGAACGCGCCTGCCAAGTAACCGTCACTCGGTTTGACTTCCGGTTACTGAGCCCCGCCCCAAAGGCGGGGCTCTTGTTTTCGGGCCTTGCCGGGAGCGGGGGCTTGCGGCTTTCCGCAAACGGGTTCAAATTTACTTCCATGGATGGGACGGAACAGGCCGCAATACACCAAGCGCTGGTTGCCGTACAACATGCCGTAACGAGCATGACCTTTCCGAGCTGCGATCAGGAGGATCTGATCGAAGCCATTGATCGCGTCGAAGAACAGCTGCACGTCAGGCACCCTAACGTGGCGCTGATGTGTCGCTTCCTGAACTCCATTGCGAGAAGCCTGCGCGCGCAGCCGGAAGCGCGCGACGCCTGCCTCGCCATCGAGGACGCGATCAGCAAGGCCGGCATGCCGAGCACCTGGCAGTCGGGGATCTGATTCCCGCCGGGGTGGCGGTGCCCTGGCGGTCCTTGAAGGCGCTCGCGGCCTGGTCGCGCCAGGGCCGCACACGCGGCTGAAAGTCACCGATCGCAGAGCCTGGCCGGCGGCGGCCGCATCCCTTTGCGCGCGCGGGCGTTGCGTTCGCTCGCGGGCGCGGTCTAAGTTGCGCCTGAATGTTCGCGCCGCTCTCCCAGGCCCTGATTCTGCTGGCGGGCTCCGTGTTGCTCGTGACGATCGCGCGGCGCCTGGCGCTGCCGACGAGCATCGCTTATCTCGTGGTCGGTCTGGTGCTAGGACCGCACGCGCTGGGTGTGCTGTCGGATTCGGGCGCGACGCGACTGCTGGCCGAGCTCGGCGTGGCGTTCCTGCTGTTCACACTGGGGCTGGAGTTCTCGCTGCCGCGCATGCTCGCGATGCGGCGCGAGGTCCTCGGCCTCGGCGCGGCCCAGGTAACCGCCACTGCCGGCGTGTTCGCACTCTGCGGCCACCTTCTCGGTATTGCGTGGCTCATCGCGATCGTTCTCGGGGGGGCGGTAGCGATGAGCTCGACCGCCATCCTGCTGCAACAACTGACCGAGCGCGCCGAGCTCAACCGTACGCACGGGCGGCTCGCATTCAGCATGTTGCTGTTCCAGGATCTGGCGTTCGTGCCGTTCCTCGCCCTGGGCGGCGCGCTGGTCGCGGGACAGAATCACTTCGACCTGAGCGGCAGCCTCGTGGCGGTGTTCGGCGGCGCGCTGGCGATCGTGGCGGTGCTGGCGGCGGGACGCTGGCTGCTGCGCCCGCTGTTTCACGAGATCGCCCACAGCCGTCTGCGCGAGCTGTTCACGCTGGCGGTGCTGCTGGTGGTGCTCGCCTCGGCGTGGGTATCGCACATCGCTGGCCTGTCGTTCGCCCTCGGCGCGTTCCTGTCCGGCATGATGCTCGCCGAGACCGAATACCGGCACCAGATCGAAGCGGCAATCCGCCCGTTTCGCGACATCCTGCTCGGGCTGTTCTTCATCTCCGTGGGCATGCTGCTCGACGTGCATCTGCTGGCGCGCGCGAGCGAGTTCGCCATCGCGGTGCTGATGCTCCTTACCCTGGTGATCCTCAAGGCGACCATCGCCGCGCTGGTCACGCGCCCCTTCACCACTTCGCGCTTCAAGGCGCTGCGCACCGGCATCGTGATGTCCATCGGCGGTGAGTTCGGGGTCGCGCTGTGCACCATCCTGCTGCAGGCCGGAATGGTGCCTGAGGGCCTCGGCGAGCCGCTGCTGGTCGCGATCGTGCTGTCGATGCTGCTGAGCCCGCTGATCCTCAACAACAACAAGCGCGTCGCCCGCTGGCTGCTGCATGAGCACGCCCCAGCCCCCACCGCCAGCGAGCGTGAGGAGGCCGCCACCACCGGGATCGCGCGGCGTGAGCACGTCATCCTGTGTGGCTTCGGCCGCGTCGGCCAGAACGTGGCGCGGGTGCTCGAATCGCAGGGTTTCGAATACATCGCGCTCGACCTCGATCCGGCGCGCATCCGCGCCGCACGCCAGGCCGGGGACCCGGTCCTGTTCGGCGATTCGGCGGACGAGGAACTGCTCAGCAAAGTCGGGCTGCGGACCGCCAGCGCGATCGTCATCAGTTTCTCCGATCCGGCCACCTCGATCGGCATCCTGCACAGCGTGCGCCGCCTGCGGCCCGAGGTGCCGGTGCTGGTGCGCACCCAGGACGATGCCCGCATCAAGGAGCTGCAGGATGCCGGCGCCACCGACGTCGTGCCGGAAACCTTCGAGGCGAGTCTCATGCTGGTCTCGCACGTACTGATGCTGCTGCACGTGCCGGTGCCGCGCGTGGTGCGCACGCTGGGCGAGATCCGCAGAAACCGCTACGCAGTGCTGAGAAATATCGTGCCGCGCGGGGATGCGCGCCCGGTCGATGACCGGAGCGAGCATCGCGAGGAGCTGAAGTCCGTGGTGGTGCCCCCGGGAGCGTGGGCGGTTGGCCGCACGCTGGATGAAGTGCGCAGTCGCAGTGTCGAGGTGACCTTCACCGGCGTGCGGCGCCAGGGAATCCTCGGGCGCGAGCCCGCCGGCGACACGGTGCTGCGCGACGGGGACATCGTCGTGATCTACGGTCAGCCTGAAGAGCTGGAGCGTGCCGAGGCGGTGCTGCTGGCCGGATGACTTAAGCGCGCCCAACGGCGCAGCGGCCCGCTAAGATAATGAACGTGAATCGCAGCGACATCCACTTTCCGCCCAAGCACGAGCCGCTGCGCGAGGACGTCCATGCGCTCGGTGCGCTCATGGGCGAGATTCTGCGCGAGCAGGGTGGCGAGCAGCTGTTCGAGCTGGTGGAGCTGGACCGCGTCGCCGCCATCCGCGGCCGCGCCGGCTCGCGCGAGGCGCGCGCCGAGCTCGCAGCCTGCGTACGCGGGCGCCCGCCGGCGCTGGCGCGCGAAGTGGTGCGCGCCTTCTCCACCTGGTTTCAGAGCGTCAACCTGGCGGAAAGGGTCCACCGGATCCGGCGCCGCCGCGAGTATCTGCTCAAGGACAGTCAGCGGCCCCAACCCGGCGGGGTGGAGGACGCGATCGCCGCGCTGAAGAGCCAGGGGCTGAGCGCGGCGCAGGCGCTCGAGCTCATCGGCAGTCTCTCCATCGAGCCGGTGTTCGCGCCTCATTCGACCGAAGCCAGCCGCAGAACGCTGCTGCGCAAGCAGCAGCGCATCGCACAGCGCCTGGTGGAGCGTCTCGACCCGACCCTCACGCCGAACGAAGCCCGCAGTGTCTGGAACAGCATCCGCATGGAGCTCACCGCGGCGTGGCAGACCGAGGAGCTGCCGCGCGAGCGCCTCACGGTCGCGGATGAACGCGAGCAGATCCTGTTCTACCTGGTGGAGATCCTGTACCGCGTGGTGCCGGCGTTCTACGAGGAAATCGCGCAGGCGCTGGAGAAGCTCTACGGCACTGACGCCGGTGCGACACGGGTGCCGGCCATCCTGCACTTCGGATCGTGGGCGGGTGGTGACATGGACGGCAACCCCGACGTGCACGCCAAGAGCATCCGCGAGGCGCTGGCGCGCCAGCAGCAGGTGATCATCAACCGCTATTTCGAGGAGTGCCAGAGCATCGCGCAGCGCCTGTCGCAGAGCGCCAGCCGGGTGCCGGCGGCCACCGAGCTGACCAAGCGGGTCGAGCAGTACACGCGCCTCTTGCCGGGCGCGCGCGCCATCACCCCGGCGCGGCACGACCGCATGCCCTACCGCGTGTTCCTGGCGCAGCTCGGGGAGCGCCTGCGCAGCACCTACGAAGGCCGGGCGAGCGGTTACGAGAGTGCGCGGCAGTTCCGCGACGACGTGTCGCTGATCGCGACGAGCCTGAAAGCCAACAAGGGCGCGAACGCCGGCCTGTTCTACGTCGAGCGACTGCTGCGCCGGATCGACACCTTCGGATTTCACCTGGCGACGCTCGACGTGCGCGAGCATGCCAGTGTTCTGCACGAGGTGGTGGCGCGCGGCTTCGACGACCCGCTGTGGCTCGGCCGCAGCAGCCGCGAGCGCCGCGACCGGCTCGCCGAGGCGCTGGAGAAGGATCGCGGACCGGTCGTGGAGCTCGATGCGCTCGGCAAGCGCCATCTCGCGGTGTTCGATGCCATCATGCAGGGCCGCCACCGCTATGGCCCCGACGCGATCGGCTACTTCATCGTGAGCGGCGCCAGCGGCGCGGACGATGTGCTGGCGGCGCTGCTGCTGGCGCGCTGGGCCGCGGCCTACGACAAGCGCACCGGGGAAGTAGCGCTCGACCTGGCGCCGCAGTTCGAGACCGCGGAGGCGCTCGCCACCTGCGGCCGCACGCTGCAGGAGCTGCTCGCGGATCCGCTGTATCGGCGGCATCTGGATGCGCGCGGGCGGCGCCAGTGCGTGTTGATCGGCTACTCCGACAGCAACAAGCAAACCGGCCCCTGCGCCTCGCGCTTCATGATTCACCAGGCGCAGCACGATCTGGCGCAGGCGCTCGCCACCGCCGGCGAGCGCGCCGTCATGTTCCACGCCCGCGGCGGCAGCATCGCGCGCGGCGGCGGGCGCATCGAAGCCCTGGTGCACGCCGCCCCCGCCGGGGCCGTGGACGGAGTACTGCGGATCCGCGAACAGGGCGCCACCATCCGGCAGGGCTACGGGCTGCGACCCATCGCCATGCGCACACTCGAGCGGGCCTTCAATGCGTTGAGCCTGACGAGCGCGGCCTACCGCCGCGGGCAGCTACCGCCCGAC
>DATKEZ010000169.1:0-6579 GCA_035511775.1 Steroidobacteraceae bacterium | reverse complement strand
CGCGCGAGCCGCGCGCGGCGCGGCGTTTCGAGCTGTACTGCGATGGCATCGAGCTCGCCAATGGCTTTCACGAGCTGGCGGCGCCGAACGAACAGCGCGCACGCTTCGAGCTCGACAACGCGCAGCGGCGGCGGCTCGGTCTGCCGGCTTTCCCGCCCGATGAGCGGCTGCTGGCCGCGCTTGGCAGTGGCTTGCCGGACTGCGCCGGAGTGGCGCTTGGCTTCGACCGCACGCTGATGCTCGCCACCGGTGCGACGCACATCGACGAGGTCCTGGCGTTCCCGACCGCGCGGGCCTAGCCGGCAGCAGATGTACAGGATCAGAATGCACGGCTCGCCCCATGCACCGCAAGCGCAGGACGCATCGATGAGCCACGCCCTCACACGCTACGACTTCCGCGACAAGCCGCGGGACTACGCGCGCCTGCGTGATGAGCTCGCGAGCCTGCTGGCCGGCGAGCGCGATCTGATCGCCAACGCAGCCAACACCGCGGCGCTGATCTTCGGGGCCCTGCCGGACATCAACTGGGCCGGCTTTTATTTCCTCAAGGACGGTGAGCTCGTCGTGGGACCCTTCCAGGGCAAGCCGGCCTGCGTGCGCATCGCGCTGGGGCGCGGGGTGTGCGGCACGGCGGCGGCGCAGCGCCGCACGCTCCTCGTGCCCGACGTGCATCGGTTCCCGGGCCATATCGCCTGCGATACGGCGTCGCGCTCGGAGATCGTGGTGCCGCTCATCGCCGCCGAGGAGCTGCTCGGCGTGCTCGACATCGACAGCCCGCTGCCGGGGCGTTTCGATGAGGCAGATGCCCGCGGTCTGGAATCACTGGCCTCACAGTTCATGGCGGGTGCCGGGCAGGCCGCGACGCACGCTGTGCTGTGATGACGCCCGCACGGCCCGCGACGCGCGGGCTCGCGGCCGCGACCGCGGCCTTCGGCATCTGGGGGCTGTTCCCGGTCTACCTGCACCCCTTGAGCGGCGTGCCGGCGCTGCAGGTGATCGCCCACCGCGTGACCTGGGCCTGCCTGTTCATCTTCGGGTGGCTGCTGCTGCGGGGCGAGCTCGGAACACTGTCCGCTCTGACCAACGCGAGGCTGGTGGCGCGACTCACGCTCACCGCGGCGCTCATCAGCGCCAACTGGCTGGTGTACGTCTGGAGCGTGACCCACGCGCACATCGTCGACACCAGCCTCGGCTACTACATCAACCCGCTCGTGAATGTGGTGTTGGGAGTGTTCGTGTTGCACGAGCGGCTCAATCGCGCCCAGTGGACGGCGGTGGCGTTGGCCGCGATCGGGGTTGCCTATCTCACCGCCCTCGCCGGGCGTCCGCCGTGGATCGCCGCTGCGCTGGCGCTGAGCTTTTCGCTGTACGGGCTGCAGCGCAAGGTGATCAGTGTCGATGCCCTCCCAGGGCTTGCGATCGAGACGCTGCTGCTGCTGCCGCTGGCGGTGGGGTATCTTGCCTGGTGCCGGGCCGCCGGCGGTGCCGCGCTCACCCTCGAGCACCCCGGGATCGCGGCGCTGCTGATCGGCAGCGGGCTGGTCACGGCGATTCCGCTGTTCCTGTTCGCTTACGGGGCCCGTGCACTGCCCTACTCGACGCTCGGGGTGCTGCAGTACATCGCGCCGAGCCTGCAGCTGCTGTGCGGCGTGCTCCTCTATCACGAGAGCTTCCGGCCCGCGCTGGCGGCGGGCTTCGCACTCATCTGGGTGGCGCTGCTGATCTACGCGGCCGATGGCCTGTGGCGGGCGCGGAACGCGCCGCGCGCGCTGCGCGCCTGAGCCCTACCCCTTGGCGCGCGAGATGTATTCGCCGCTGCGGGTATCGATGCGGATCACTTCGCCCTCGTTGATGAACAACGGCACGCGCACCACCGCGCCGGTCTCGACCTTGGCGGGTTTCTGGCCGCCGGTGGCGGTATCACCGCGCAGACCCGGGTCGGTCTCGATGATCTTCAGCTCGATGTGCGGTGGCGGCGTGACCACCAGGGGCACGTTGTTCCACAGGGTGACGATGCAGACCACGCCGTCCTTGAGCCACTGCGCGTTCTCGCCCACCGCCGACTTGCCGGCGGTGTACTGCTCGAAGTTCTCCGGCATCATGAAGTGCCAGAAATCCCCATCCTGGTAGAGATACTGCATCTCGGTGTCGACGACGTCCGCGGCCTCGAGTGATTCCCCGGACTTGAAGGTGCGCTCGATCGTGCGGCCGGTCTTGAGGTTGCGCACCTTGATGCGATTGAAGGCCTGACCCTTGCCCGGCTTGACGAACTCGTTCTCGATCACGGTGTAGGGATCGCCGTCGAGCAGGACTTTCAGACCCCCGCGAATCTCGCTGGTCGTGTAGCTGGCCATGATCTTTCTCGCGCTTGGAGCTAAGGGCTGCGGCCGGCGCGGCCGCGCAAAAGGGCCGCGTATGATAGCGGCATCGCCCCACCCCTGCCAGCGCACCCATCTCACCGGCGGCGCTTTGCGCGAGTTCGCGCACACGAAGCGGCGCGATCCGGGTGCTAGAATCGAGGCGTCAAAAGCGGGCGGACCCGAAGTGGAGGCTGATTTGACCGAGCAGGACGCCGTTCCGCTCATCGTGCTGAGCTCTGCGCGCGAGCCGGTCGAAGCCGTCAACGCCATCCTGCGGCGCGCGGGACGGCCGGCCCATTGCACCTGGATCCCGGCGCTGCGCGATCTGGGTGATGCGCTCACCCAGCTCAACCCCCAGATCCTGGTGCAGGTGGCCGACAGCCACGAGCAGCTCGGCTCCGTGATCCGCCTGCGCGACCGGCTGGCGCCCAGCGTGCCGGTGTTGTTGCTGACACCGGCTGTGGACGAGACGCGCATCGCGCAAGCCATGGCGCTCGGCGCACGCGACGTCGTGACGCTCGCCAACACTGAGCGCCTGCTGGCAGTGATGCTGCGCGAGCTCGAGGTCTTTCTCACCGGGCGCACGCTCCATGCCACGCTGAAATCCGCGCAGGAGGCTCGCAGCCAGCTCGGCAATGTGCTGCAGCGCTCCAACGATGCGATCATTCAGGTGCAGGAGGGAATCGTGGTCGACGCGAATCCCGCCTGGCTCGAGCTCTTCGGCGTCGAGGACGGCGTCGCCGGGGAGCCGGTGATGGACCTGTTCGAGGATTCCACCCACGCCGCGCTGCGCGGGGCGCTGGCGGCGTGCCTGCAGGGACGCTGGAAGGCCGATCACCCGTTGCGGGCCAACGCGCTGCTGGGAGACGGGAGCGTGCTGCCGATCGAGATGACGCTCGCGCTCGGGGAGCACGAAGAGGAGCCCTGTGTCAGCCTGATGGTGCCCTCCAGGCCCAGCGAGGAGCGCAGCCTCGAGCGCCCCGCGGGGGCGGCCGAGAGCGGTGGCGCTCTGTTGTCGCGGCCCGAGCTGCTCGAAGCGCTCGCGCGGCGCCTGGCGACCCCGGCTGCAGGCGGCATGCGCTGCCTCGCGGTCATCAAGCTCGACAAGTTCGCGGATGTCGAGCGCGTAGTGGGCGCCACGGCGAGCGAGGACATCCTGGTGGAGTTCGCGCGGCTGCTCAAGGACACGTTACATCCGAAGGAAGTCGCCGGGCGCTTCGGCGGTGTGCGCTTCATGGCGCTGCTGGAGCGCGGCAACGAGCACGACATCAACGCGTGGGGCGAGCGGCTGCTGGTGCGCATGCAGAAGCAGGTGATGCGCGTGCGCGACAAGGCGGTGTCGGTGACCTGCACCCTGGGGCTGTCGGTCGTGTCGCCTGGCCAGGTCAAGGTCGACGCGGTGATTGCCGATGCGCTCGAGTGCGCCAACAAGGGCGCCGCCCGCGGCGGCAATCAGAGCATCATGTCGGACCGCGCCGACAATGACAGCCGCGTCATGTCCTATGACAAGGTGTGGGTGAAGCACATCAAGGCGGCGCTGATGGAGAACCGCTTCCGCCTGGTGCAGCAGCCGATCGCGAGTCTTGAGGGCGAGCGTCCGGGCATGTTCGACGTGCTGGTGCGCATGATCGACCAGCAGGGCCGGGAAGTGCTGCCGTCGGAATTCATGGCGGCCGCCGGGCGCAATGATCTGCTCAAGAACATCGACCGCTGGGTGGTCGGCGCATCGCTGTCGTTCGCGGCGCAGAAGAAACCCGAGTGCCTGTTCGTGCGCCTGTCGAAGGAGACCGTGCGGGATGCGGGCTTTCTCGAGTGGCTCGACAATCACCTGCGCTCGAGCCGCGCCGAGCCGCAGCGGCTGTGCTTCCAGATCACCGAGGAGAGTGCGGCGAGCCACGTGACGCAGGTCAAGGCGCTCGCCGCCGTGCTGCGCTCGCGGCGCTTCCGCTTCGCGCTCGAGGGCTTCGGCTCCGGACGCGACAGCGCCGGCATGCTCGAATCTCTGCCGCTCGATTTCGTGAAAATCGACGGCACCATCATCCAGGAACTGGCCACGGATCCGCAGCTGCAGCAGCGCGTGCGCACGCTGGTCGAAGCCGCACGCAAGCGCAACATCCAGACCATCGGCGAGCGGGTCGAGGACGCCAACACCATGGCCGTGCTGTGGCAGGTGGGCGTGCAGTACATCCAGGGCTACTTCATCAACGAGCCCGAGCAGGTGGTGATGGCCGAGCGCTGAAGCGCCGCCTCAGAAACTCACGCCCAGGCCCAGGTCGAAGCGCCTGAAGCCCTGGTTGAGCTGGAACCACTGATAGTCGCCCTTCAGCACCAGGTGCGCGCCGACGTAGAAGTTGGCACCGGCGGTGAACACCCGGTCCGCGCTCCGCGGCCAGTATCCGAAGTCCCCGCCACCCCCCGACAGCGGCACGAGGCCCGCGGGGACCACCGGACCGCGGGTGCCGGCGTAACTGGCGCCGAGGTTGTAGCGCTCCCAGCGAACGAAGGGCGCCGCCTGATAGTCACCCTGCTCCCACAGCCGATAGGCGCCCTGCAGGAAGTATCCATAAAACGATGATGGCAACGGGTTGGCAGAGCCCGGGTGTGCCGCGTTCGCCGGTCCGGTGTTGCTGATCGAGCCGCGCGCGTAAAGCGCGGACAGGTCGAGCTTCGCGGGCATCCAGCGCGCATGCGCCTCCCACAGCGTGACGCGCGGATCCCCCGGCGCGCTCGACTCCCCGCTGCTGATCGCGCCCCCGAGGAGCAAGGCCGGAACGCCGTAGTAGCTGAGCGCGGCGTACTGCGACAGGTGCCGCGCATTTGCCAGCGCCAGCTCCTGGTGCGTCGCCTGCAGGGGCGCCGTGCCACTGTTCGCCAGAGCGAGCGCGCTCGTGTACGGCGGGAATGCCGGGGCGAAGTCCCACTTCGACAGATCAAAGCCGGTGGTGAGCCCGAAGTTCCAGCCAAATCCCGTGCGGGTGTCGCCGTGCAGGTTGAAGCCGCCCTCGCGCCAGGTGCTGGGGATGATCAGGGTCTCGACGAAATTGCGCTGCACGCCGTAGAAGCGCGTGGGCTCATGATGCTCGTTGAGAAACCCGAAGGGCATCAGGAACAGACCGCCGCGGGCGCTGAGCGCCTCGCTGAAGGCACGGTCGACGTAGAACTGCTCGACCTCGAACTCCCCCGGGTCGCTCCCCGAGGCCACCGCGTGCTCGACTTCGTATTCGGAGTTGAATTCGGTGCGCTCGTCAAAGGAGTACCCGAGGCCGAACACCGCGCGCGCCAGATCCGCCCGTGCCTGGTTTCCATCGCGCGTGGGATCGATGTAGTACATCTCGCCGTAACCCCACACGCGCACCCCGGCCGCCAGCGGCGCAGCGCTCAGCGTCGAGGGCGTCGCGGGTGTCGGCAGGGCAGATGAGTTTGCGGCCACCGGCACTGGCACCCCCGGTGAGGCGGCGGACGGCGCTGCGAGCGTGCCGGTCAGCTGCGCCAGCGCCCGCTCGATCCGCACGAGCCGCTCGCGCAAGGAGCGATTCTCCTCCGCCAGCTGCTGCAGCTGCGTCTGCATATCGATCAACCGTGCATCCTCCGCAGCGGCAGCGATACCGCCGACCCAGGGCGCGAGGGCGCAAGCCAGGCTTGCGAGCAGCAGGCCGCGAGCTCGTTGGCCAACGATCTTCGCCATGACTCTCCCAACCCATGGCCCTTTCGCGGCCCGGGATCCAAATGCTAATGCGAATCATTCCTATTTGCAACAGATTGAGTGTCTGAGAACCGCGCGGGGTTTGGAATCGCCGGGGTATCGGCGGCGCCGGCCGCTCGAACCGTCAGGGCGGCGGCAGCAGCGTTTCCAGTCTATCGATCTTTCGCGGCCAGCCGCGCTTGAGGACCATGCCGCGCTGCGCACGCTCGCCGACATAGGCTTGGAGATCCCGCCACTCGATGACTTTCTCCGTCTCGCCCGACCAGAGCACGAGGCTCGCTTTCGGTGGCACGACGGCCACCGCGGTCATGACCTCGGTGCGCGCCGCGGCCTTCTTCGCCGCTATGTCGTAGAGCTTGTTGCCCTTGCCGCGCGGCATCTCGGGCACCTCCCCCACCGGGAAAGCGAGCAGCTTGCCTTCACTGCTGACGACCGCGACGAGGCAGTCCGCCGATGCTACCGGCGCCGGCGCCAGCACGTGCGCGTTCTCGGGCACGTTGAGCACGGTCTTGCCGG
>DATKEZ010000168.1:0-13625 GCA_035511775.1 Steroidobacteraceae bacterium | reverse complement strand
GCGGCTCGAGGCTGGTGTAGATGCGCAGGCCCGCCTCGGTGAGGTCCTGGTCGTGATAGTCGCGCCGCAGGGTGCGGCGCACGAAGTCGAGGTACGCGGGGTAATACGCACCCGCCGGCCGGCCGGTGACACCGAGCGGCTCGCGTGCGGCCGCAGCTGCCTCCCGGGCGCTCACGATACCCTGATCGGCCATGATCTTGAGGACCAGGTCGCGGCGCAGGTGCGCGCGCTCGGGGTGGCGCCGCGGATCGTAGTACGAGGGTCCGCGGACCACCGCGACCAGCAACGCCACTTCCGACAGGTCGAGCTCGGCGAGCGGCTTGCCGAAATAGAACTGACTGGCGAGGCCAAAGCCGTGAATCGCGCGGTCGCCGTCCTGACCGAGGAAGATCTCGTTGATGTATGCGTTCATGAGATCGGCCTTGGTGAAGTGCGCATCCAGCGCCATCGCCATGATCGCCTCACGCACCTTGCGCGACAGCGTCTGGCGCGAACTGAGGAAGTAGCTGCGCACCAGCTGCTGGGTGAGTGTGCTGCCGCCCTGCTCGATCTGGCGGGCACGCAGGTTGACCCACAGCGCGCGCAGCATCGCCACCGGGTCGACCCCGTGATGGCTGTCGAACTTGCGGTCCTCGACCGCCTTGAGCGCGGCGGGCAGGAGTGCGGGCACTTCCTGCGGTGTGACGATGATGCGGTCCTCGCCGTGGATCGGAAAAATGCTGCCGATGAGCAGCGGCTCGAGCCGCAGCACCGGCACGTCATGGCCGGCGCTGTCGCGCAGGCTCTCGAGCCCCTGGGGGCCGGCGACGATGCTCAGCAGCTGCGCGTTGCGTGTCTCGTCCGCGAAGCGCGCCGGCCGCAGCGCGACGTCGAAGCGTGCGCCGGCCACGCGATAGGTTCCGAGACGCTCGGGACGCTCGGCGCGCCGGTAATGCAGGCGTTGCAGCTCCTGCTCGAGCTGCGCCGCCGACAGCGCCAGTCCCGTGTACAGCTCGAGCGGTGCCGCGAACACCTGCGCTGGCAGCGTCCAGCGCCGGCCTTCGAATTGCCGCGTCACCAGGCGATCCAGATACACAAGGTAGAGGATGCCGGCCAGCGCGGCGATCCCGATGGCCAGCAGCACCGCGCGCTTCAGATGAACAGCTCCGCGGCCGGAGCGCGCAGGTTGTAATGCGAGCTCATCGCGTGCCCGTAGGCCCCGGCGTTGGCGATGAGCAGCACGTCCCCTTCCTGGGTCACCGGCAGCAGGCGATCGTGTCCGAGGACGTCCGCGCTCTCGCAGATGGGGCCGACGATATTGACCAGCTCGGTGGCAGGCTCAGCCGCTCGCGTGAGGTTGGCGATTTCGTGGTACGCCCCATAGAGCGCCGGACGGATGAGGGAGTTCATGCCGGTCGCCACGCCCACGAAGCGCACTCCGGCCTTGGCCTTCAGTTGCGTCACGCGCGCGAGCAGCACCCCGGCGGATGCCACCAGGTAGCGTCCGGGCTCGAGCCACACCTCCAGCTGCGGGTGCTCGGCGCGCACCGCGAGCAGCAGCGTGTCGAGCCTGGCCAGATCGACGCCCGCCTGGTCGGCGCGCTCGGGCACTCCCAGGCCGCCGCCGACGTCGATGACGCGCAGCTGCGCGAAGCCCTGCGCTGCGTGCGCCAGCAGGCGCGCCGTATGCTCCCAGCTGGTCACGTCGAACACCCCGCTCCCCACGTGCGCCTGCAGGCCCACGATGCGCGCCCCGGCATCCTGCGCGCGGCGCGCAACTTCCGGCAGTTCCGCGAGCGGCACGCCGAACTTGGAGCGCGTGCCGGCGGTGCGCACGTGCGTGTGGTGGCCGCGGCCGACGCCGGTGTCGACGCGCACGAAGATCTCGTGAGCGCGGAACAGCTGCGGCCAGTCGGTGAGCGCGTAACTGTTGTCGACCGTCACGCGCACCCCCGCGCCGAGCGCCCAGGCGACTTCCGCGCGTGGCGCGAAGTTCGGCGTGTACAGTATGCGCTGCGGGTCGAGATCGGAAAACAGCTGCAGCAACCGCTCCACTTCGCCGCGCGATACGCATTCGAACTCGATGCCCTCGGCGCGCAGCGTGCGCAGCAGCAGCGGGTGCGGATTGGCCTTCATGGAGTAATGCACCCGCGCGAGTGCCGTGACTGTGCGCAGCGCCCGTGCGGCCTCGCGCACCGCCTGCAGGTCGTAGACGAAGGCCGCGTCGTGCTCCCCCAGGGCCGCGAGCAGCTGCGTGCGCTTGGCGCGCCACCACGGCGCACCGGCGCTGCCCGAGTCCTGCGGCCGCGAGAACAGCTGCTGCCAGGTGGGACCGAGCACCTTGTCTCCCGGCACCGGGCGGATCAGCAGCTCGTGCAGTTGCTGCACCAGGCGGTCGCCCTGGTCCTCATCGACCACGAAGGTGAAATTCAGGTCGTTGGCCGCCTGGCTCACCAGGTGGATCTTCTGTTCCTCGAAGAACTCGAAGGCACCTCCGAGCTGGTGCAGGATGGCGCGGATGTTGCGTCCCACGAGACTCACCGAGGCGCATGGTCCGATCACCTGCACGCGGCACAGACGCGACAGGTCGGCGACCAGCGCCGCGAGCCGCGTGTTGTCGAGTGAATTGGCCGCCGGGTCGAGCGACACCGTGACGCTGGTCTCGGAGGTCGACACCAGGTCGACCGACATGCCGTGCTGCTTGAACACCTGGAAGGCATCGGCCAGGAACCCCACCTGATGCCACATGCCGGGGCTTTCCAGCGAAATGAGCGTGATGCCTTTGCGGCTGCAGACCGCCTTCACCTGCGCGCCGCCCTCGCTCTCGGCACTGAGCACCGTGCCTTCCAGATCCGGCGCCTGGGTCGCATAGACGTGCAGCGGAATCTGGTACTGGCGCGCCGGCAGGATGCAGCGCGGGTGCAGGACCTTGGCGCCGCTGGTGGCGATTTCCTGGGCCTCGTCGTAGTGCAGCGCGCGCAGCAGACGCGCGGTGGGCGTAGCGCGTGGGTTGGCGCTGAACATGCCCGGGACGTCGGTCCAGATCTCCAGCCGCTGGGCGCGCAACTTGGCCGCGAGATAGGCCGCCGAGGTATCCGAGCCGCCGCGCCCCAGGAGCACGGTGTTGCCCTGGTCATCGCTGGCGATGAAACCCTGGGTGACGACCACCGGTGCGAGCCCGCGCAGGCGCTCCTCGAGGGCCGCATCGGGCGCGAAACCGCACACCGCCGAGAGCACGCTCGCCTTGGCCGAGGCGCTGTCGCGCTCTTCGGCACGCAGCATGGTGCGCGCATCGGCCCACGCAACCTCGAGTCCGCGCGAGCGCAGGAAGCGCACGCCGATGTGCGTAGCCATCAGCTCGCCGGCGGCCAAGACGTGCGCGCGCGTGCGGTCGCTCACTGCGGGCACCGGCGCGATCCCGGCGGCGATCTCGTGCAGCTCGGCGAGCTCTGCCTCGATCTCCTCCCCGAGGGTAACGCCCAGCTCGCTCGCGAGACTGCGGTGGCGCTCCGCGATGGCGCGCAGCTGCTCCTCCCGCGCCTCAGCCGTGGCGCCATCCAGCAGCCGCTCGAGCCGGTCGGTGATGCCGGTCACGGCCGAATGCACGATGAGCACGCGCGCGCCGCCGGCGCTGCGCGCGGCGGCGACCCGCGCGATGTTGTTCCAGTTGGCCAGCGTCGAGACGCTCGTTCCGCCGAACTTCAGGACGATCCAGGCCGAGGGCGTGCGGGTCACTGCTTGTTCCTTCAGCCACGCCGCCGCATGCCGGCTCGCCTCTACAGCTCGTCGTCGAAGTCCTTGAGATCTTTCTCGAGCTTCTTGTCCGCCAGCACTTCCTCGAGCCGGCTCCACGCGGCCTTGCCGCGCTTGCCCTGATTACGGACGCGCTTGTCCACCCGGTCGAGCAGCCGGTCATAATCGGTGCCGTCCTCGGTCGGACTGCTCAGGAATTCATCGTCGAGATCGAAAGTCTCGTTGTCTCGTTCCGACATCTGGCGGCGTAAATCCCGAATTAATTCAACAGCTAACGTGCTTATACGGCACGGGACAAGGCTGCGAACTATAGCCGATTCGCGCCGCCGATCAACTTTTGGCCCCCATGCCGTTCGGGCCAGGCCCCGGGGCCCTGAACCCGCCCCCGCCGGGGCTCGCTTCAGGGCTGATCGGTGCGGTCGCGCACCACCACCGGGGCGCCGCGGCTGAGCCCCAGCCCCTCCGCGGCGCTGTTCTCGGCGCGGGCGATCTCGATCACCCCGAAGGAGTTCACGAGCGCGAGATACTCCCCAGGTGGCGTGTCGCCGTAGGTGCGCAGCAGGGGAAAGGCGTGGTTGCCAGCGTGCACCAGCGGCAGCCGGAAGCGCTCGATGAGTGCGGCGTCGATGTTGGTGATGAGGTTGCCGAAGTGATCGATGCTGATGACCACGCCGGTGACGCTGCGAGGCTCGACCGCAGGGTCTTCCACCCAGGCCGGGACCAGGGTGCTGACGGTCTCGCCGAGCGAACGCAGCTGGCAGCGCCCGGCCGCGAGCTCGGCGGCGACCGGCGCGAAAATGTCCCGGCCGTGGAAGGTGGCGCTCGGACGATGCACTCCGAGGCGCGCCAGCTCCGCAGTCCCCAGGCGCACGATCAGTGCGTCGCGCGTGCGGCTGACGATCGGGGCCAGCAGGCCGTTGTCGGGCGCCAGGAAATAGTGTCCGCCGGCGTGCACGGCGAGAATGTTGCGCGCGGTGCCGACGCCCGGATCGACTACCGCGACGTGCACGGTCGCCGGCGGGAAGTAGCCGAAGGCATGCGCCAGCCAGAAGCCCGCCTCCGCCGGCCAATGCACCACGATCTCATGCGTGAGATCGATGATGCGCGCCGCCGGGAAGCGCGTGAGCATGCAACCCTTCATGACACCGACGAACGGTCCCTGGTGGCCGAAGTCGGTGGTGATGGTGATGACCCCTGAGGCGCTCGGGGCGTTCATGGGCTCATCGCGCGCTGCGCGCGCGCCGCCGTCAGCTGCGGGCACCGCGGCCGCCTGCCGCACGGCCGCCTTCCGCGCAGGAGCGACACCGATCGGTATAGGGCACTGCCTCCAGCCGCTCCGGCTCGATGTCATCGCCGCACACCGAGCAGGTGGTGTAGCGGCCCGAGGCGAGGCGCCGCAGCGCCCCTTCGACCTGCTGCAGCTCTTCCTGGGCCGAGTGGGAGATGGCCCCGAGCACATCGTCGTTCTCGCGCTGCGTCACCTGCTCGGCGAAGTCGGCGGACAGCGGGTCCGCCTCGTGCCGCAGATCAGCGCTCGCATCGCTGGCGCGCTGGCGCAGCTCGTCGCGGCGCTTGAGCAGTCGGTCGCGTACCGCCTTGGTATCCACTTCGCTACCCCCGGAAACCTCAGGATGCCTGCCGGCCGCGGCGTCGCTCCTCGAGCCATTGTTGCAGCCGGTCAAAAGGCTCGGTGAACTTCGTCACGCCTTCGCGCTCGAGTTGCGCCGCGACGGCCTCCAGATCGACGTCGAGCCGCTCCAGGCCTTCGCGCGCATCGCAGCCTTCGGCAATGTGGCGCTCGAGACGCAGTTCGGGTCTGCCCAGGCGCCGATAGGCATTGAGTGTCTCGAGCGGCATGGTGTTGACCGTATTGGGCACCACCAGCTCTTCGACATACTTGATCGGGCTGTAGCCCGGATCCTTGGTCGAGGTCGATGCCCACAGCAGCCGCTGCGGCCGCGCACCGCGCGCCGCCAGGCCCTGCCACTGCGCGCCGGCGAGCAGCTCCTGGTGAATCTCGTAGGCGCGGCAGGCGCTGGCGATCGCCGCCTTGCCGCGCAGGGTGCGCGCTGCGGGCTGGCCGCGCGCTGCGAGGCCATCGAGCAGCGCGTCCACGGCGGTGTCGATGCGGCTGAGGAAGAAGCTCGCCACGGAGGCGACACGGCTGAGCGGCTGGCCGGCCGCGGCGCGTGCGCTCAGGCCCTCCATGTAGGCGCGCGCCACGGCGCGATAACGCTCGGGCGAGAACAGCAGCGTCACGTTCACGTTGATGCCGGCAGCAATGAGAGCGCGGATCACCGGCAACCCGGCTTCGGTGCCGGGGATCTTGATGAGCGCGTTGGGAAGTCGCAGGCGCTCCCACAAGCGCTGCGCCTCCGCGAGACTCCCGGGGCCGTCGTACGCGAGGTGCGGCGACACCTCCATGCTCACGTAGCCGTCGCCCCCGGCAGTTGCATCGTAGAGCGGGCGCAGGAGCGCGGCGGCCGCGCGCAGATCCTCGAGAGCGAGCTCCTCGTAGAGCGCGATACCCGATGACATCTTCGGCTGCAGCTGCGCGATCGGCTGCGCGTACTGCGGGTCGCTCATCATGGAGTGGGCGAATATCGCCGGGTTGGAGGTGAGGCCGGCCACGCCGTCGTCGCGGATCAGGCGTGCGAGACTGCCGTCCTGCAGCATGCGGCGGCTGATGTCATCGAGCCAGACACTCTCGCCGAGCTTGCGCAACTCGAGCAGCGGATTGGGCACCGGAGCGTTCATGCAGGCACTCTTGCGCGAGAGTAGCGCAGCCGGCAGCGCGAGTCTCGCGGTTTCGGTTCGGATATGCGTAAATCCAGGGCGGAGGCTTCACGCCGAGGAACACCGCCATGACCGAGTCGTTCGATGCCGGGAAGCTGGCCGAGGAGCTGCGCTCGCTGGTGAGCGAGGCCGAAACGCTGTTGCGGGCGAGCGGCAGCGCGGACGGCGGGGAAATGCAGCAGCGCGCCGAGGCCGTGGTGCGGGACCTGCGTACCCGCCTCAGTGCACTCGAAGAACAGCTGACCGCGCGAGCGCGCGATATCGACAGCTACGTGCGCAGCAACCCCTGGCAGGCGGTGGGCGTCGCGGGCGGGGTTGCGCTGCTGCTCGGACTTCTCATGGGCCGCCGCTGATGGACGCGCCCGGATCGCCTGCGCAGGACGCAGGCGCGGATCAGCCGCTGCGCTCGGCGTTCAGCGGGCTGCTCGGCGCGGCCCTGGACGTGCTCAAGACCCGCCTCGACCTCGCCGCGGTGGAGCTCGAGATTCACCTGTTGGCGCTGCTGCGGGTGCTCGTGTGCCTGATGGGCGCGGTCGCGTGCGCGTTGCTCGCGCTCGGCTTCGCTCTCACGAGCCTGGTCGTGGCGCTGTGGGACACGCATCGCACACTTGCTCTGCTCGGCGGGACGCTGGTGTTCCTCGCCCTCGCGCTGCTGTTCGGGGTGCTCGGCGCGCGCACCCTGCGTAGCCAGCCACCGATTCTGGAGGGCTCACTTCAGCAACTGCGCGAGGATGAGCGCCGCGGCGGGGGCGGCTCGTGACGCGCATGGCGGACCTGCAGGAGCGGCGGCGCGCACTGTTGGCGCGCTGCGCGCAGCAGCGGGTGGAATTCAGGGAGCGACTGGCGGCGCTGCGTCCGCAGCCGCCGCAAGCCGCGGGCCTCGCTGGCGCCGCGGGCCAGTACGCGGCGCGCCACCCACTCGCCTGGATCGCGGTGCTGGGCGCTGTCCTGCTGATGAGGCGAACGCGCGAAGTGCTGTCGCTGCTGGTGTTCATGCGTTCGGCGGTGGGGTTAGTCACGCGTGCCGTGCAGCTGCTGCGTCTCATCGGGCACGCGCGCGCGTCGCGGCCGGGCGGCGCCGAGCCCTCATCGAGCGCCGGAGGCGGCGTCCAGCCCTGAGCGAGCGCGCGGGGGCGGCGCCCGCTTCAGTGGCTCGGCTGCGATACGCTCGCCGCGGGAGGGGCGGAGGCCGGCGCTTCGGGGTCGGCTGCCAGACCGACCAGCGTCGGAATGCCGCTGGCGGCCGCGAGCGTGGCACGCGCCAGATCCCAGTGAATGGCCGCTGTGTTGCTGCCGAGCGCCTGATCCAGCTTCTGCGATAACAGCTGCACGTCCGGCTCGATACTCTGGCCTTCGGCGTCCACCGGCGGATGCGCCTCGAGCAGCAGCTGACCCTCGACCCAGGCGACCTTCACCGGCTCATCGACCAGTCGCACCGGGGTGCCGACCGGCACCAGCGCAAACAGCGCCGCGACGTCTTCCGGATACATGCGAATGCACCCGTGCGTGACCGCCATGCCCACCGCGGTTGGGTTGTTGGTGCCATGAAGCATGTACTCGCCGTTGCCCGCGGCGAGGCGCAGGGCGAAATCACCGAGTGGATTGTCGGGTCCGGAGGGCACCACCTTCGGCAGCGGATCCCCATTCGCGGCGTGCTCCTTGCGGATCGACTCCGGCGGATACCAGGCCGGGTGTCTGATCTTGGCGATGACGTGCGTCTCGCCCAGCGGCGTGCGCCAGTCCATCTTGCCGATGCTCACCGGGTAGGTGATGACGACCGGCTGCTCGCCCTTGCGGGGCTTTGGGTAGTAGTACAGCCGGTGCTCGGGCAGGTTCACGACCAGGCCCGCGCGCGGACCGGCCGGCAGGATGCGCCGTCCGGGCAGCACCAGCCTGGTGCCCGCCCCCGGCAACCACACATCGACACCGGGGTTGGCGCGGATGATTTCGTAATAGCCGAGACTGTAGCGGTGCGCGATATCGGGCAGCGTGTCCTCGTACACCGTCTGCATGCTCTCGTCGCTCCCCACCACCGAGGAACCGTCCGCGGGCAGAGGGTAGACACTGGCCCAGCCGGGCCCCGCCAGGCCAAGCCCTGCGAGCGCGCACAGGGCCAGCGCCGATTTCCACGCCTGCTTCATGTTATTTCTGCAAAGAATCTGTAACACATTGATTAGAATATCACTCTGCTTATGCGGCAGCGGCCATCGTGGGTTTTGCGCCGCCGCCTATTGTAGAGGATTCCTTTACCATCGCGCGCGGTGAGCCGCGCAGAAAAACTCCCGCGCGCGTTTTTCGCGCGCAGCACGCTGGCCATCGCCCGCGAGCTCATCGGCATGCACCTGGTGCACGACGATGGCAGTGCCGTGCGCTCGGGGCGCATCGTCGAGACCGAGGCATATCTGGGGCCGCGCGATCTCGCGGCGCACTCCTCCCGCGGCCGCACCGCGCGCACTGAAGTCATGTACGGGCCGCCGGGGCACGCGTATGTGTATTTCATCTACGGCTTCTGGAATTGTCTGAATGTGGTCACCGGCGCTCCCGGTGTGCCGCACGCGGTGCTGCTGCGCGCGCTCGAGCCGCTCGCGGGCGTCACCGAGCGCACCTGCGGTCCCGGGCTCCTGTGTCGCGCACTGCACATCGATCGGCATCTGAACGGCGTCGATCTCGCGGGCGAGGTATTGTGGCTGCAACGCGGGCCGGCTCGCGCGCCGCGGGTGCGCATCGCGCGCAGTCCTCGCATCGGGGTCGACTACGCCGGTGAATGGGCGCGGCGGCCGTGGCGATTCTTTGAGCGCGCTTCGGCGTATGTTTCCACCGCCCCGGCGCGCCGGCGGCCCAAGGCATCTGCCGCGGCGGCCGTCGCCGGCAAATAATGTACCCTCGCACACCGCGCTGAAATCGCCGGCGCTCTGTGCCTAAACTACGCGCCTGCCTGCGCACCTGAACGAAAGGATACCGAATGCCGATCCGCAACTGCGTCCTCCTGGCACTGTGTGTCCTTGCGAGCGCCGCGACGGGGATGTCAGCAGCGGTGCACGCGCAGGGCGTGGAAGGCACCGACTACCGCAAGCTCGAGCCGCCGCAGCCGACCACGACCCCGGGGAAGATCGAGGTCATCGAGTTCTTCTCCTACATGTGCCCGCACTGCAAGGAGTTCTACCCCCTGGTCAGCACCTGGGAGGCGCAGCTACCCAAGAACGTGGTGTTGCGGCGCGTGCCGGTCGGCTTCAACCGCCCGCCGTGGGTCAACCTGGCGCGCGCTTACTACGCGCTGCAGGTGAGCGGCGATCTGGGCAAGCTCGACGGGGCGCTGTTTCGCGCCATCCACGATGAGCACCTGCAGCTCTTCGACGAGCCGAGCCTCGCCGACTGGGTGGGCAGGAACGGCGGCCATACCGAGCAGTTCGCCGCCGCCTATACCTCCTTCGGCGTCAACAACCAGACGGTGCAGGCCGATCAGCTGGCGGACAAGTACCGCATCGAGGCGGTTCCCACCATGGCGGTCAACGGCGAGTACGTGGCGATGGGCAAGAATTTCGCCGAAATTCTCGCCAACACCGACCGACTGATTGCCCAGGTGCAGACCGAAGCGCGCCCCAAGGGCACGCCTAAACACCCCTAGTTCTCAGGGACGTTCGCCGGCTCGCGCGCCAACTCCAACAGCTCGCTCGCCTCGGGCACGCGCTCGCCGCGGGCGAAGTGAATCATCCCTACTGTGCCTGCGTACGGGGCCGTGATGGTGTGCTCCATTTTCATCGCTTCGATCACCATCAGCACCTCCCCGGCGGCGACTTTCTGTCCCACGCTGACCGGCACCGACACCACCACCCCCGGCAGGGGCGTGGTCAGAGTGCCGCCGGCAGCGCTCACCGCGAACTCCTGTGTCCGCGGGTCCTCCCGCTGCAGCTCATACTGCTCGTCCTCAGTCCACAGATACACGCGCGCCGCGTCCAGGTGGTAACGCGCCTGCCGGCGCCGCGCCTCGATGCGTGCCGCGACCACTGCGCCGCTACGGGTAATATCCGCGAGCGTCAGGCGCGCGCCCCCATCGACCATCACGGCGGCGGGCTTGCCGTGGAGGAACTGCAGCTCCACGGCGTGGGGGTGCCCGCGCCATGAGAAGCTGTAGGCGACCAGCCCGGGGAGGTTGGGCGTAAAGCCATCGGCGAGGTCCCAGGGGCTTGCCGGCCCGCCGGCACGCGCCCCCGCGCCGCCCGCGTCCCCGTGCAGGGCAAGGGCCGCCAGGATGAGCGCCTCGGGGGCGGCGGTGAGCGGGCCGGCGAACTGCCCCGCGCTCTCGTCGAGCAGGGCGACGTTGTGCCGCGCTTCCAGAAAGCGCGCCGAGCGCAGGATGCGTCGCAGCCAGCGCTCGTTGGTGTGCACGCCCGCGCACAGGGTCTGCGTCAGCGCGGCTGCCAGCCGGGCGGCAGCCTGCTCGCGAGTGGGCGCCCAGGCGATGATCTTGCCGAGGAGCGAATCGTAGCGATCCGGAACCGTATCGCCGCTGGCAAAGCCGGCGTCCACGCGCACCGACTGCAGGTGCGGCCATTCGAGCAGCTGCAGCCGTCCGGCGCTCGGCAGAAAGCCGCGCTCCGGATCCTCGGCGCAGACGCGCGCCTCGATCGCGTGCCCGTCAAAGCACACCTCGCCCTGCGACAGCGGCAGGGGCTCACCCGCGGCGACGCGCAACTGCCACTCGACCAGGTCGAGTCCGGTCACCGCCTCCGTGACCGTATGCTCCACCTGCAGGCGCGTGTTCATTTCCATGAAGTAGAACTCGGCGCCGTCGTAGAGGAATTCGACCGTCCCGGCGCTCTGGTAGCCGATCTCGCGCGCCACGATCAGCGCCGCGGCGCGCAGTCGTGCGCGCAGCTCCTCGGGCAGTGCCGGAGCGGGCGCCTCTTCGATGAGCTTCTGATGGCGTCGCTGGATCGAGCAGTCACGCTCGCCCAGGTGCACGAAGTTGCCGTGCCCATCGGCAAACACCTGCACCTCGAGGTGCCGCGGTGCCGGCAGATAGCGCTCGAGCAGCAGTGTGCCGTCCCCGAAGGCGCTCTCGGCGAGACGCCGTGCGGCGGCGAGCGCCGGCGCGAGTTCGCCAAGCACGCGCACGATCTGCATGCCCTTGCCGCCGCCCCCGGCGGCGGGTTTGACGATGAGCGGCAGCCCGGCGCGCTGCGCCTCGCGCGCGAGGTGCTCCAGGCCCTGCTCGGAGCCGGCGTACCCCGGCAGCACCGGCACGCCGGCCGCGTGCATGCGTGTCTTGGCGAGGATCTTCGAAGCCATGGAGGCGATGGCCGCGGCGGGCGGCCCGACGAAAATGCGCCCCGCATCCACGCACGCCTGGGCAAACTGCGCGTTCTCAGCCAGGAAGCCGTAACCCGGATGGATGGCCTCCGCCCCGCTGGCGCGCGCGGCGTCGATGAGCCGCCCGATGTCGAGGTAGCTGTCGCGCGCCGCGGCGGGGCCGATCCGCACCGCCTCATCCGCTTCGCGCACGTGGCGCGCGCCGGCGTCGGCATCCGAGAACACCCCGATGGTGCGCACCCCCAGGCGGCGCGCGGTGCGGAAGATGCGGCAAGCGATCTCGCCGCGATTGGCGACCAGCAGACTCTTGATCACGGCGCCCTCCGCTCTCGCCTACATCCGGAACACGCCGAAGTGCGTCGGCTCCTGCGGCGCGCTGCGCACCGCCGCGAGCGATAACCCCAGGACGCGCCGCGTCTCGAGCGGATCGATCACGCCATCGTCCCACAGCCGCGCAGACGAATAATAGGGATGTCCCTGGCGCTCGTATTGCTCGCGAATCGGCTGTTTGAACGCCTCCTCGTCTGCCGCCGGCCAGTCCTTGCCCGCGCCACGCAGCTGATCACGCTTGACGGTCGCGAGCACGCTCGCGGCCTGCTCACCGCCCATGACCGAGATGCGCGCGTTGGGCCACTGAAACAGCAGTCGGGGCGAATACGCCCGGCCGCACATGGCGTAGTTGCCCGCGCCATAGCTGCCGCCGATGATCACGGTGAGCTTCGGCACCCCCGCACAGGCGACCGCCGTCACCAGCTTCGCGCCGTCCTTGGCAATACCGCCCGCTTCAGCGCGCCGCCCGACCATGAAGCCGGTGATGTTCTGCAGGAACAGGAGCGGGATCTGCTCGCGCGCGCACAGCTCGATGAAATGTGTCCCCTTGAGCGCGCTTTCGGAGAACAGCACGCCGTTGTTGGCGAGAATCCCCACCGGATAGCCGCACAGGTGCGCAAACCCGCATACCAGGGTGGTGCCGTAGAGCTGCTTGAACTCATCGAGCTCGGATGCGTCCACCAGGCGTGCGATCACCTCGCGCACGTCGTAGGGCTTGCGCAGATTCGCCGGCAACACCCCGTAGAGCTCCGCCGGATCGTAGCGCGGCTCGGTGGCGGTGCCGGGTGGCGCGGCGGCGGTGGCGCCTTTCAGGCGCGCGATGATGCGCCGCGCAATGGCGAGTGCGTGGGTGTCGTTCTCGGCGTAGTGGTCGCACACGCCCGATTCGCGGCAGTGCACGTCCGCACCCCCGAGGGACTCCGCGTCGATGTCCTCGCCGGTCGCGGCCTTCACCAGCGGCGGACCGCCGAGAAACACCCGTCCCTGGTTGCGCACGATCACGTTCTCATCCGACATCGCCGGCACGTACGCGCCCCCTGCGGTGCACGAGCCGTGCACCACCGAGATCTGCGCCACGCCGAGGGCCGAGAGCGTCGCCTGGTTGTAGAAGATGCGCCCGAAGTTGTCGCGGTCGGGAAACACCTCATCCTGCGCCGGCAGAAACGCCCCGCCGCTCTCCACCAGGTACAGGCACGGCAAGCGGTTGTCGCGCGCGATCTCCTGGGCGCGCAGGTGCTTCTTGACGGTGATCGGATAGTAGGTGCCGCCCTTGACGGTGGGGTCGTTGGCGACGATGACGCATTCGCGACCCTGGACCCGGCCGATGCCCGTCACCACCCCCGCGCAGGCGATCTCCCCGCCGTACATGCCGTGTGCGGCGAGCTGCGAGAACTCGAGGAACGCGCTGCCGGTGTCGAGCAGCACGCGGATACGCTCGCGGGCGGTGAGCTTGCCGG
>DATKEZ010000167.1:0-1541 GCA_035511775.1 Steroidobacteraceae bacterium | reverse complement strand
TGCGGGCTCGGCGAAGGAGGGGGTGCAGCACTGGTGGGAGCAGCGGCTGACCGCGGTGGCGCTGCTGCCGCTCACCGTCTGGTTCGTGGTGTCGCTCCTCGCGCTGCCGTCGCTCGACCATGCGACGGTCACGGCCTGGATGCGCGGGAGCTGGACGGCCCTGCTCCTCATTCTTCTGGTGCTGGTCGCCACCTGGCATTCGCAGCTCGGGGTGCGCGTGGTCGTGGAGGACTACGTGCCCGCGCCGGGCGCGCGCACCGTGACACTCACCGTGCTCAGCTTTCTGCACGCCCTGCTGGCGGCGGCCGGCGTGTTCGCGGTTCTCAAGGTGGCGCTCGGAGCCGGGGCGTGAGCGCGCCGCGGTTCATCGATCACACCTACGACGTCGTAGTGATCGGCGCGGGCGGCGCGGGCCTGCGCGCCACGCTCGGGCTCGCCGAGAGCGGCCTGTCGACGGCCTGCATCACCAAGCTCTTCCCCACGCGCAGCCACACGGTCGCCGCGCAGGGCGGCATTTCCGCGGCCCTCGGCAACATGGGCGAGGACGACTGGCGCTGGCACATGTACGACACCGTCAAGGGCTCCGACTGGCTCGGCGACCAGGACGCGATCGAGCTCATGTGCAAGGAGGCGCCGGCGGCGGTGATCGAGCTCGAGCACTACGGCGTGCCGTTCTCGCGCACCGAAAGCGGGCGCATCTACCAGCGGCCGTTCGGCGGCATGACCACGCACTTCGGCAAGGGCATCGCGCAGCGCACCTGCGCCGCCGCCGACCGCACCGGCCACGCGATGCTCCACACTCTGTATCAGCAGTCGCTCCGCCACGCCGCGACCTTCTTCGTCGAGTACTTCGCCATCGACCTCATCATGCAGGACGGTGCGTGCCGCGGCGTGGTGGCGCTCGATCTCGCGGAAGGCACGCTGCACCGCTTCCGCTCGCACGTCACCATCCTCGCGACCGGCGGCTACGGCCGCACCTACTTCTCCTGCACCTCGGCTCATTCCTGCACCGGGGACGGCAACGCCATGGTGCTGCGCGCGGGCCTGCCGCTGCAGGACATGGAGTTCGTGCAGTTCCATCCCACCGGGATCTACGGCGCCGGCTGCCTGATCACCGAGGGGGCGCGCGGTGAGGGCGGCTACCTCACGAACTCGAAGGGCGAGCGCTTCATGGAGCGCTACGCGCCCAATGCCAAGGATCTCGCTTCCCGGGACGTGGTGAGCCGGGCGATGACGGTCGAGATCCGCGAGGGCCGTGGCGCGGGTCCCGAGCACGACTACATAGAGCTGCACCTCGAGCACCTCGGGGCGGATGTGATCCACGAGCGGCTGCCGGGGATCGCGGAGACGGCGCGCATCTTCGCCGGCGTCGACGTGACGCGTGAGCCGATCCCGGTGCAGCCGACCGTGCACTACAACATGGGCGGCATACCCTGCAACCACCGCGCCGAGGTGGTGTGTCCGAAGGGCGGCGATCCCGACTGCGTCGTGCCGGGGCTGATGGCGGCCGGCGAAGCGGCCTGCGTCTCGGTACACGGCGC
>DATKEZ010000166.1:0-8473 GCA_035511775.1 Steroidobacteraceae bacterium | reverse complement strand
GGCATCGCGACCGGTCTGCGCCCGGAGCACGAGCACGAGCTGCTGCGCATCGCGCAGGAGGCCGTGAGCAACGCGGTGCGGCACGCCCACCCGCACAGCGTGCGCATCACCATGACCGATGAGCCCGCCCACTGGGAGCTCGCGGTCGCGGACGACGGCGTAGGGATGGACGAGCGGCCCGATGTGTACGCGGGCGAGGGCTTTGGCCTGTCCAGCATGCGACAGCGCGCCGGCGCGATCGGCGGGGAGTGGCACATCGACAGCCGGCCCGGGGCCGGCACACGCGTGAGCGTGCGCATCGAGAAGCGAGCCTCCTAGTGGCCGCGGTCATGAAGACCAAGATCCGCGTCATCCTCGCCGATGATCATCCGGTAGTGCGCGACGGCCTGGCGGCCATGGTCAATCAGCAGGCCGACATGGAAGTGGTCGCGGAAGCCAACGATGGCGAAGAGGCCATCGCGCTCTACGAGCAGCATCGGCCGGACGTCATGGTGCTCGATCTGCGCATGCCCAAACGTGACGGGGTGTCGGTGGTACAGCGGGTGCTCGAGCTGCATCCCAAGGCCTGCATCCTCATCATGACCACCTATGACGGCGATGAGGATATTTTTCAGTGCCTCTCGCAGGGTGCCAAGGGATACCTGCTGAAGGACGCCCCCAGGCAGGAGATCCTGTCGGCCATCCGCGCGGTGAGTGAGGACCGTCCCTACACCTCATCCGCCGTGGCCGCCAAGGCGCTGCAGCGCATGGCGAAGCCGAGCCTCACCCAGCGCGAGCTCGACGTGCTGCAGCTGGTCGCTCAGGGCCGCAGCAACAAGGACATTGCGCGGCGGCTGTCCATCACCGAGGGCACCGCCAAGACGCACGTGAAGGCCATCCTCACCAAGCTCGACGCCATCAGCCGCACCGAAGCGGTCGCGGTGGCGCACAAGCGCGGCCTGATCCACCTGTAGAGCCGGCGGCCCCCGCGGCGCACGGCGCCGCGCATCAGGCCTCGAGAAATTCCACCTCGGCGATCCAGTTGCGCTTGCGGCGTGCGAGGCGCGCGTCTTCGCCCTCGCCATCGAAGCGCGCGGGCTCACGGCGCAGGAGCGATGCCTCCACACCCTCGAGCGCGTTGACGCTGACCACGGCGTAGAGCCGGCCGTCGATTCTGCTCGTGACCACCGGCACGATGCCGCAGCGGGTGCAGACGTGAAAATCCGCCGTACGCGTGCCAAATGCGTAGCGCGAGACCCGGGACGGATCCTCAACCCGCACCTGCAGAGCGCCGCCCGGGTTGGAGGTCCACACGCCGCCGTGCTTGGTGCAGAACGAGCAGCCGCAGGCGCGTGCCGGGATCTCGCGTGGATCGGGCTCCCAGGTGTGCGAGAAGGCGATGTTGCCGCAGTGGCACTTGCCGCGGATCAACATGGCGGGGCTAACTCCCCGCTTTGGGCGGCTGATAGCCCTCCGGCGCCTGCGACCCGGGCCCGAAGAAGAATTTCTCCATCTCCGCCTCCAGGAACTTGCGCGCCTTGGGCTCGATCGGCGACAGGCGATACTCGTTGATGAGCATGGTCTGGTGCGCCAGCCAGCGCGCCCAGCCCTCCTTGGAAACGCCCTCGTAGATGCGCCGGCCGAGCTCACCCGGATACGGCACCCGCTCGAGCCCCGGGGCTTCGCGCTTCAATAAAACACACTGCACCATGCGTGACACCCAAACCTCCTCGCCCTTCTAGGCGGTGCGGGCATCGAACAGCGACTCGCTCGCCAGGCTCGACAGCAATGTCGTGATGGGAGCGGGCAGGCCGATGCGGGCCGGTTGGCGGATGTTATACCAAAGGCTCAGCTCCGCTCCCTCCTCCCTGACAGCCCACGCGCCCGAGCAGCGCACCAGGAGCGGGGTGATCGCGAGATCGAAGTGGGTGAACGCGTGCTGGATGTCGCTCAAGGGTTGCGGCCTGATCGCCGCCGCGCGTAACGAAGCGCGCACGAACGCGCCGGCCGCGGTGGCGGTGGCAAACTCCGGCAGGCACCACAGTCCTCCCCACACGCCGCTTTCGGGCCGGCGTTCCAGCAGCACGCTGCCGTCATCCTGCAGCGCCACCACCATGAACACGCGCCGCCGGCGCCGCGCGCGGCTCACCCGCGGGGCCGGCAGCTCGTGCTGCCGGCCGGTGCGCCGCGCGAAGCACTTCAGCGCCAGCGGGCAGTGAGTGCACAGGGGTTTGCGCCGCACGCACACCGTGGCGCCGAGATCCATGATCGCCTGGGTGTACGCATCGACCTGCGCGTGCGGGGTGCAGCGCTCCGACAGCTCCCACAGCCGCTGCGCCACGCCGCGCTCGGAGGAGTTTCCCGGCACGCCGAAGTAGCGCGCCAGCACACGCCGCGCGTTGCCATCGAGAATCGGGAAACGCGCACCGTGTGCGAGCGCGAGAATCGCGCCCGCGGTCGAGCGCCCGATGCCCGGCAGGGCTGCGAGCTGCGCGAACTGCGCGGGAAACTCCCCGCCGTAGTCATCGCGGATGCGCACCGCCGCGCGATGCAGGTTGCGCGCCCGCGCGTAATAACCCAGCCCCGACCACAGATGCAGCACCTCATCGACCGGCGCATCGGCGAGCGAGCGCACATCCGGGAAGCGCCCCATGAAGCGCTCGTAGTAGGCAACCACCGTCCGGACCTGTGTCTGCTGCAGCATGATCTCGGACACCCACACGCGATACGGCGTGCGGTCCTGCTGCCAGGGAAGGTGGTGGCGCCCGTCGCGGGCGTGCCACTTGAGGAGCGCGGGGGCCACGGCTTCGGCGGTGACGGACACCCGCCCATTCTAGCGGCATTGCGGGGTGCGCATTGCGCGGCCCGGGCCGCCCCGCGTCAGGTGCGGCGCGTGCGGCTCACTCGGAGGCTCATTTGCGGTCGCACAGCTGCACGTCCCCGCTCATGGTTTTCAGGCGCATGTGCCCGGCGCCATCTCCGCGCGTGCCCTGCAGCTTGTGACCCGGCATGTGGCCGTGCTCGCTCGGAGCTGCGTCGAAGCAGTTGGAAATGTCGCCGCTGAAAGTCGAGACCTCGTAGGCATAGCCACCTTCCGCGCTGGCGCGCACGTTGAGGTCGCCGCTCACGGACGTGGCGTCGAAGTCCGCGCCGCGCGCGAGCTTGCCCTCGAAGTGCACATCGCCCGAGGTGCTGCGCGCGCGCACCGAGCGCGCGCTGTCGAGCGACACCACCAGCGTCCCGCTCACCGTTCCGGCCTCCAGGTCCCCGGCCCCGTGCTCGAGGTGCACATCCCCGCTCACCGTGCTCACGTGCAGCCGTGCCGGCTGGCCGTGGCCCTTGAGCTTGACGTTGCCGCTCACGCTCTTGAGCTCCAGGTCCGAGCCGCCGAGCTCCGCCGTGATGTCACCGCTCACCGTGTTGAGGCGCTGCACGCCCGTCACGCCGGCCGTGGTCACATCGGCGCTCACCGCCGAAACGGTGAGCTCGCTCTCCTTGGGCACCTGCACGTGCAGGTCGGCCTCGCCGCGGTGCCCCGAGTGCGGCAGCACGACCTTGACGGTGGTGCGGCCGTGATCGGTGCTGACGTCCACGCGCTCCACCCCCTCGTCCAGCTGGGCGCGTACGCTCACCTCCGGGCGGTCCCAGCCGCTCACCGCGACCGTGCCGCTGACGTTGGAAATGTCCACCACGCCGTGAGCCTCCGCCGGCACCTGGCGCTCGAAGGTCTTATCGCCCGAAGCGCAGGCGGCCGCGCTCGCAAACAGCACGGTGATCGCGGCCGCCAGCCTGGAAGAGCCCATGTTCAGATCCCCCTGCCAGGGTCGCTGGCTTCGTGCACGTCCGTGAGGACGCGCATCTCATCCTGGTAAGTGTTGACCAGCAGCTCCTGCAGCAGCGCATTGCCCGGGTCCTTGCCGAGCGCGTTCTCCAGATCCTGCTTGGCACGGGAAATGGCCGCCAGACTCGCCATGACCTTGTCGCGCGCCGGGGGCGGCAATGCCGCGAGCCGCGCCTGCAGCGTTTTCATGAGCGCCGCCCGATCACGCTGGTAGCGCGGGTCGGACACGTAGGCCACATCGAGCGCGGTCGGCGCATCGGCAAAGGTAGCGCGGGAAGCGCTGAGCGGGGACTCGACGCCTGCCCCGGAACGCGCCGCCGGCAGCACACTCCTGCCGATCCACACGCCCACCGCGACGCTCGCCACCACGGCCGCGGCCGCGAGCCAGCGCGGCGGCACGGCGCGCGCTCGGGCGATGCGCGGCAGCGCCGCGGCCGCGGTGGTGCTGCGCTCCGCGTTGATCCGCGCCTCGATCTGCGGCCACAGGTCGCGCGCCGGCTCGATCGCCGGCGACAGCTCGCGGAGCGAGCTCACCTTGCGTTCGTCAGCACCGCTCATGTCAGCCCACCTCCACATTCAGTCTCTCGCGCAACAGTTTGCGCGCCCGGTGTAACTGGGCCTTGCACGTACCCTCCGCCACACCCAGCATCTGGGCCGCCTCCCCGTGCGAGTAACCATACAACGCGTGCAGCACCAGCGCATCGCGCGCGCCGTCGGGCAACGCCTCGATCGCGGCCTCGATCTCCCGCACCTCCACCGGCGTCTCGAGTGTCCACTCGGTTGCACCGCCCGTCCCCTCCTCGTCGTCGAGGCTCGGCCCGACCGGCGATGCCTTGCGGCGCTTCGCGAGGCTCACGTTGACCGCGATGCGGTGCAGCCAGGTCGACAGCGAGCTGCGCGTCTCGAACCTCGGCAGCGCCCGCCACGCGTTGATGAAGGTCTCCTGCGTACAGTCCTCCGCCAGTTGCACATCCCGCGTCATCCGCAGGCACAGGCCGTATACCCGTCCGGCGTGCTCGCGATACAGCCGCTCAAAGGCGCGCGAATCCCCGCTGCACGCGCGCTGCACCAGCGCCGCCTCCCAGTCGACCCGCGTGTCATCGGCCTGCGCCTGTGTCATCTGTTCCTTAGAGACCGAGCCCGCCCCACCCGTTTAAATGGCAGAAGTCGCTGATCGGCAACACTTTTTACTGGAACTCGGGTGCCACTGGAAGACTCTACTTCAGGTGGACGCAATGGAGGGAAGGAGAGGACTGTGGGTGTTAACAAGCGCTTAAGGCGCCTTTGGCAGCCCTCGGGCGAAACGCTCGAGGCGATCGCGGCAGTGCTCGGTGAGCACTGGCGCACCGCCACGGCCCACCCGGAAGCTGTGTTCTGGGCGAGCCCGGTGAGCTGGCTGACCTTCCCCGACCTGCGGCCCCGTTCCCAGCGCGCGCCGGATCACCATCTCACGAGCGGCGGCAGGCTCATCAGGTAAGCGTCCGGGTCCGCATCGGTGCTGAAGCCGAACTTGGTGCCGCGGTCGTAGACCAGGTTGAACTCCACGTAGCGCCCGCGCTTCACCAGCAGCCGCTCACGCGCCGCCTCATCGAAGGGGGTGTCCTTGCGGCGCGCGACGATGAGCGGATAGACCTGAAGCAGCGCCTCCCCCACCGAGCGCACGAACGCGAAGTCGGCCTGCGGATCCTGACTCGCCAGATCGTCGAAGAAGATCCCGCCCACGCCGCGCGGCTCCTGGCGGTGCGGCAAATAGAAGTACTCGTCACACCACGCCTTGAACTCCCGGTACGCGTCCGGCCGATAGCTGTCGCAGGCGCGCCGCAGCGCGCCGTGAAACGCCTCGGTGTCTTCGGTGAACGGAAAGGTCGGCGTGAGGTCCGAGCCGCCGCCGAACCAGGCGCGGCTGGTGGACAGATAACGCAGGTTCAGGTGCACGGCGGGCACGTAGGGATTGACCATGTGCGCGACCAGTGAGAGGCCGCAGGCGACGAAGCGCCCTTCCGACTCCTGCGCCCCGGCCACCTGGGCGTGCGCGGCCGGCAGCAGCACGCCCCAGACGTGGCTGACGTTGACACCCACCTTCTCGAACACTTCCCCGCGCATCAGGCGCGACTCCCCGCCGCCGCGCAGCCGGTGACCCTCGGGCTTGGTCCAGCTGCGCTGCTTGAAGCGGCTCACCGGCTCGAACGCCTCGAACGCGGCACACAGCCGCGCCTGCAGGTCGCGAAAGTACTCCGTGGCGGGGGCGGCCAGATCGCTAGCGCCGCTCATGCACGTAGTCCACCAGGCGCGCAACCGCATCGGGGTCGGTGTCGGGCCAGATGCCGTGCCCGAGGTTGAAAATGTGTCCGGGCGCGCCGCCCGCCTCATCGAGCACCGCATCCACGTGCCGGCGCAACTCGGCCGCCGGGGCGAACAGCGCCGCCGGATCCAGATTCCCCTGCACGGCCTTGCCGGGCCCGAGCACGCGGCGTACCTCCGACAGACCCGAGCGCCAATCGACGCCCACCACGTCGACATCGAGCTGCGCGACCGCCGGCATGAGGGCCGACCCCTGGTTCAGGTAGTAGATGAGGGGCACGCCTGTGCGCCGTAGCGCAGCGGCCGTGCGCCGCACGGCCGGCAGCGCAAACTGCCTGAACTCCTTCAGGGCGAGCAGCCCTGCCCAGGACTCGAACAGCATCAGCGCCTGGGCCCCGGCGCGCGCCTGCGCCGCGAGATATTCCGCCATGGCGTCCGCGAGCCGCTCGAGCAGGCGCTGCGCGGCGTGCGGCTGCGCGTACAGGAAGGTGCGCGCCGCGGCAAACTCCTTGGAGGGCCGCCCGCACACGAGGTAGCACAGGAGCGTGAACGGCGCGCCGGCGAAACCGATGAGGGGAGCGAGGCGCGGCATGTTGGCGCGCACCAGCCGGATCGTCTCCAGCACGAACGGCACGTCACGCTGTGGCATGAGCGAGGGCAGCGCATCGATCTGCGCATCGGTGCGGATGGGTTCGCGCACCACCGGTCCGGGCTCGAAGGTGAGATCCACGCCCATGCCCTGGAGCGGCGTCATGATGTCGCTGAAGAGGATGGCGGCATCGAGCTCGAAGCGCCGCAGGGGCTGGAGCGTCACTTCCGCGGCGAGGTCCGGTGTGCGCGTGAGCGCCTCGAAGTTGACCTTGGCGCGCAGCGCGCGGTACTCGGGCAGGTAGCGCCCGGCCTGGCGCATGATCCAGACGGGCCGGTACGGGACCGGCTGGCGCCGGCAGGCGGCGAGAAACACCGGCGTCTCGGCGGGCGCCACTGGTGCGCTCACGCCCGCAGCCACTGCACCACCTCGGGTGCGAAGTAGCTGATGATCAGATCCGCGCCCGCGCGGCGGATCCCGGTGAGCGTCTCGAGCACCGCGGCGCGCTCATCGATCCAGCCGCGCGCGGCGGCGGCCTTGATGAGACTGAACTCCCCGGACACCTGGTACGCGACCACCGGCACCCGCACCGCGTCGCGCACCTGGCGGATGACATCCAGATAGGGTCCGGCGGGCTTCACCATGACCAGGTCCGCGCCTTCCTCCACATCCAGCAGCACTTCGCGCACGGCCTCGCGCGCATTGGCCGGATCCATCTGGTAGGAGCGGCGATCGCCGAAGGCGGGCGCCGACTCCGCGGCCTCCCGGAACGGGCCGTAGAAGGAGGATGCGAACTTCGCCGCGTAGGCGACGATCGGTGTGGTCGCGTGGCCCGCCTCGTCGAGGCGCGCGCGGATCGCCGCGACGCGTCCATCCATCATGTCGGAGGGCGCCACCGCATCGGCCCCGGCGCGGGCATAGTTCAAGGCCACTTCGGCCAGGGTTTGAATGGAGGAATCGTTGTCGATGGCGCCGTTCGCCAGTACGTGGCCGCAGTGCCCGTGATCGGTGGCGCCGCACAGGCACACGTCCGCCCACACCAGCAGTTGCGGGCAGGCCTCCTTGATCGCACCGATCGCCTGCGCGGCGAGCCCCTTGGGATCGGTGGCGCTCGTGGCCCGGGCGTCCTTGTGAGCGGGCGCGGCGAACAGCAGCACCGCGGGCACACCCGCCGCGGCGGCCGCCTTCGCCTCCTTCACCACCTCGTCCACCGACAGCTGCAGGATCCCGGGCATGCTCTCGACCGCGTGGCGCACGGCGCGCCCGGGCACGACGAACAGCGGGTAGATGAACGCATCGGGCGTCAGGTGAGTCTCGCGCACCATGCGCCGCCAGACATCCGACTGGCGGGTGCGGCGCGGTCTTTGCTGAGGAAATCCCATGGTCTTCAGGCTCTCGTTTGCAACAGGCGATGGGTAGTGCGCGCCAGTCCCTGCAGGGTCGCAGACTCCGCAACCACCGCGGTGTGCCCGCGCGCGCTGAGCTCGCGGGCGGTGGTGCGCCCGATGGCCACCACCGCGGTGCCCGCCAGCAGCCGCTGGAAGTCCTGCTCTCCCAGGGCGCGCGCGAGCTCGGTCACCGCGGACGGACTGGCAAAGGTCACCGCGCCGACCCCGCCGCGCGCGATCCAGGCGCGACACTCCGCCACATCGAGCGCCGCGCCCTCGGTGCGGTAGGCCTCGACCTGCGTGACCCGCGCTCCGAGCTGCGTGAGCCCGGCGGCAAGCGTCGGCAGGGCGCGCGAGCTCGCCGGATACAGAATC
>DATKEZ010000165.1:0-3137 GCA_035511775.1 Steroidobacteraceae bacterium | reverse complement strand
AGGTGGATCCGCAGTTTCAGAGCATGTTGAACGCGGGTAACCGCAGCGCCGAGGGCGGCAATCTGGTCTTCGAGATCATCTGCCGCTATCCGGTCACCCAGCCGGATGCGCAGAGTGCCTGCAGCGGCTACACGGATCACGTCCAGCTCCCGCCCGTCGGCTCACACGTGAGCGTCACCGGCACATTCGTGCAGGACACATTCCACGCTCAGTGGAACGAGATACACCCCGTGAGCAGTGTCAGCGCCGTTCCGTGACGGCCCGGTGACCACGCCCTGACCCTCTCCCGATCGGGAGATGGTCTGTGGACCGTCCAGACGGTAGGGTCTGCGGCCTTGCCTGGATTTCAGGGGACCGTCGGCGCACAGACCGCGGCAGCCAGCGCTACTGTATGTACTTTCGCCAACCCATTCCGCTGCGTCCCGCGCGCGACCGGCTGCTCGATGCGGCAGAACGAGTGGTGGTCGAGGCGGGCGCAACCCACCTGACTCTCGATGCCGTGGCAAAGTCGGCGGGCGTCAGCAAGGGTGGCCTCTTGTATCACTTTCCCTCCAAGGAAGCGCTGCTCGAGGGCATGTTGTCGCGGCATTTCCAGGACGTCGACGCCGAGGTGTCGCGCAGGCTCGCGCTGCGTTCCGAGAAGCCGGTGCGCGGCGCCAACGGCGGCACGCGCCGCGCCCGCAAGCCCTCACGCGCCGAGGTGTTCAGCGAGCGGGTGCGCGTGCTGCTCGAGCTGCACCCCGAGCGTCCGGCGGTCGGCGCCGCCATGGTGGCCGCTTCCGCGGACAATCCGGAGCACATGGCGGTCTGCCGCGCCGAGTACCGCAAACTCCTCGATGAATTTGCCAGGCTCCCGGGTGGTTTCGAGGGCAGCGCGATGGTGATGCTCGGGGTGCAGGGGCTGCTGCTCGCGGAGCTGCTGCAGCTCTCGCCCTACACTCCCCAGGAGCGTTCGCGGCTCGTCAAGGCACTGCTGCGGGCCGCCGACCAATGCGGGAGCACGCAATGACACGGAGCGTACGTGGAATCTGTCTCGCCCTGCTGACGGCCGCGGCGGTCTCAGCCTGCGCGGTCGGGCCCGACTTCCATGCGCCGCCCGCGCCGGCTACGAGCCATTACACGCGTGCGCCCGAGCCCACCGGCACCGTGTCTGCGCCCGGCCCGAGGGGCACTGCGCAGACCTTCAGCACCGAGCGCGACATCCCCGCGGACTGGTGGGCGCTGTTTCACTCCCAGCCGCTCGATGCGCTCGTGCGGCAGGCGCTCACCGACAGCCCGAACGTCCAGGCGGCAGAAGCGACGCTGCGCACCGCCGCAGAGACCTACAAGGCGCAACGCGGCGCGCTGCTGCTGCCCCAGCTCGATGCGACCGGGACGGCCGTGAGGCAGCGTGAGCCGGGGGCGGTCCTCGGGCAGCCGGGCTCCGCATTCCTCTTCAACCTGTTCGACGCCTCGGTCGGCGTGACCTACCGCCTCGATCTCTTCGGGGCCTCACGCCGTCAGGTGGAGGCGCTGTACGCGCAGTCGGATTACCAGCGCTGGCAGCTGGAGGCCGCGCGGCTGACGCTCGCCGACAACGTCGTCACCACGGCGATCAACATCGCTTCGCTCCACGCGCAGGTCGCCGCGCTCGCAGACATCATCGCGAGCGAACGCGACCAGCTCAAGGTGGTGCAGCGGCAGTTCGACGCCGGCGCCGCCTCGCGCTCCGACCTGCTCGCGCAGCAGACACAGGTAGCAGACAACGAGGCGCAGCTGCCGGCGCTCGAGAAGCAGCTCGCGCAGGCCCAGCACCGCCTGGCGGTGCTGGCCGGCCGCACACCGGACGATGCCACGGTGCCCGACTTCACGATCGACCAGCTGACGCTGCCGGCGGAGCTGCCGCTCTCGGTCCCGGCCAAGCTGGTGCGCCAGCGGCCGGACGTGCAGGCCGCGGAAGCGCTGCTGCACGTGTCGACCGCGCAGCTCGGCGTGGCGACCGCCAACCTCTATCCGCAGCTCAATCTCACCGGCTCGATCGGCTCGGAGACCGTCACCGCGAGCGACCTGTTCAAGACCGGCACCGCCGCCTGGAACGTGGGCGGCTCGCTGACGCAACCGCTGTTTCACGGCGGCCAGCTCCTGGGCCTCAAGCGCGCGGCGCGCGCCGACCTCGACCGCGCCACCGCCGAGTATCGCGAGGCGGTGCTCGCGGCGCTGCAGGACGTCGCCGATACCTTGCGCGCTCTCGAAGCCGACGCGCGCACCCTGCAGGCGGATCTCATCACCGAGACCGACGCGCAGGACACTCTCAACATGACCAAGCTGCAATACAAGGTGGGCGGCGTCAGCTACCTGCAGCTGCTGAATGCCGAACGCGTCTTCCTGCAGGCGCGGCAGAACCGCGTGCAGGCTGAAGCCGCGCGCTATGCGGATACCGCTGCCCTGTTCCACGCCCTCGGCGGCGGCTGGTGGAACCGGCAGGATAATGCGAAGGAGACTCGTCAGTGAACGATCTCATCAGGACTTCAGAGCCGAAGACATCGGCTTACACATCGGCGCGGGACCAGCTGAAGGCCCCGGGCAGCCTCTTGAAGCAACGCTTGATCATTGCGACCGTGTCGGTAGTCGGGCTGATCGTGCTAATTGCAGGCATCAAGGCCATCACGATCTATCGGTTGATACAGCAGGCCAAGGCCAACGCGGCGCCGGCGCAGACGGTCACTGTCACGACCGCCGGCTATTCCGACTGGCAGCCGGAGATCACGGCGGTCGGCAGCGTACGCGCGGTGCGCGGCGTCGACATCACGACCGAGGTGACGGGACTGGTGCGCAGCGTCGACTTCCGCTCGGGCGATGACGCCAGGCGCGGCCAGGTGCTGGTACACCTCAACGCCGATGCCGACATCGCCACGCTGCATTCGCTCCAGGCGGCGGCTGATCTGGCGGACACCGTGTACGCGCGCGACAAGATGCAATTCGAGGCGCAGGCGATCAGCCAGGCGCAGCTCGATGCCGATGCCGCGGACCTCAAGAACCGGAAGGCGCAGGCGGCTGCTCAGGCCGCGCTGGTCGAGAAGAAGACCCTGCGCGCGCCGTTCGACGGGCGGCTCGGGATCACGACCGTCAACCCGGGGCAGTACCTCAACACCGGCGAC
>DATKEZ010000164.1:0-1009 GCA_035511775.1 Steroidobacteraceae bacterium | reverse complement strand
GAGCGGCTTGCGCAGAAGCACCGCGGCGATCATCTGCGCATTACTTGGCAGCAGCCGAAGTCGCGCGCGACGGGGCAGCTTCTCGTGCTCGGCCACTACGACACGGTGTATGCCACCGGAACGCTCGCGAAGATGCCCTTTCGCCTGTCCGCAGGCAAAGCGTACGGTCCCGGGACGTTCGACATGAAAACCGGCATCGCGCAGGCGCTCTTCGCGCTGCAAGCTCTGCAACAAGCGCAAACCGAGCTTCGCAAACGCATCGTTTTTCTCTGGACCTCCGACGAAGAGATTGGCAGCGATTCCTCGCGCAAGCTCATTGAACTGGAAGCGCGCCGCAGCGACGCCGTTTTTGTGCTGGAGCCATCGTTCGGTCCGCGCGGCCTGCTGAAAACGGCCCGCAAGGGCGTGGGCGAGGCGGAGATCATCGTGCACGGGCGCGCCTCCCACGCCGGGCTCGCGCCGCAGGAAGGCGTGAATGCCGTACACGAACTCGCGCATCAGATCGCGCGCCTGCAGAGTTGGAACGATTTGCGGCGCGGCATCAGCGTGAACGCCGACATCGTCGAAGGCGGCACGCGCGTCAACGTCATCGCCGAGCGTGCCCGCGCCGTGGTCGATCTCCGCGCCCTGCGCGTTGCGGACATGCGCCGGCTCGAGCAGCGCTTGCGCGCGCTACGGCCCCTTGCGCGCGGAGCGCGCCTGGAAGTTCATGGCGGCTTCAATCGCGCTCCCATGGAGCGCAAAGTCAGCGCCGCCCTGTTCTCTCGCGCGAAATCGCTGGCCGCGCAAATGGGCTTGCCGATCGGAGAATGCGTCGCGGGAGGCGGCTCGGACGGAAACCTCACGGCGGCGCTCGGCGTCCCGACGCTCGACGGCCTGGGCGCGGTCGGCGATGGCGCGCACTCCGCGCACGAATACGCCCTGGTGAAAGCGATGCCGGAGCGCGCCGCGCTCCTCGCCGCGCTGCTGTGCGATAGCTGACCAGCAACAGGCGCTCGCACCGGCCCAA
>DATKEZ010000163.1:0-9881 GCA_035511775.1 Steroidobacteraceae bacterium | reverse complement strand
GCGCTTGCGCGTGCTCGCGAGATAGTCGCGCACCTCATCGAGGCGGGCCTGGTAGCGCTGACGCTGTATCGGGCTGATGTTGGGAGAGGCTAGCGCCAGCTGCAACTGCTGCGCCGCAAGTACCAGGTCCCCGCCCGCGATCTGATATTCGCCCATGTAGAAATAGGCATCCCCGGCATCACCCGCGGCGCTGGCGGCGAGGGCCGTGAGCCGGATCTGGTCCGGCGTGGGCGGCACGTTGTTGAACAGGTCGAGCAGCATGTTGTGGGCATCCGCCGGCCGGCCCGCGGCCATGAGTGTCTCCGCGTAGCGCACCGTGAGGGGCACGTTGCGCGGGAAGAGCTCCTCGCCCTGCTGGAAGGTCGCCAGTGCCTCCTGAAGGTGTCCGGCCTTGGCCTGCGCCTGGCCGAGGGCGACGTGCAGCAGGGTGAGCGCCTCGTGCTGCTGCACCAGTGGCGTGAGGATCCGGATCGCCTCATCGGCGCGATTAGCGCCCATCAGCGCCAGCGCCTCGCCGTAGCGGTTGCCGAGTGTGGTGTGGCCGTGCGCGAGCTTCTGGGCGTAAGCCTGCGCAAGGTCCACATCCCCGCTCGCGGTCAGCACGCGCACCCGCTCGCGGATGAGCTCATAGCTCTGCGAGTCCTTGCCCTTGCGGGGCGGAAACTGCGCCGCACGGGCGCGTTGCTCGGCGATACGATCGGTAGTCACCGGGTGATCGATGAGCATCGCGGGAATATAGGTGGCGGCGAGCCCCTCGTGGCGGCTCATGGTCTCGAACATCTGGCCCATCCCGTTGGGATCGAAGCCGGCGCCGGCGAGGTAGCCGATACCCACGCGGTCGGCTTCCCATTCGTTGTCGCGCGTGAAGTTGATCTGGTGCTGCACGGCCAGACCCTGGGCGGCGGCGATGCCGCCCTCGATCGCCTGCCCGCCGCCGATGGCGCCCAGCAGGATCGCGCCCAGCAGCGCCGCCGCCGTGGTCAGGCTCTGCTTGGACTGGTCGGCGATCATGCGCGCGATGTGGTGCTGCGTGACGTGTGCCGTCTCGTGCGCCATGACGCCCGCGAGCTCCGATTCGGTCGAGCTGGCGAGCACCAGGCCATCGTGCAGGAACACGAAACCGCCCGGCACGGCGAACGCGTTGATGCTGTGGTCCTTGATCACGAAGTACTGAAAGTCCCGGCCACCGTCGGCACTTTGCGAAGCGAGCCGCTGGCCCACCGAATTCATGTACTCGCTGACTTCCGGGTCCTCGAGCAGCGCGTTCTGGTCGCGCAGCTGGTGCGCCACCATGGCCCCGAGGCGGTACTCATCGGTGTGCGACAGGACCGCAGCCGCGGGGCTGCCCATGTCGGGCAGGTCCGAGCCCGCCGCCGGGGTCTTGAGGATAAGCGGCGTCGACTGCGGGTCGTCGGCGAACGAGACGCTGGCAACGGTGAGGACGGCGGCCACGAGGGCCGGCAGGAGACGGCGCATGATCGGAGTTTGACCGCCGATGGCGGTCATGAGTTTCCCCAGGTTTACAGAGGCTTACAAAGACGCTCTGCGGGAGGCACTCAAGCGTACACCTACAGGATGTCCGAGGCGAAATCCGCGAGCCGCGAGCGCTCCCCGCGCACCAGGGTGATGTGTCCGGAATGCGGCCAGCCGCGGAAGCGATTCACGGCATACGTGAGACCCGAGGTCATCTCCGTAAGGTAGGGCGTATCGATCTGGGCGATGTTGCCGAGGCAGGCGAGCTTGGTGCCGGGGCCGGCCCGGGTGGTCAGTGCCTTCATCTGCTTGGGGGTGAGGTTCTGGGCCTCATCCAGGATCAGGAAGCGGTTGAGGAAGGTGCGCCCGCGCATGAAGTTGAGCGAGCGGATCTTGATCCGGTTGCGCAACAGATCGTTGGTCGCCGCGCGGCCCCAGTTGCCTCCCTCCTGCGACCCGGTGAGCACCTCGAGATTGTCCATGAGCGCACCCATCCAGGGCTCCATCTTCTCCTCCTCGGTGCCGGGCAGGAAGCCGATGTCTTCGCCGAGCGGAATCGTCACGCGCGTCATGATGATTTCCACGAAGCGGTTGGTTTCCAGGGTCTGCATCAGGCCGGCGGCGAGCGCCAGCAGCGTCTTGCCGGTGCCGGCCGGCCCCAGCACCGTGACGAAGTCGATTTCCGGATCCATCAGCAGGTTGAGCGCGAAGTTCTGCTCACGGTTGCGGGCCGTGATGCCCCAGACATTGTGGCGCTCGTTGCGATGGTCGCGCATCAGCTCGATGGTGGCGGTATCGCCGCTCATCTTGCGCACCACACCCTCGATGCCTTCCGGGATGTCCTCGAACACTCCCTGGTTCGGCTGCCACTCGCGCACCGCGGGGCCGGTGATTTCATAGAAGGTGCGGTCGGCTTCCTTCCACGAGCGCATGTCCTTGCCGTGCCGCTCCCAGAAGTCCGCCGGCAGCGCCGTCATGCCGCTGTAGAGGATGTCGGCATCCTCGAGAGTCTTGTCGCTGTAGTAGTCCTCGGCGTGCACGCCGAGCACCGCCGCCTTGATGCGCAGATTGATGTCCTTGGAAACGAGAATGACGCGGGCGTCCTGGTGCTCGTTCTGCAGCGCCAGCGTCTGTGCCAGGATGGCATTGTCGCCCCCCTGGCCCGGCAGGCTGTCCGGCAGCACGCTCGTAAGCTGGCGCGTCTGGAAATACAGCCGCCCGGTGGAGGGCTTCTTGCCATGGTTGCCCGAGTAGCCGCTCGGCAGCTGCAGGCCACGGTCGATCTGCTCCTTGGTGACCCCGCGCATCATGTCGTCCAGGAAGCGGCTCACCTGGCGCACGTTGCGCGAGGCTTCCGACAGGCCCTTCTTGTGCGCGTCGAGCTCCTCGAGCACCACCATGGGCAGATACACGTCGTGCTCCTCGAAGCGGAAGATCGCGGTCGGATCGTGCATCAGCACGTTGGTATCCAGTACGAACAGCCGCCGCCCGGCGCGCGAGCGGGGCTTCATTTCCCGTGACTCGCCCGAAGCGGCAGTGGGACCGGGTTCAGAGACGCCGCGCTGCTTCAAGGACTTGCTCCGCCTGAGCTGGCACTTTCACGTGGCGCCACTTTCAGGACTTGACCGGTTCGAGAATGGCGTCGAGGTTGAGCGAATCGCAGAATTCCATGAACTCCTCGCGCAGATGCGCGACGTGAATGCGGCTTGGCACGTTGACGATCATCTGCACCGCGAACATGGGCGCGCCGGTATGCGCGGCGGGGTAGCTGCGGGTCGAGACCTCGGCGATGTCGATCCCGCGCGTGGCGAAGAAACCCGACAGCCCGGAGACGATGCCGCTCTGATCGAGACATACCACGTCGATCGAATACGGCAGCATGTCGGTGCGCGGCGTACGCGGCTCGGTGCGCTTGAGGTGAATGCTGAGGTTGCTCGTCTCGGCGAGACGCTTGAGCTCGGTTTCCAGCTTCGCCAGCGCGTGCCAGTTGCCCGACACCAGCAGCAGCATGGCGAATTCCGTGCCGAGGTTCGCCATGCGGCTTTCGCTGATGTTGCCGCCAGACTCGCTGATTACGCGGGTCAGCTCATGAACCATGCCCGTGCGGTCGCTGCCGATCGCCGAAACGGCCAGGTGCTGCTTCATCTGTGGGTGGCGGGTGTTTTGCTGGCGATTCGCCCGCCTTGAAGTGTACCGGGAGCGGCGGCGGGTTGCGACCTTCCCCAGCGGGCGCGCGGTTTGAGGCTTGCTTAGACACAAGCGTCACTCGTAACATCAGACGCTCCCCGCGGCACTTCAGCAGGTCTCATGTTTTCAGGCAGCCTGGTTGCCATCGTCACTCCCATGCGACCCGATGGCGCGGTCGACCTCGAAGCCTGGGCGCGCCTGCTCGAGTTCCACCTGGCCAACGGCACCAACGGCGTCGTCGTCGGCGGCACGACCGGCGAGTCGGCGACGTTGCGCGAGGCGGAGCTGCGCGAGCTGACGCAGCGCGCCTGCGCGCAGCTGCGCGGGCGTGTCGCGGTGATCGCCGGGGCGGGTACCAGCAGCACCGCAGACACCGTGGAGCGGGTCGGGTGGCTCTCGGCACTACCCATCGACGGGCTGCTGCTCGTGACCCCGGCGTACAACCGGCCGACGCAGGAGGGACTGTACCTGCACTTCGCCGCGGCGGCCGCGGCCGCGCGCAAGCCGCTGCTGTTGTATAACGTTCCGGCGCGCACGGCGGTCGATATGCAACCCTCGACGGTGGCGCGCCTGGCGAAGATTGCCGGAATCGTCGGCGTCAAGGAGGCGGTGCCGGAGGCGCCGCGCGTGCGCGAGCTCATCGACCGGTGCGGCAAGGACTTCGTGGTTCTGAGCGGTGATGACGCCACTGCGCGCGCGAGCATCGGCGCGGGTGCGCGCGGGGTGATCTCGGTGACCGCCAACGTGGCTCCGCGTGCGATGTCGGAGATGGTGAGCGCGGCGCTGGCCGGGGACGGCGCCACCGCGCAGCGGCTCGACACGCGCCTGGGCGACTTGCACCGCGAGCTGTTTGTGGAAGCGAATCCGATCCCGGTGAAGTGGGCGCTGGCGCAGATGGGTCTCATCGGGAGCGGGATAAGATTACCGCTCACGCCATTATCGGCGCAGTATCAGGCGAGCGTGCGGGCGGCTGCGCGTGCGGCGGGCGCGTTGCCGTGAAGTGCGCGCACCGCGGAAGTCTCTCAGCAGCGAACGAGGTTCATGAATGAGGTCTGTTAGCGGAATTGTGTGGCTCGCACCGCTGCTGCTGGCGCTGAGCGCTTGCCACGCGTTGCGGGCCAAGTCCTGTCACGGGGCGCAGCCGTACATGGGCGCGAAGAGCGTGGCGCCGCTGAAGATTCCCGCCGGACTGGATCCCCCCGAGACCGGCAACGCGCTGCGCATACCGGCGCTCAACGAGCCGGCGCCTCCGGCGCGCAAGGGCAAGGAGCCGTGTCTGGATGAGCCGCCCCCGTTCAAGGTCCGCCAGCCCGCGCCGCCGCGGCAGGCTTAGATGCGGGCCGCGACCGGATGCCTTATCATGCGCCGCCTTTTTTGAAAGGCTCCGGTAAGTAATTGATTGGAGAGGTGGCCGAGCGGTCTAAGGCGCTGGACTGGAATTCCAGTAACATCTCAACGGGTGTTCGTGGGTTCGAATCCCACCCTCTCCGCCAGATCTCCTGCGTGCCGTAACCGGCCCGCTGTGCGCCGGCAAAAGCCACGCCTTTTGCCGGCGGGATCGATGAAGATATGGTGGCCCGCATCGGTTTCTCCGCGACGACCAGTCGTGAATCCCGTCAGGGCCGGAAGGCAGCAGCGGCAGCGGCGATGTCGGGTGCCGGAGCTTAAGCTGGTGCGGGCCGCCTCCAACGCTCGCGCATTTTGGGACCGTTCATGAGCTACACCGCGCTGGCGCGCACATGGCGCCCGAAGAAATTCTCCGAGCTCATCGGCCAGGAGCACGTGCGGCGTGCGCTCGTGAACGCGCTCGACAGCGGACGTGTGCATCACGCGTTCCTGTTCACCGGCACGCGCGGCGTCGGCAAGACGACCATCGCACGGATCCTCGCCAAGTGCCTCAACTGCGAGCGGGGCGTCACGGCCGAGCCGTGCGGTGAATGCGCGAGTTGCCGCGAGATCGACGCCGGCCGCTTTCCGGATCTCATCGAGGTGGATGCGGCTTCGCGCACCAAGGTGGACGACACGCGCGAGCTGCTCGATAACGTGCAGTACGCCCCGGCACGCGGCCGCTACAAGGTGTACCTCATCGACGAGGTGCACATGCTCTCGACACACTCGTTCAACGCGCTGCTGAAGACGCTCGAGGAACCGCCGCCACACGTGAAGTTCCTGCTCGCGACCACCGATCCGCAGAAGCTGCCGGTGACCGTGTTGTCGCGCTGCCTGCAGTTCAACCTGAAACGGCTGCCGGTCGCGGACATTGCGGCTCACATGCGCCGGATACTCGAGCAGGAGGGGGTCGGGTTCGACGCCGCCGGCCTGAAGCTCGTGGCACAGGCGGCCGACGGCAGCATGCGCGACGCGCTCTCGCTGCTGGATCAGCTGATCGCCTTCGGTGGCGGGCAGGCGGGCGAGGCACAGGCGCGCGCGATGCTGGGCACCATCTCGCGCGATCACGTGGTGCGGATCGTGGAACTGCTGGCGGCCGCCGACACCGCCGCCCTGGTGCGCTGTGCGCACTCGCTCGAGGAGTTCGCCCCGGATTACGCGCAGGTGCTCGATGAGCTGGCGGCGCTCCTGGTGCGCATCGGACTCAAGCAGGCGCTGAGCGATTACGAGGGCGATGAGCTGTACACCCCCGAGTTACTCGAGCCCCTCGCACGTGCCCTGAGCCCCGAGGACGTGCAGCTGTTCTATCAGGCCGCGATCACGGGTAAGCGCGATCTCGGGCTCGCTCCCGAGCCGCGCACCGGCTTCGAGATGACGTTGCTGCGGATGATCGCCTTCCGCCCGGCGGGCGAGTCCCGCGGCTCGCGCCCGGGCACGGCGGATCCCGCCGCGCGCGCGGCGACGAGCGCCGCGGCCGGCGGCATTGCCGCGGCCGGCAGCCCCGCCGGCGCCGGCGGGCCTGCCGAGGCCGCGAGCGCCCCCGACGCGGGTCCCTGGGCGACCATCGTGAACGCGCTGGAGCTCTCGGGCGCGGCGCGCCAGCTCGCCAGCCACTGCGTGTTCGTGGGCCGCCAGGGCGGGGTCGTGCGTCTGGCGCTCGAGGCGCGCAACCAGCCGGTGCGCACGCCGGCGCAGGAGGAAAAGCTGGCCCAGGCACTGTCGCGCTACTACGGCGAACAGGTGCGCCTCGAGTTTCAGGTCGGGGGTGCGCTCGCCGAGACCCCGGCGCTTCTCGCCCGGCGCGTCTCCGAGCAGGAGCTGACAGCCGCACGGCGCGCCTTCGAGGCCGATCCGGGCGTACAGGGGCTGCGCGAGCGCTTCGGTGCAACCGTGCTGCCCGACAGCGTGCGTCCGGTAAAATGACTCCAATCCGGGCGCACAGCGCCTGACAGGCAGTGACTCTCATGCGTGGCAACTTCGACGACCTGATGAAGCAGGCCCAGGCGATGCAGGCGAACATGCAGAAGGCCCAGGCTGAGATCGGCACCATCGAGGTGGTCGGCGAAGCCGGTGGCGGCATGGTGAAGGTGACCATGAGCGGCCGTCACGAAGTGAAGCGCGTGCAGATCGAGCCGGCGGTCAGCGGCGAGGATCGCGAGATGCTCGAGGATCTGATCGCGGCCGCGGCCAACGACGCCGTGCACAAGGTCGAGGCGCGCGTGCAGGAGAAAATGGCGAGCCTGACCGCGGGACTGCAGCTGCCGCCGGGAATGAAACTGCCGTTTTGAAGTGCGCGCGATGAAGCATTCGCCGCATCTCGCCCGTCTGATAGACGCGCTGCACACCCTGCCCGGAGTCGGGCCCAAGACTGCGCAGCGCATGGCGTTTCACCTGCTGCAGGAGGGCCGGCCAGGGGCGCGCGCGCTGGCCGAGGCGCTCGATGCGGCGCTTGAGTCGGTGGCCCGCTGCCGGCGCTGCCGCATGCTCACCGAGGGGGAGCTGTGTGCGATCTGCGCGGCGCCGCAGCGCGACGCGGCGCTGCTGTGCGCGGTCGAGTCGCCCGCCGACGTGGTCGCGATCGAGTCCTCCGGGAGCTACCGTGGCCGCTACTTCGTGCTCATGGGGCACCTGTCGCCGCTCGATGGCATCGGGCCCGAGCAGCTCGGCGTGCGCGAGCTCGAGGCGATCCTGGCGCAGGGCGGGGTGCGCGAGCTGATCCTCGCCACCAACTCCACGGTCGAGGGCGAGGCGACGGCCCATTTCCTCGGCGAGCTCGCCGCGCGGCGCGGCATCCGCGCCAGCCGCATCGCCCATGGCGTACCCGTCGGGGGCGAACTCGAGTACGTCGACGGCGGCACGCTGGCGCACGCGCTCGCCGGGCGCCAGTCGGTCAGTTAGCGCCGGCGCTGCGGCCCGCGCGCCGCACTCAACTCCTCGCGCAGCCGGCGCAGCCGCCGGTAGCTCTCGTAGCGGCGCGCATGCAGCGCACCGTCCGCGGCTGCCGCGCGCACCGCGCATCCCGGCTCGCGCAGGTGGCGGCAATCGCTGAAACGGCACCCGGGAGCGAGGCGCTCCACCTCGACGAAGCCGAGGGTGCGCTCATCGAGTGCCGCGGCGGCGGGGGCAAAGTCGCGTACGCCGGGGGAATCGATCAGCGCGGCGCCGTGTGGCAGATCGAACAGGCGCGCGGCGGTGGTGGTGTGCCGTCCACCATCCTCCGCGCGCACCAGTGCGCCGATCGCGACCTGCGCCTGCGGCAGGATCCGGCGCACCAGCGAGGACTTGCCGACCCCGGATTGTCCGACCAGGGCGGCCAGCGCGCCGGGCGTCAGGACGGCACACAGCTCGGCAACCCCGCTGCCGCTATCGGCCGAGCAGGTCACCATGCCGTAGCCGGCGGCGCGGTACACCGCGAGCTCGGCGGTAAGCGCCTCATCGATGCCGAGGTCACTCTTGTTCACGACCAGGGTTGCGGGGAGTGAGGCGGCGGTGGCGGCCGCCAGATAGCGGTCCACGACGAACAGGTCCGGTGCGGGGAGCGGTGCCAGCACCACCAGCAGCCGCGTGAGGTTGGCCACCACCGGTTCGGCGCCGCCGCGTGCGTTGGCGCGATACAGCGCCGTGCGCCGCGGCAGCACTTCCACCACGTGCACCTCATCGTGGCGTGCATCGAGGCGGCAGCGCACCTCGTCGCCACACACCACGGTGAGGGCGCGCCCGAACGGACGTGCCCGCACTTCCTGGCCGTCGGCGTCGCGCACCAGCAGGTGCCGGCCGAAGGTGGCGATCACGCGTCCAACCAGAGTCTGCTTCATGCGGCGGGTGAGCGGTCGTCTGCTACACTTGGATTGCCTGTTGCGCGGTCAATACACGCTATCACTACCCACGCGCCCATGCCGAGCGGCGACTATCTGGTCTGGATCGATCTGGAGATGACGGGTCTGAAGCCCGACACCGATTCGATCATCGAGATCGCCACCGTGGTGACCGACCGGGAGTTGGAGCTCATCGGTGATGGCCCGGTGCTCGCCATCCATCAGCCCGATGAGGTGCTCGCGCGCATGGACGACTGGAATCAGCGCCAGCACGGCTCCTCGGGCCTGCTGGCGCGGGTGCGCGCGAGCCGCACCAGCGTCGCCGAGGCGCAGCAGCGCACGCTCGAGTTCCTCGCGCCGCTGGTCAACGCCGGCAGCTCGCCGATGTGCGGCAACAGCATCTGCCAGGACCGCCGCTTTCTCGCGCGCTGCATGCCCGAGCTCGAAGGCTTCTTCCACTACCGTAATCTCGACGTCAGCACGCTCAAGGAGCTGGCACGCCGCTGGGCGCCGTCGGTGGCCGAGAGTTTCCTCAAGCAGGGAACCCACCTCGCGCACGCCGATATCCACGAATCGATCCGTGAGCTGCGGCACTACCGCGCGCGGTTGTTCGCGCCGGCTTACACCGGTACCGGCAGCGCCTGAGGCCGTGCCACGGGTGCGCGGCCCGGGGTGTCAGGAGGCCCGGCCGGGCGCTGGCGCCTGGGCGAGGAACAGCCAGGTCTCCACCACCGTATCGGGGTTGAGGGACATGCTCTCGATGCCCTGATCGAGCAGCCAGCGCGCCAGGTCGGGGTGATCCGAGGGACCCTGGCCGCAGATGCCGACGTACTTGCGGTGTTTGCGGCAGGCGCTGATAGCCATCGCCAGGAGCTTGCGCACCGCTTCATCACGCTCGTCGAAGTGGGGCGCCATGATGGCCGAGTCGCGGTCCAGTCCCAGGGTGAGCTGGGTCATGTCGTTCGAGCCGATGGACATGCCGTCGAAGTGCTCGAGGTACTGTTCGGCGAGCAGGGC
>DATKEZ010000162.1:0-1350 GCA_035511775.1 Steroidobacteraceae bacterium | reverse complement strand
GCGTTACTGGGTGAATACCGATTCACCCAAGGGTTACATCCTCGAGAAGCTGCTGCTCGCTGCCGAGCCGAGCGCGCGCCGCCAGCCGGTGACCGGCGCCGCGCTGCGTTACGTCGACTGGCTGTTCCCGGGCATTCTCGGCATGAACATGATGTTCAGCTGCCTGTTCGGCGTCGGCTACGTGGTGCTGCGGTACCGCAAGAGCGGGTTTCTGAAGCGGCTGCACGCGACCCCGCTCACCGCCTTCGAGTTTCTGAGCGCCCAGGTCATATCCCGCCTCGGCCTCATCCTGTTCGTGACCGTCATCCTGTACACCGGCATCGCTGCCATCATCGGCTTTCACAACGCCGGCAGCACCCTGCTGTTGCTGCTGCTCGCGATCATCGGCGCACTGTCCATGATTGCGCTCGGGCTCACCATCGCGGCACGCTTCTCGAGCGAAGAACTGGTCGGCGGACTGCTCAATCTGCTCACCTGGCCGATGATGCTGCTGTCGGGAATCTGGTTCTCGCTCGAGGGCTCACCGCGCTGGGTACAGTGGGTTGCGCACGTTTTTCCGCTCACGCACGTGCTGGATGCCGCGCGCGCCGTGATGCTCGATGGTGCAGGACTTACGCAGATTGCGCCGCACCTGCTGTTCCTCGGCGCGACCGCGCTCGCCTTTCTCGCCTTCGGAGCGTGGTCGTTCCGCTGGCGTATTGACTGATCGACAAGGAGTTGGCCGGTGCGTTTTTTAAGCGACAACACGGCGAGCGCCTGCCCGGAAATCCTGGCGGCGATGGCGGCAGTGAACGACGGGCGGGTGCCCGCCTACGGCGGCGATGAATGGACCAGCCGGCTCGACCGGGCCTGCAGCGATTTTTTCGGCACGGACGTGCGCGCCTTCGTGGTGAGCACGGGGACTGCCGCCAACGCGCTGAGTCTCGCCACACTCAGCCCGCCCTACGGCGCGATCTTCGCGCACGAGGAGGCGCACATCGTCACCGACGAGTGCGGCGCGCCGGGTTTCTTTACCGGCGGCGCGCAGCTCGTGCTGCTGCCGGGCGAGCACGGCCGCCTCGAGCCGGAGCGTTTTCGCACCACACTCGCCGCCCACCCGCTGAGCCTCCACACCGTGCAGGCGGCGGTGCTGTCGGTCACCCAGGCGACCGAGGCCGGCACGGCCTATCGCAGGAAGGAGCTGACGCAGCTCGCGCAGACCGCCCATGAGCGCGGCCTCAAGGTCCACATGGACGGGACACGTCTCGCCAATGCGGTCGCGTTTCTCAACTGCCATCCGGGCGATATCACCTGGCGGGCCGGCATCGATGTGCTGTCCTTCGGCGCCACCAAGAACGGCGCGCTGGCGGC
>DATKEZ010000161.1:0-3459 GCA_035511775.1 Steroidobacteraceae bacterium | reverse complement strand
TTTCCGACCGAGACCGTCTATGGCCTCGGCGCGAACGCCCAGAACCCGGCCGCCGTAGTGAAGATTTTCGAGGCCAAGGGACGTCCGCCGCACCATCCGGTGATCGTGCACCTCGACAGCCCGCGCTTCCTGCACCGCTGGGTGCGTGAAGTTCCCGAGGCCGCGACGCGTCTCGCCGAGAGCTTCTGGCCGGGACCGCTCACCATGGTGATGCCGCGGGCCGCCAGCGTGCACGACGTCATCACCGGTGGCCAGGACACGATTGCGATCCGTGTGCCGGCGCATCCGATGGCGCAGCAGTTGCTCACCGCCTTCGGCGGCGGCATCGCCGCTCCCTCCGCCAACCGCTACGGGCGCCTGTCCCCGACCCGTGCCGAGCACGTGCGCGAGGAGCTGGGCGAGGCGGCACGCGTGATCCTCGATGGCGGGGAGTGCCAGATCGGGCTCGAGTCGACCATCGTGTCATTTGAAGACGGGGGTGTGCGGCTGCTGCGGCCGGGCAGTGTCACGGCGACGCAGCTGCGGGAGGTGGTGGGCGAGCTGGTGAGCGGCGCCGACAGCCGCTCCCCGCGAGTGCCAGGTGGCACGCCGACGCACTACGCGCCCACCACCGCCATGACCATCGTGCCCGCAGGGGAGATCGACGCGCAGGCGGATGCAGCCTCCACCGGCGCCCGCCGCGTGGCGGTGCTGGCGCAGCGCCTGCCGCTGCGCGCCCACAAGTACGTCACCTGGATCAACGCCGGACGCAGGCCCGAGAGCTATGGCCGCGATCTGTACGCGAATCTGCGTACTCTGGATAAGGCCGGCTGCCAGCACATTCTCGTGCAGGCGGTACCGGACGGGGAGCGCTGGGAGGCGATCCGCGATCGGCTGCTGCGCGCCGCGACCAGCGTCGCCGAGAGCGACGACGGCACCGGCGCCACGGCGGTGCTGCCGTAAACTCCCGCAGGTGCGCCGCCCGCGATTCATCGACCCATTCCAGCCCGCGCAGGTCCGCCGCCTCGTCAGGGAGTTCGGCTCGCCGCTGCTGATCCTCGACTGCGAGCGCGTGCGCGTGCAGTTCCGCAAGCTTCGCAAGGCTCTGCCGCGAGTCGATCTGCACTATGCCCTGAAACCCATGCCGCATCCGGCGGTGGTGCAGACCGTGATCGCGGAGGGCGGTTTCCTCGATCTCGCCACCACCGGCGAGGTGCAGCTGGTGCAGCGCCTGAGCGTAGCGCCGGAGCGCTGCATTCACAGCCACCCCATCAAGCGTGAGCAGGACATCGCCAACGCGCTGCAGTTCGGAGTCCGCCTGTTCGTCGCCGACAATCCCGATGAAGTGCGCAAGTTCGCGCGCCTTGGCGAGGCGGCGCAACTGCTGCTGCGAGTGTCGTTCCGCGCCCCCGGCGCGGTGTGCGATCTGTCGCGCAAGTTCGGCTGCGATCCGGAGGACCTGCTGCCGCTCGCGCGGCTCGCCGCCGATCTGGGCATCGGGGTGCGCGGCCTATCGTTCCACGTCGGCTCGCAGACCGCCGACGCCGGCAAGCACGTCGAGGCGCTGGCGGCGTGCGCCAGGCTGATGGCGGCGGCGCGCCGCGAGAAGCTCGGTGCCTTCGATACGCTCGACATCGGCGGCGGCTTCCCCATCGAGTATGGGCAGCCGGTCCAGGAGATCGGCCGCTTCTGCGCACCGCTGCGCGCGGCGATGGCGCGCCTGCCGAAGCGCGTGCGGGTGATCGCCGAGCCGGGGCGCTACATCGTGGGTCCGTCCGCCATCGGCGTGGCCTCGGTGATGGGGCGCGCGCGGCGCGAGGGACACTGGTGGTATTACCTCGACGACGGGCTGTACGGCTCCTACAGCGGGCAGCTGTTCGATCACGCCCGCTACCCGGTGGAAGCGCTGCGCGAGGGGAGCGAGCGGCTGCCGTCGGTGCTCGCGGGGCCGACCTGCGACAGCATCGACGTGATCGCGGAGAACCTCATGTTGCCGCAGCTTCGAGCCGGAGACCTGGTGGTCGGCCGCGCCATGGGCGCCTACACCTGGGCGAGCGCCTCGGAGTTCAACTTCTTTCCCAAAGCCACCGTGGTGTCAGTCAACCTGGGCCCGGGCGACACGGGTAGCGTGAGCGCTTGATCCGCAATATCGTGTTCGACGTCGGCTGGGTGCTGGTGCGCCTCAACTACCGGCCGATCCTCGGGCACCTCGCTGCGCACGGCGCGGAAGTGGCCGATCGCGACACGCTGATGGAACGCATCGGGCTCGCGGATCATGAATGCGGGCGCCTGCCGGGCCGCGGGCTCCTCGAGCGCCTGGCGGGCTTGGCGCGCCAGCCCGTGTCGCTCGAGGAGACGCATGCGCACTGGGTGGACATGTTCGAGCTCGAGCCGCCGATGATCGACCTGGCCCACCGCCTGAGCGAGCGTCACCGGGTGTTCCTCCTGTCCAACATCGGCGAGCTGCACTGGGCCCATCTGGCGCGCGAATACCGCCTGCACGCCATCGGGCATGGAGCCCTGCCGTCATACCTCGCGGGTGTCATGAAGCCGCACGCCGGCATCTATGCCGAGGCCGAGCGGCGCTTTGCCCTCGAGCCCGCGGCCACGGTGTTCGTCGACGACCGGGTGGACAACGTCGCCGGCGCGCGCGCGCGCGGCTGGCGCGGTATCGTGCACGGCGGCTACCGCAGCACGCTCACCGCACTGCGGGACCTCGGGGTCGCTGCTTCAGGACCTGATCAGTGAACCCGGTCATTTCCGCGACCCTGCTGCTCATGGCCTCGAACGTCTTCATGACGTTCGCCTGGTACGCACATCTGAAGAATCTCGCCGGCCGGCCGTGGTACCTGGCGGCACTGGTGAGCTGGGGCATCGCCTTCTTCGAGTATCTGCTGCAGGTGCCGGGCAACCGGATCGGCTACACGCAGCTGTCCCTGCCGCAGCTGAAGATCCTGCAGGAGGTGATCACGCTCGGCGTGTTTGTGCCGTTCGCCGTGCTGTACATGCACAAGCCGCTGAAGCTCGACTACCTGTGGGCGGCCGTGTGCATTCTGGGTGCGGTATATTTCGCGTTCCGTTCACCGGGCGCCCCATGAAGAACGAAGTCTTAGCGGAGCCTTGGACCGCCATCCATGCGCAGGTGATCGCCGCCCGCGAGGGACGCGATCCGCGCGTGATCGCGCGCCTGTTCTCGGGTTGGGCGGTGTTCGGGGAGCGCCAGTTCGTGCGCGGCTACGCGGTGCTGCTGCCGGATCCGGTGGTGCCGAATCTCAACGCGCTCGGCGCCCGTGAGCGCATCGCCTTTCTCTCCGACATGTCGCGCCTGGGCGATGCGCTGCTCAAGGTGACCGGAGCCACGCGCATCAACTACGCGATCTTCGGCAACCAGGAGCCGGCGCTGCACGCGCACGTCATCCCGCGCTACGTCGATGAGCCGGAGGCGCTGCGCGGCGCGCAGCCCTGGGCCTACGACTGGTC
>DATKEZ010000160.1:0-20024 GCA_035511775.1 Steroidobacteraceae bacterium | reverse complement strand
CCGATGAGGTACACCTCGCCGAGCGACTCGCCGATTGCTGCAGGCGGTGCGCTGAGACGGGAGGCGAGCAGCTCGCGCGCCAGGGCGCGCTCGGCCCGCGGCTCATCTCCCGCCAGCACGTGCGTGGCGACGGGACCGGAGGCGACCCGCTCCCAGAGCGCGCGGCGCGCTCGCGGTGCCAGCGCACGTCGCAGCGCTTCGCGCCGCGCGCCCATGAAGCGCGCGAGCACGCCGAGACGTTCGGGCAGCAGTGCCTCGATCTGCTCGCGCACGCGCCGCGCCAGCACCGGAGAGTGACCGGCGGAGCTCACAGCGACCACGATCGGGGAACGATCGATGATGGCGGGAAAGATGAAGCTCGACAGCTCCGCGTCATCCACTACGTTGACCGGCACGCGCCGCTCGCGCGCGGCGGCTGCGACCGCGGCGTTGATCGTGCGATCATCGGTCGCGGCGACGACCGCGACCGCGTGCGCGAGCTGTGCGGAGGAAAAGTCCGCGGCGATATGCGCGAGCTGACCGCGGGCGACCTGCTGCCCGAGTTCGGGGTGCAGGTGCGGCGCTACCACGCTCACGTGCGCGCCCGCCCGGCGCAGCCACAGCGCCTTGCGCAGCGCCACCTGACCGCCGCCCACCACCACGACCGGCTGGGCGTGGAGGCGCAGAAACACCGGCAGATAGTCCATGCCCCCCGCTCCGTGGCTCAGGCCGGCACGGCCGCGGGAGGCGCTCTGGGATGCAGGCCACATTCGCGGGACTCCGCTCGCTCCCACCACCAGCGGCCGGCACGGCGGCTCTCGCCGGGCTGAATCGCGCGGGTGCACGGGGAACAGCCGATGCTCGGAAACTGGCGATCGTGCAGGCGATTGTACGGCAGCCGGCGCGCGCGGATGTACTGCCATACCTGCGCTTCGGTCCAGTCGAGGAGCGGACTGATCTTGAACAGGCCGTGCTCCGTGTCCCACTCCAGCGCCTGGCCGTGCGCACGGGCCGGTGACTGCTCGCGGCGCACGCCTGTGATCCAGGCCGGGTAGCCCGCGATGGCGCGCTTGAAGGGCTCCACCTTGCGCACGCGGCAGCACTCGAGGCGCGCCTCGAGGCTGTGATAGAAGCCATTCACACCCTGCTGCGCTACCAGCCGCTCGAGCGCCCGGGCGTCCGGGTAGACGACGCGGACGGTGCGCTGGTAGCGGCGTTGCAATTTTTCGAGGAGCTCATAAGTCTCCTCGTACAGGCGGCCGGTATCGATGCTGAAGACGTCGATCTGCGGCAGGTACGACCAGATGATGTCGGTGAGCACCATGGCTTCGGCGCCCAGGCTGTTCGAGTAGACGAGCCGCCCGTGCTGGCCCAAGGCGTCGGCCAGCTGCGTGCGCACCGCCGCCGCCTTGTCTTCCAGTTCGAGCGCCGCCAGGTCTCCCATGGTGCTGGGACTATAACGACGCCCCCGCGTCTCACAGAAGGAATGATTGCTTCTGAGGGGCTGCGCGGTGGTTATGGACCGGTAACAGGACGGTGCCGGTTGGGTTAGGCTTGGGCCAATGAAGCTGCACCAGTTGCGTTACCTCGCCGCCGTCGCCCAGAACGGGCTCAACATCACGGCGGCGGCCCACAAGCTGCACACCTCGCAGCCGGGCGTGAGCAAGCAGATCAAGCTCCTCGAGGATGAGCTGGGGTTTCAGATCTTCGTACGCGAGGGACGCAATCTGACCCGCATCACCCCGGCAGGGCAGCAGGTGATCGATCGGGCGCTGCGCATCCTGCAGGAAGCGCAGAGCATCCGCCACCTGTCGACCGAGCTGCGCGATGAGGGTAAGGGGAGCCTGTCGATCGGCACCACCCATACGCAGGCGCGCTACGTGCTGCCGGATGTGATCCGGGAATTCCGCGCCCGCTACCCGCAGGTGCGCCTCAATCTGCATCAAGGCACCTCCGAGCAGATCGCGGAGATGGTGGCGAGCGATCGTATCGATTGCGCCATCGCCACCGGCTCGGAAGCGCTGTTCTCCGATCTGACGCTGCTGCCCTGTTACCGCTGGTATCGTACGGTCATCGTGCCGAAGGGCCATCCGCTGGCCAACGGCGCACGGCTGACCTTCAAGGCGCTGGCCGCGTACCCGCTGGTCACCTATACGTTCAGCTTCACCGGGCCCTCGTCGCTCCATGAAGCCTTTGCCAGGGCGGCGCTGACGCCCAACATCGCCATCACCGCACGCGACGCGGACGTGATCCAGACCTACGTGCGCCTCGGGCTGGGGGTCGGCATCGTCGCGCACATGGCGGTCGATGAGCGCGACCCTGACCTCACGGCGATCGACGCCTCGCATATGTTTGCGGCGCACACCACCTGGATCGGTTTTCGCCGCGGCACGCTGTTACGCAAGTACATGTATGAGTTTGCGCAGCTGCTGGCACCGCACCTGGACAAGCGTCTGGTGGAGCGGGCGCATCGCGCTGCTTCGGCCGAGGAGGTGAACCAGTTGTTTGCCGATACCACGCTGCCGCAGCGCTAGAGCACGGCGCTAGCCCCGCGGTGCAAAGAAGCGCTGCCTGCGGATGGCCGTTTGGGGCGATCCCGGCTGGTAGGCGACGTCATAGCGCTGCAGCGCGCGGCACGCGCCCTGCGCATCCTCACCCTCGGCCAGCTCCAGGGCATCAAAGCCGCAGCGCGCGAGCAGGAACACCTGGTCCTGGCGCACGCCGGCGCCCACGGCGCGCAGCTCGCCCCTGAACCCCAGGCGCTCGCGCAGCAGGCGCCCCTGCGAGTAGCCGCGGCCGTCGCTGGGGTTGGGAAACTCCACCGCCACCAGGTCCAGCCGCGGCAGCTCCTCGGCGAGCTCCTCCACGCGATCGATGGGGGTGATGCGCACGCCGAGTCGCCCCGACCACTGCCACCAGCGCTCCGGGTCCTTGCGCAGCTCCGCGAGCGGCACGATCAGCGCCGCACCAATGGCGGCCTCCTCGCCGAAGTGAATCCAGTCGTCCGCGACCATCTCACGCCGCCGCAGGACGCGTCGCATAGGCGCTCTCCCTGAAGGGCGCAAGGCCCACGCGGCGGAACGTGTCGATGAAGCGCTCGCCCTCGGCGCGCAGCGTGCGATACGCCTCGACGATTCGCTCGATGGTCGCTGCCACTTCGGTCTTCGGCACCGAGGGACCGATGACTTCACCGAGCGCCGTGAAGCCGTTGGCCGAGCCGCCGAGGGTGATCTGGTACCACTCCTCGCCGTGCTTGTCGACGCCGAGAATGCCGATGTGGCCGACGTGGTGATGCCCGCAGGCGTTCATGCAGCCGGACATCTTGATCTCGATATCGCCCAGGTCGTACAGGTAGTCGAGATCATCGAAGCGCTCCTGGATCTGCTTCGCCACCCCGAGCGTGCCGGCATTGGCGAGCGAGCAGAAATCCAACCCGGGGCAGGCGATCATGTCCGTGAGCGTGCCGATGTTGGGCATGGCCAGCTGGTGGCGCGCGAGCTCGAGCCACACCTCGTACAGCTCACTCTGGCGCACGTCCGCGAGCAACAGGTTCTGATTGTGGGTGGTGCGGATGAGGCCGAAGCTCACGCGCTCGGCGAGCGCCGCGACCGCCTCCATCTGCTCGCAGCTCATGTCCCCCGGGTTCTGTCCGTGCGCCTTGAGCGACACGAACACCGCGCGATAGCCGCTCACGCGGTGGGGACGGGTGTTGTAGCGATACCAGGCCTGGAAGGCGGGCTCGCGCCCGGCGCTGGCGTCGAAGTCCTCGAGTGCCACGTAGGGCTGGGGTTTGAAGAAGCCGCGCACCCGCGCGACTTCCTCGGCCGGCAGGCGCGCCGCGCTCGCGCGCCCGAGCTGCCACTCGGCTTCCACCTGCTCGCGGAAGCGCTCGATCCCCAGGGCCTTGACCAGTATCTTGATGCGCGCCTTGTTGAGGTTGTCGCGCCGGCCGTGGCGGTTATAGACCCGCAGGATCGCTTCCAGGTATGACAGCAGATCCGCCAGCGGCAGGAAATCGCGGATCACCTGCCCGATCATGGGAGCTCGCCCCAGACCCCCGCCCACCAGCACCGTGAAGCCGATGTCACCCTGCGCGTCGCGCGCCATGTGCAGCCCGATGTCGTGCACCTCGGAGGCCGCGCGGTCCTGCGGTGAGCCGGTCACGGCGATCTTGAACTTGCGCGGCAGGTAGGTGAATTCCGGGTGCAGGGTGGCCCACTGGCGGATGATCTCGCAGTACGGCCGCGGATCGTCGATCTCCTCACGGGCGATGCCCGCCAGGTGATCGGCGGTGACGTTGCGCACGCAGTTGCCGCTGGTCTGGATGGCGTGCATCTGCACCGTGGCGAGCTCGGCCAGGATGTCCGGGACGTCGGTGAGCTTCGGCCAGTTCAGCTGCAGGTTCTGCCGCGTGGTGAAGTGACCAAACCCGCGGTCGTAGCGGCGCGCGATGTCGGCGAGCTTGGCGAGCTGACGCGAGGCGAGCAGCCCGTACGGGATGGCGATGCGCAGCATGGGAGCGTGCCGCTGGATGTACAGCCCGTTGCGCAGCCGCAGCGGGCGGAACTCATCCTCGGACAGCTGTCCGGCGACATAGCGGCGCGTCTGATCGCGGAATTCCGTGACCCGTTGATCGACAAACGCCTGGTCCAGCTGGTCGTACTGGTACATGTGAACCGACTATAGGCGGGCGGTTCCAGGCCTCTAAATACCGTGTGGTTGGGTGAACCTCTTTCTGGGGTTATGAGCCTATGCAACACTAGAGACGCAGCTATCCGGAGGCGAGCGTGGCGGGACTTTATTTCGAGGAATTCGCCGTAGGGCAGCGCTTCGAGCACCTGGTGAGGCGCACCGTGACCGAGACCGATAACCTCCTGTTCAGCGCCCTCACCATGAACCCGGCCGCCCTGCACCTGGACGCCGAGTACTCCAGGGGCACCCCCTTCGGGGAGCGGATCGTGAACAGCGTATTCACGCTGGGCCTCATGGTGGGGCTGTCGGTCTACGACACCACCTACGGTACCACCCTGGGGAATCTCGGCTGGGAAGAGGTGCGGTTCCCGCGCCCGGTGCTGATCGGCGACACGCTGCACGTCACCACCACGGTGGTATCCAAGCGCGAGAGCCAGTCGCGCCAGGACTCAGGCGTCGTGGTGTTCGAGCAGCGCGCCTGGAACCAGCGCGATGAGGAGGTCGCTTCCTGCCGTCGCGCGGCGCTGATGATGAAAAGGCCGGCGGCGTGAGTGCAGAGCCGCAGATGGCGCCGCTGCGCTCGCTGCTGTTCGTTCCCGGTGACAGCGCACGCAAGCAGGAAAAGGCGCTCGCCACCGAGGCGGACGCCTTGATCCTCGATCTCGAGGATTCGGTGGCGGCGGCGAACCTGCCGGCCGCGCGTGCACGGGTGGCTGAGCTGTTGCGCTCGCACGCCGGCGGCTCCGGGCCGCGGCTGTGGGTGCGGGTCAACTCACCCGCGAGCGGCCTGCTGCGCGAAGACCTCGAGGGTGTGTGCGCCGAGCGGCTCCCCGCGGGCATCGTGCTGCCCAAGATCTCCGCGCCCGCGGAGATTGTCGAGGCGGCGGCTCATGTCACGGCGCTCGAGACCCGGCGCGGTGTGGCCAGCGGCGCGACGCGCCTGCTGGTCGTAGCCACGGAGACACCGCAGGGACTCCTGGCACTACCGCAGTATCCGGCCGTGCTGCACGCCGCGCGGGCCGCCGCGGCGCGGCTGCTGGGGCTTACCTGGGGCGCGGAGGACCTGAGCGCGGCGCTGGGCGCTGTGGCCAAGCGCGACGGCGGCGGCGCCCTGACGTTCACGTTCCAACTGGCGCGCACCACCTGCCTCCTCACCGCCGCGGCGCTCGGTGTTCAGGCCATCGATGGCGTGCACACCGACTTTCGCGACGCGGCCGGGTTGCAGCGTGAGCTCGAAAGTGCCCGCCGCGACGGCTTCAGCGGCAAGCTCGCCGTCCACCCGGAGCAGATCGCCGCCATCAATGCCGCGTTTACGCCCACCGCGGCGGAAGCGGAGCACGCGCGCCGCGTCGTGGCGGCGTTCGCTGCCGCGCCCGGCGTCGGTGTCGCGAGCCTCGAGGGCGCGATGATCGATCGCCCCCACCTCATCCAGGCGCAGCGCATCCTTGCGGCGGTGCAGCGCTCCAGGCAGCGCACCTGAGACGAAACCGGCGCGGCGCGCGGTGCACGGGCTTCACTTGGGCGCCTCCAGCGCCAGCAGGTCTTCGGGGGTATCCACGTCGAGCGCCGCGCTGGGCATGGGTACCCGCACCACCCGGTCGGCACCGCGCCGTAACAGCGCGCGCGCGCCGACGTCACCGCGCAGCTGGGCGAGATCGCGGAACGCGCTGCGCGGGAAGATGGCCGGCACGCCGCTGGTTCCCGCGTACAGCGCGGCCGCAATGTACTGGGGTTGCTTGCGCCAGGTGCCGGCGAGGCGCTTCAGATCATCCGTGGTGACCGCCGGCTGATCCGCGAGCAGCAGCATGACCCCGGTGCAGCTCGCCGGCAGCCGCGCGACGCCGGCGCGGATCGAGCTGGCGAGGCCTTCGCGCCACTCCTGATTCACGACCAGCGATCCGGGGGAGTGTTTCAACAGTGGGGCGAGCTCGGCCGCCCCCGCACCGAGCACCACGATGAGAGCGTTCCCTGTGACCTCGGCGGCCCGGGTCACTGCCGTGTGCAGCAGGGGCCGTCCCGCGACCCGCACCAGTTGCTTGGCCGATCCGAAGCGGGTGGAGGCGCCGGCCGCCAGCACCACCGCGTACAACCCATCCCCCACGCGCCCGCTGCCCCCGGATGCCGACAAGGGCTACGAGCCTCGCGTCCGCGGGAAGGCGAGCGAGGCACCCGCGGGCAGGGCCGCGCGCACGCGCGCGTAGCGATGGCGCTCCTCGAGGATCGAGTCGGCATCGATACCTGCGATGACGCGCCAGTCGGTGGTTCTGGGGTTCGCCGCGAGCCAGGCGTCGACGGCGTCGCGGCGCGCGCTCCACACACTGTTGAAGAACTGCGCGAACTCGCGCCAGCTCTCCTGCGCGCGGCTGTCCGCCTGGGGTGCGGGCGTGCGCGCCAGGGCCGCTTCGAGCTTCTCGAGCGCCTCGCGGCTGCGGCCCGGACTCGCCAACGCATCTGCGAGTGTGCGCCGCCCCTCATCCGCGGGTGTCGCGCGTGCGTCCCACAGGTCGGTGAGGCGCTGGTCGCGCTCCTCGAACCACGCGAGCACGCACACCAGATAGTCCACGCAGGCCTGCCGGAATTCCTCCAGCGATGAGCCGCTGCTCAACGCGACGGCGTTGCGACGCGCAAATGCCGTGGCGCAGGCGTTGGCCACGGCGCTGGCGTGCTGGCGCTCGGCGCTGAGCTGCTCGCGGATGTGCTGAATCTCGTTCAAGAGCTCACGGGTCTACGAGATGTGACAAGAAGTGTAGCGCATAAAGGATTGACTTTACTAACAAATTACAGAACGGTGCACGAACGCGTGCAACTCGGCGACGATCGCGAGCGCGATCGACTCGGGCGTGCGTCCGCCCAGGGGCAGGCCGACGGGCGCATGCAGCCGGGGGCGCAGCCGCTGCGCGGCGGCACCCAGATCCGAGAGCAGCTTCTCGCGACGCACGGCGGGCCCCAGCAATCCCACGTACGCAATGCTCGTCTCGGCGAGGCTGCGCAGGTAGCCGAGGTCGGAAGGCAGGTGATGACTCATGACCACGGCGGCGGAGAAGCGTGCGACATCGAGCGCCTCGCGCAGGGCGTCCGGACGGGCGAGGATGACCTGCTCCGCGGACGGGAAGTGTGCGGCGACGGCGTACGCCGGGCGATGGTCGACGAGTGTGACTTTCCAGTGAAGGCGGGCCGCGAAATCCACCAGCGGTGCTGCGTCCGGGCCGGCGCCGAGTACCAGAATCCGCGGCGGCAGCGACAACGGCACCACGAACAGCCTCCAGGACGGGGAGTGTCCTTCGACCCAACCGATCTGCCCGTCGCTGGCGCACTGCGCCAGCGCGGCGTACACGGCCGGTGTCTCGAACGCAGGCGTTGCGCTGCGCCGCGGTGCACCGCTCGGCAGCGCCAGGGTTCCAACCGGCAGATCCGCCCGCGCGGACTCCGTCACCACGCCGATCGCGGTGGCGGCGTGCGCGGCGAGTGCGCCGGCAAGATGGGCGAGGGGTTGCCAGTCATTCTGTGGACCTGCGCACAGCAGCAGTATGTGCATGGCGCCTTCACAGCCGAGCCCCAGGCCCCACAGCAGCTCGTCGGGCGTGCGCAGGTCGTAGTGCACCGCGCGCGGCTCCCCGCTCACGATGACCGAACGGGCGTGCTCGCGCAGATCAGTCTCGAGGCAGCCCCCCGAGAGGAGCCCGGAGTACTCACCGTTGGCCGCGATCAACATGAGCGCGCCGGGCTTGCGGTAGGTCGAGCCGGCGGTGTGCACGAGCAGGCCCAGCGCCAGCGCACGGCCGGCGGCGCGCTCGCGCTCGAACAGAGGCAGCAGCGGACTCAGGAATGTCTCCACGTGCGCACGATTATGCCAGCGCGGCGAGCATGCGCCGTGTGCGCAAGCCGCGGCCCCCGCCGGCGGCGCCATTGCGCCCGCGGCGGGCGGGCGCCTGAGGCGGCGGGCATGCACGCCGTCGTTGCGCAGGCGCGGGCGCGTCAGTAGAGTCGCACGGGCGTATGCTCAACCCCACTCCCTGGGTCGTGCACAAGTTCGGGGGGTCGAGCGTCGCCGACGCCGACTGCTTCCGTAAGGTCGCGGCCATTGTCGAATCGGCCCCAGCTGCCCGTCTGGGGGTGGTGCTGTCTGCGTGCCGCGGCGTGACGGATGCGCTGCTGCGCCTGGTGGCGCTCGCCGAGCGCCAGGATGAGGCCTACCACGGCGAGGTCGCGCAGCTGCGCACGCGGCACGCGGGGATTGCCGAGGAGCTGCTGACGCCGGCCGCCGCGCAGTTGTACCTCGCGGCCCTCAAGCGCGACTGTCACGATCTTCTGGGAGTGCTGAATTCGGTCAAGCTGACCCGCGCCGCCGCCCACAACGTCAGGGATGTCGTGGCAGGCTACGGCGAGATCTGGTCGACGCTGCTGTTCCAGCGCTTTTTCGAGGAGCGCGCGCGCCGCCCTGGCGCCGTGCAGTGGCTCGACGCGCGGCGCGTGGTGGTGGCGCAATGGGGGCCGCTGGGTCCGGGCATCCAGTGGGCCGAATCACGCGCCAACCTCCAGGCGCTGGTGCCGGCCGAGTTCAGCGGCACCCTGATCATCACCGGGTTCATCGCCTCCAACCAGCGCGGCGTGCCGACGACCCTCGGACGCAACGGCAGCGATTTCTCGGCCTCCATATTCGGCGCGCTGCTGGGCGCGTCCGAGATCCACATCTGGACGGATGTCGATGGAGTGCTGTCGGCCGACCCGCGCCGCGTGCCCGACGCCACGGTCATCGACTCGCTCTCCTACAGCGAGGCGATGGAGCTGGCGTACTTCGGCGCCAAGGTGCTGCACCCGCAGACCATGGCGCCGGCGGTCAAGGACGGTATCCCCATCTGGATCCGCAACACCTTCGCACCCGCGGGGGTGGGCACCCTGATCTGTGCCCGGCCCTCCTCGGCGCTGCCCGTCAAGGGCATCACCAGCATCGAGCGCGTCGCGCTCGTCAACCTGGAAGGCACCGGGATGATCGGCGTACCCGGCACCGCCCATCGCCTGTTCGGTGCGCTGCGCGAGGCGGGCATTTCGGTCATCCTCATCTCGCAAGGCAGTTCCGAGCACTCCATCTGCTGTGCGATCCCCGAGGAGCAGGCGGAGCGCGCCGTCACCGCGGTGCTGCGCGCCTTCGAGCACGAGCTGCAGGAAGGTCAGATCCAGAGCGTCGACGTCGATCCGGATCTGGCGATTCTCGCGGTGGTCGGCGACGGCATGGCCGGCACACCGGGAATCGCCGCCAAGGTGTTCACCGCGCTGGGCACCTCCGGCGTCAACGTGCGCGCCATCGCCCAGGGCGCCTCCGAGCGCAACATCTCCGTGGCCGTCGAGGGACGCAGCGCCACGCGCGCGCTGCGCGCGGTGCATGCGGGTCTGTATCTGTCGCCGCACACACTTTCGATCGGCGTGATCGGTCCGGGAACCGTGGGCCGCGTGCTGCTCGATCAGCTCGCCTCCCAGAGCGAGCGGCTGCGCCGGCAGTGCCAGCTCGATCTGCGCGTGCGCGGCGTGCTCGGCTCGCAGCGCATGCTGCTCGCGGACCCGGGGTTGGCGCTGGGCGAGTGGCGCGCGCGCTACCGGGACAACGGCACGGCAGTCGAGCTGACGCGCTTCGTCGAGCACGTGCGCGTCGACTACCTGCCGCATACGGTGCTGATCGACTGCACGGCGAGCGCGGCGATCGCCGGCCGCTACGCCGAGTGGCTCGCGGCCGGCATTCACGTCGTGACGCCGAACAAGAAGGCCAACAGCGCCGATCTCGCCTACTACCATCGCCTGCAGGAGGCGCGGCGCGCGGGCGCGTCGCACTACCTGTACGAGGCCACCGTCGGCGCGGGGCTGCCGGTGGTGCATACGCTCAGGGACCTGCGCGAGACCGGTGATGAGATCACCAGCATCGAGGGCATCTTCTCGGGCACGCTCGCGTATCTGTTCAACGTCTACGACGGCCGGGTGGCCTTCTCCGAGATCGTGCAGGACGCGCGCCGGCGCGGCTTCACCGAGCCGGATCCGCGTGATGACCTGTCGGGCATGGACGTGGCGCGCAAGCTCATCATCCTCGGGCGCGAGATGGGCCTGACGCTGGAGCTGCAGGACGTACAGGTGGAGAGCCTGGTGCCCGCGGAGCTCGCGGGAGGCTCGATCGAGGAGTTCATGGCGCAGCTGCCCCGTTACGACGCCGCCATTGCCGCTCGCCTGGAGGGGGCGCGCGCGCGCGGCAAGGTGCTGCGTTACACCGGCACTCTGAGTGCCTCGGGCGAGGCTACCGTGGGACTCAAGGAGCTCGATGTGCGCCACGCGTTTGCCAACATCGCGCTCACCGACAACGTGGTGCGCTTCGCGACGCGGCGCTACTGCGACAACCCGCTCATCGTGCAGGGACCGGGGGCGGGACCGGAGGTTACCGCCGGCGGGGTGTTCGCCGACCTGCTGCGGCTGGCCGCCTATCTGGGGGCGCGGCTGTGAGTGCGGCGGCGCTCGAGCGCGCGACGGCGTTCGCACCCGCCTCGGTGGGCAACGTCGCCATCGGCTTCGACATCCTGGGATTTGCGGTCGAGGCGCTCGGGGATCGCGTGACGGTGACGCGGCGCGCCGAGCCGGGTGTGGCCATCAGCGCGGTGCGCGGCGTCGCCGGGGAGCTGCCGCAGGAGCCGCGCGACAACACCGCCGGGGGCGCGCTGCTGGCGATGCAGCAGGCGCGGCGCCTGGGGTTTGGCTTCACGCTGGAGATCGACAAGGGGATCCCGCTCGGCTCGGGGCTGGGCGGCTCCGCGGCTTCGGCGGTCGCTGCCGTGGTGGCGGCGAACGCGCTGTTGCCGCAGGCGTGCAGCCTGCTCGAGCTGCTGGGGTTCGCCATGGCGGGCGAAGCGGTGGCGAGTGGCGCGCGTCACATGGACAATATCGCCCCATCGCTCTACGGCGGGCTGGTGCTCACGGTCGGCATCGATCATCCGCGCGTGAAGCAGATCCCGGTGCCGTCCACGATCCGCGCCGTGATCGTGCATCCGCATATGTTCCTGTCCACCAGCCAGGCGCGCGCCATCCTCAGGGGCAGCGTGCAGATGTCGGACTTCGTGTGGCAGACGGCCAACCTCGCCGGGTTCATCTCCGGCTGCTACACCGACGATCTGGACATGATCCGCGCTTCCCTCGAGGACGTGGTGATCGAGCCGCAGCGCCAGGCGCTCATTCCCGGCTTCCAGGACGTGCGCCGCGGCGCCATGGAGGCCGGAGCGCTCGGCTGCTCGATCTCCGGCGCCGGGCCCTCGATGTTCGCCTGGGCTCCCGAGGCGGCGGCCCCGGCGGTGCTGGGGGCGATGCGCGGCGCGTTCGGGCGGCACGCGCTCGCAACCGATGCCTGGGTCGTCGAGGTGCGATCGGCGGGGGCGCGGCTGATCGGATGAGCGCGCCATGACGGACAGAACCCTGTTTGTCAGCTCGCGCGGCGAGGCTCCCGCCGCCGGCTTCAGTGCCGCGGTCCTTCAGGGCCTGGCGCCCGACGGCGGGTTGTACGTGCCCGTCACTTGGCCGCGGCTCGTGCCATCGGACTTCGAGGCGAATGACCTGGCGAGCGTTGCCGTGCGGCTCCTGGCACCCTTCGTGGCCGGCGATCCGCTCGCGCCGCTGTTGGGCTCGATCGCCGCCGAGGCGTTCAACTTCCCGGCTCCGCTGGTGGCTCTGCCGGGGCAGGGCAGGCTCTCGGTGCTCGAGCTGTTCCACGGTCCGACCGCGGCGTTCAAGGATTTCGGCGCCCGCTTCCTCGCGGCCTGCTTCGCGCGTCTGCGCGGCCGCGGCGAGCGTGCGCTCACCATTCTGGTCGCGACTTCCGGAGACACCGGGGGCGCGGTGGCGGCGGCCTTCCATGAGCGCCCGGGGGTCGAGGTTGCGGTGCTGTTTCCCAAGGGGCTGGTGTCCCCCACGCAGCAGCGCCAGCTCACCTGCTGGGGCGGCAATGTCAGGTCGCTCAGCGTTCGGGGCACGTTCGATGACTGCCAGCGCCTGGTGAAGCAGGCGTTCCTCGATGAGCAGCTGAACGCGCGCTCGGTGCTGTCTTCGGCCAACAGCATCAACCTCGGACGCCTGCTGCCGCAGTGCGTGTATTACGCGGCGGCGAGCTTGAGCATCTGGCGAACCCACGGCGAGCGCGCCTCGTTCATCGTGCCGAGCGGCAATCTCGGCAATGCGCTCGCCTGCCTGTGGGCGCGCGAGACGGGCATGCCGATCGGGGAGGTGGTGCTGGCGCACAACGCCAACCGCGCCGTGCCGGACTTCCTGGCGAGCGGCGCCTGGCAGCCGCGCCCGAGCATCGCCACGCTGGCCTCGGCCATGGACGTCGGCAACCCGAGCAACATGGAGCGCCTGCGCGCCCTGTTTCCGCGCCTCGAGGAGCTGCGGAGCGTGGTCAGTGCCTGCTCGGTGACGGATGAGGAGATTCGTGCGCGTATCCGCGCCGGCTATCGGCAATTCGGCCAGATCTGGTGTCCGCACACCGCGACCGCGGCGCACGCCTGGGAGCGGCTGCCGCAGCCGGCGCGCGAGCGGGGCCGCTGGGTGCTGGTGTCGACCGCGCACCCGGCCAAGTTCCGCGAGATCGTCGAACCGCTCATCGGCCGGGCGGTGCCGGTGCCGCAAGCGCTCGCGAAACTGCTCGCGCGTCCCACGCAGTGTGTTGAAATCGACGCCGAGCTGAGCGCGCTGCGAACCGCTCTGCTGGGGGAGTTGAGCGAGTGAATGATCTGAGCCAGTTGCCGCCGACCGCGTGGGTGCTGATCGCGAGCGCCGCCGCGCTCGGCTTCGGCGCGGCCTTGGCCTGGCGCTGGTACCGCCAGTATCGCGCCCGCAAGGCGCTGCGGGTCGCGGTGACCGGCGGGGCTGCGGATCATATGGTCGGCATACTGGTGCCCGACGGCATGGGAGGCGGCTTCCACGTCGACTTCCTGCTGCTCACCGCGCGCGGCGTGGTGGTGATCGACCTGCGCGACGTCAGAGGCAACATTTTCGGCGCTGACCAGATGGCGCAGTGGACGGTCATGGACGGCCCGCACCGCTTCACCTTCACCAATCCGCAGGGCGAGCTGTACGACCGGATCGCAGCGGTCAAGGCGGTTGCCGGAGACGTGCCGGTCGAGGGACGCATCGTGTTCACGCGCCGCGGCCGCTTCCCCAAGGGTCTGCCGAAGTGGACGCTGATGCTCGATGGGCTGCGTTCCGAGTTCCCCACCACCGAGTTCGCGGCGCCGCCCGAGAGCGATGCGCGCTTCCGCGAGGCATGGCAGCGCATCAAGGACGCCGTCAAGCCCAGCTCCATGGCCGAGATGCGCTAAAGCGCAACGCGCGGGGCCCGGACTTCAGCCGAGCGTGCGCGCGTGATCCGCGAGCACCAGCGACACGCACGTCGTGAGCTGCGTGGCGTAACCGATGTGCAGGAACTCGTTCGGACCATGCGCGTTGGCATGTGGCCCGAGTACGCCAGTAATGAAGAACTGGGTGCGCGGGAAGCGCTCGCCCAGCATCCCCATGAACGGGATCGTCCCGCCACAGCCGGTGTGCACCGCATCCCGCCCGAAGACCGCGCGTGAGGCGCGGCTGATGGACTCCTCGAGCCAGGGTGCGAGCGCGGGCGCATTCCAGCCGCCGGTCGCCGAGCCCGCATCGAAGCTGACCTGCGCGCCATAGGGCGGGTCACGCACCAGAGCCTCGCGCACCGCGGCAGTCGCGCGCGCCGCATCGCACGTCGGCGGTAGCCGCAGTGACAGCTTGACTGCGAGCTCGGGCAGCAACACGTTGCCCGCCGAGCCGAGCGCGGGCAAGCCCTCCGCGCCGGTGATCGCCAGTGTGCCGCGCCAGGTGCTGTTGATGATGAGCTCGATGGGATCATTCGATACCGCCTGCACGCCCTGCGCCCAGGGGAGCTTGCCGGCCACCGCTTCCCCGAGCACCTGCGCGGCGGCGGCCGCCTGCGCGCGCCGGTCACGCGGCATGCTCACGTGCAGCTCATCGAGCAGCAGATCGCCGCTGAGCGGATTCTCGATGCGGGCCAGGAGCTGCTCGAGAATGCGAAACGGGGTGGGCGCGATGCCGGTAGCCATGCCGGAATGCACGCCCTCAGTGAGCACGCGCACCCGCAGCGTGCCGACCAGGTTGCCGCGCAGCGAAGTCGTGCACCACACCTGCTCGTAGTTGCCGCATTCCGCATCCAGGCACACCACGAGCGAGGGGTCCCCGAGGGTTGCGCCGAGGGACTCGAGGTGCGCCGGCAGATCGTCGCTGCCGCTCTCCTCGCAGGCCTCGATCAGCACCAGGCAGCGCGGCAGGCGCACCTTCTGTTCCTTGAGCGCGGCGATCGCCGTGAGCGAGCTGAACACCGCGTAGCCATCGTCGGCGGCGCCGCGGCCGTAGAGCTTGCCCTCGCGGATCACCGGCTCCCAGGGACCCAGACCCGGCAGCCAGCCGGTGAATTCCGGCTGCTTGTCCAGATGCCCGTAGAGCAACACGCTCCCCGGCAGCTCGCCCGGCACCTCGATCAGCAGCAGCGGCGTCCGGCCGGGCAGGCGCCGCACCTCCACGCGCATCCCGGTCAGCGGCTGCCCGCGGCACCATTGCGCCATGAGCTGCACCGCCGTCTCCATGTGTCCGTTGCGCTCCCATTGCGGATCGAACATGGGCGACTTGTTGGGAATGCGCACATACGCGACCAGCCGCTCGACTATGGAGCTCTGCCAGGTTGCTGCGATCGAGCCGCTCAGCCCTTTCAGATCCATGTTGGCCTCATACGTTTAAATAACAACCACTTACGGGAAGATCTGCGTGTCGATTCTCAGGCAGCTCCGCCTCAAGGCTCGGGCAGAGCGAACAGGGCGCGCGCCGCGGCGCTGCTCGAGCGCGCGAGCGTCTCGAGTGACTCGCCGCGGGCGCGCGCCACCGCGGCGGCAACCTGGCGAAGATACGCCGGCTCATTGCGCCGCGAGGCGGGTCTGGGTTTGAGATCGCGCGGCAGCAGATAGGGCGCGTCGGTCTCGAGCAGCAACCGCTCGGCTGGAATCTGCGGCATGAGGGCGGCCAGGTGCGCTCCGCGGCGTTCATCGCAGATCCAGCCGGTAATGCCGATCGCCAGTCCCAGCTGCAGGTAGCACGTCAGCTCCTGCCCGGAGCCGGTGAAGCAGTGCGCCACGCCGCGCCAGTGCGCGCCGTGCTCGCGCAGGATCGCTGCGAAATCGGCGTGTGCATCGCGCTGGTGAAGGAACACCGGTTTGCCCACTGTGGCGGCGAGCTCGAGTTGCCGGTGGAAGGCCTGCCGCTGCGCATCGCGCGGCGAGAAGTCCCTGAAGTAGTCGAGCCCACATTCACCGACCGCCACCACCTCGGGTTGCCGGGCGAGGTCCTCGAGCTCGGCCGCGCGCTGCGCGGTGAGCTCGAGCGCATGATGCGGGTGAACTCCGGCGGTGGCAAACAGTCGTAGCGGGTGAAGGCGCGCGAGCGCCAGCGCTCGCTGCGTGCTCGCGAGGCTCGAGCCGGTGATCAGCATCTGCACCACGCCCGCTGCCTGCGCGCGAGCGATCACCGCGTCGCGGTCGGCGTCGTAGCTGTCGTGCGCGAGATTGACGCCGATATCGATCAGCGCCGCCGGCGCCGGCGAGGCGGAGCGTGCCGGCGAGGCTGTGCTATGGTTTCGCATGCGCGCGCACATTCTACTGAACGGCGGACCCTTGCAGCGCAGCAGCCCCGACACCAGCCCCTGGCCCTATCGCGTGCGGCGCTCGCGCGGCTGGTGCTGCGCGCTCAGCGCTTGTGCGCTCGTGACCGTGTGCCTGGGGGCGGCGCGCGTCGCGACCTGGCGCGATATCGAGGCCCGCATCCAGTACGGTTATTACACCGAGGATGCGAGTGCGCTCAGGAGCCTCGAGGACGCGGTGGCGGCGGATGAGTCGCACGACAAGCTGCACGGCTACTACGCGGCTCTGCTCGCCTGGCGACTGGCGCAGCTCGCCGCACAACGCCCCACCGCCGCGCCGGGTGCCTCCGCGGCGCAACTGGCGCAGCGCTGCGTGAGCGAGGCGGACACGGCGCTCGCGGTGCAGGAGGATTTTGCCGAAGCACTGGCGTTGCGGGCCGCGTGCCTGGCGACGCCTCGTGACGCGAACGGCTCGCAGTCATCGCACGCCGCTCACCGGGCACGCCGGGACATCGGCAGGGCACTGCAGCTGGCGGGGCGAAATCCGCGCGTGCTGCTGCTGGATGCCATGAGCGATTATCAGCTTGCGCCGCAGCTGGGGGGCAACAAGGAGCGCGCGCTGGTGAAGCTGCGCGCCGCGGTAGCGGCATTCGAGCTCGAGCGGGCCGGCACCGAGCGCCTGCCGGGCTGGGGCGCTGCCGAGGCCTACCTGCTGCTGGCCCGCGACCTGCTCGACCACGGTGAAGCGGTGCCGGCGCGTGACGCGCTCGAGCACGCGCTGCTGCTCGCGCCTGAGTTCACCCAGGCGCGCCGTCTCATGACGCAGATCATTTCCGGTTGAGGCTCGGGCGGGGAGCGGCGCGCGGTGCGACCACTTGTCATGCGCCTGTCATGGGCCCCCGGCAGCGGCTACAGGTGTGCGGCGCGGCGTGCTCGGTATAAGCCCGGACGAACTGCAATTCACGACGGCTGTGATATCGTTTCCGACTTTCGCAAGCCATGTGATCGATGCCACCGGACACGGAAAACCAGGCGCTGTTGGGACAGCTGCGCATCGACCGCACCCACCGGGACGGTGGCTCCAGTACCGGGCGTCGCCGCTGGATAGCCGGCGCCGCGCTGCTGCTCGTTACGCTGATCGGCGCCGGCGCCTGGTTTGGCCTGTCTGGCGGCGCGGCGCTGCCGGTGCGCACGGTGATGGCGCAGCCGCTCGCCGGCGGCGCTGCCAACGCCTCGGTGCTCGATGCCACCGGCTACGTCACCGCGCGCCGCGAGGCGACCGTTTCGGCTCAGATCACCGGCACCCTGATCGAAGTGCTGATCGAGGAGGGCGATCACGTCAAGCTGGGACAGGTGCTCGGACGCCTGGAGGACACCGCCCAGCGCGCGGCGCTGGCCCAGGCGCAGGCGCAATTGAAGTCGGCACGGGCGCTGCTGGTGCAATATCAGGTGCAGCTGGCGCAGAGCGAGCGCGACGTGAAACGCGCCGAGGATCTGGTCGAGCGCAAGCTCGTGTCGCAACAGGCCGTGGAGCAGGCGCGCACTCAGGTCGAGACCGGAGCGGCGCAGGTGCTGGGGCAGCGCAAGCAGATCGAGCTCGCCGCGGCCGCGGTGCGCTCGGCGCAGGTGCAACTCGGCTATTGCACGGTGCGTGCACCGTTCACGGGCGTGGTGATCGCCAAGGCCGCCCAGGTGGGGGAAATCGTCTCGCCGCTCTCCGCGGGCGGTGGCTTCACGCGCACCGGCATCGGCACGATCGTCGACATGGATTCGCTCGAGATCGAGGTCGACGTCAACGAGGCGTACATCAACCGCGTGCAACCCGGGCAACCGGTGGAGTCGGTGTTGAACGCCTATCCCGACTGGAGGATTCCCTCGCATGTCATTGCCATCATCCCGACCGCCGATCGCTCCAAGGCGACCGTGAAGGTGCGCATCGGCCTCGACGCCAAGGACACGCGCATCGTGCCGGACATGGGCGCGCGCGTGTCGTTCCTCGAGGAGCACAAGCCTGCCGCACGGAGCGAGGAGCGACCGCGGGGCGTGCTGGTGCCTGCCGCCGCCCTGCGCAAGGAAGGCGACCGGGACGTCGTGTTCGTGCTGAAGGAGCGCCGGGCGCAGCGTCGCACGGTCACCCTCGGAGGCGCGATCGGGGATTCACGCCAGGTGCTGGCCGGCGTGAGTCCCGGGGAGGCGGTGATTGTCGACGCGCCCGCCGGACTCAGGGACGATGCGGCTGCGACCGCCGCCAAGCCGTGATCAATCCTCTTCATCCATCCTCTCATGAGCTGAGGTTGCTATGTCCGAGTCCATGGTTCAGGTCCGCAGCGTCACCAAGGTGTATGAGCGCGGCAAGCAGAAAATCGAAGTCCTGCACGGTCTCACTCTGGACATTCCCCGCGGCGACTTCGTCGCGCTGATGGGACCCTCGGGCTCGGGCAAGACGACGCTGCTCAATCTGATCGGGGGGCTCGATAAGCCGACCTCAGGGGAGATCGTGGTCGGCGGCAGCCGCATCGACCTGCTCTCCAGCGGCCAGCTCGCGCACTGGCGCGCACACAACGTCGGCTTCGTGTTCCAGTTCTACAACCTGATGCCGGTGCTCAGCGCCGAAGGCAACGTCGAGCTGCCGCTGCTCCTGACCCGCCTCTCCGCCGCGCAGCGCCGCAAGAATGTCGCGGTGGCGCTGCAAGTCGTAGGGCTCGCCGACCGTGCCAAGCACAAGCCCAGGGAGCTGTCCGGAGGTCAGGAACAGCGCGTCGCGATCGCCCGCGCGCTGGTGTCCGACCCGCAGCTGCTGGTGTGCGACGAGCCCACCGGGGACCTGGATCGCAAGACCGCGGACGAGATCCTGGGCCTGCTGCAGGTGTTGAACCGCGAGCACGGCAAGACGATCGTGATCGTCACCCACGATCCCAAGGCCGCCGGGTTCGCGCGGCGCACCCTGCACCTGGAGAAGGGCCAGCTGCTCGAGCAGGCGGCCTAGAGGGCGCGGAGGACTCGCCATGACCAGGAGCGGCTTCGTCATCGCCAATCTGTTCCGCAAGCGCACGCGCACCATCCTCACCCTGCTGTCGGTGATCATGGCGTTCCTGCTGTTCGGCTTGCTGCAGTCGGTGAATACCATCTTCAACGCCGGCGCGGATTTCGTCGGCGCCACGCGCCTGATGGTGCAGGCGCGGGTGTCGTTCACGAGCCCGCTGCCCCTCAGCATGGTGCCGAAGCTCGAGGCCATACCCGGGGTGGCACGCGTCGCGTACCAGCAATGGTTCGGCGGCGTGTGGCAGCAGAACACCCCGCTGATCATGTTTTCCCTCGATCCGCAGCGCTATCGCGACGTCTATCCGGAGTGGGTGATGCCCGATGACCAGTGGCAGGCATTCGCCAGCACACGCACCGGCATGATCGCGGGCAAGCAGCTGGCCGAGCAGTTCGGCTGGAAGATCGGCCAGAAGATCCCGATCGCCTCGAACATCTGGCCGCAGAAGAACGGCAGCAAGGCCTGGACCTTCGATCTGGTCGGCATCTTCGACGGCAAGGATGAGGACTGGAAGAAGCGCACCAACCTGGCGTTCATCCAACAGGAGTATTTCGAAGAGGCCAACCAGTTCGGTGTCAAAGGACGGACCAACTTCTTCATCCTCAAGCTCACGGAGGCCAGCCAGGC
>DATKEZ010000159.1:0-10807 GCA_035511775.1 Steroidobacteraceae bacterium | reverse complement strand
GATCGTTGGGCGACAGCCCCGGGATGCCGCCCGACGGGCGCGCCTTCATCACCACCTCGACGTTCACCACCGCCGGACCGCAGCGATCCACCAGGGCCGAGAAGTCCGGCAGCTGCATGCGCGGCACCGGCTCCGCCGGCGCGGCTGTGGCGGGCGGTGCCGGAGCGGCGGCGGCCGCCGCAGCGGCCGCGGCGGCCGCGGCCGGCGCGGACTGGGCGCTCAGCTCGCGCGAGCAGGCGCCGAGGGCGAGCGCGATGGCGCCGACCGCCAGCACGCGCCGCAGCTGCGCGGCGGGGTTCGACTCGAACTTGGGACTCATGGCAGCACTTCCAGCTTCAGTCACGACAGCGGCTCAAGGGGCCTCACTGCGACCCCTATCATTCCGCACCCACAGCCCGTACGCCAGCGCCAGGGCGGCGAGGCTCACGATGAGCCAGTTGCCGAGATAAAAGTAGGGCGGCAGCCCGCGCAGCGGCACGATGGCCGAGACCAGCACCAGCGGCTTGAATTCCGGCGCCCGGGCGAGCACCTCGCCGTGCGGCCCGATCACCGCCGAAATGCCGTCGTTGGCGGCACGCACCAGGTAGCGGCCCTCTTCCAGCGCGCGCATGCGCGCGACCTGGAAGTGCTGGTGCCGGGCGCTCGAGTGACCGAACCAGGCGTCGTTGGTGACGTTGACCAGGGCGTCGGCGCTGGGCAGCACCCGCAGCATTGAGCTGCCGTAGGCGTCCTCATAGCACACCGTGGCGCCGAGCTGCAGGTGTGCCGCGGGCAGGGGCGGCTGATCGGCGGCTCCGGGGGTGAAGTCCGAATACGGCAGGCTCATCAGGCGCATCCACGCGCGCACGAAGTGCGGCACCGGAAAGAATTCGGCGAACGGCACGAGGTGATGTTTGTCGTACCAGCTCACCTGCTGATCGAGCGCGAGCACGGAGTTGAAGTAGCGCGGCGCGGCGTTGTCGGCCGCACCGCCCTGCGCGCGCAGCACGCCCAGCACCAGCGCCGAGCCATGGCTGTAGGCCTCGCTGTAGAGCTGACTGATGTAGGGGACGAGATCGTTGGCCAGGTCGGCGGGCGCGGACTCCGGCCACACGATGAGCTGCGTGCCGAGCGCCTTCTCGGTGAGCGTCTGATAGACGTTGAGCGTCGTCTCGCGGTTACTCTCGAGCCACTTCTCGTCCTGCGGGATCGCCCCCTGTATCACGGCCACCGACACCGGCGCCCCGCCGGGCCGGGTCCAGGAGTGCCCATGCAGCGCCGCCCCGAGAGCCCACGGAACGATGAGCAGCAAGCCGGCGAGGATCCGCGCGCGAGGCCCGCCACCGGTGAGCGCGACCAGCGCGCCCGCGCTCACCAGCAGCAGCGCACTGATGCCGTAAACGCCCACCACGGGGGCGAAACCGGCGAGCCAGGTGTCGGTCTGGGAGTAGCCCAGCGACAGCCAGGAGAACCCCGACAGGAACCAGCCGCGCCACCACTCGATGAGCAGCCAGCTCGCGGGCAGCGCCGCCAGCCAGCGCAGCGCGCCGCTCGGCGGCAGCCAGCGCGCCACCGTGTAGCCGAGCGCCGCGTGGTACAGGCCCATGACGAGCACCAGCCCCAGCAGCAGAAGCAAGGCGAGCCACGCCGGTGCCGGGCCGTGGATGTGGATGCTGGCGTACAGCCAGTAGGTGCCGGCGGCAAAGAGCGCGCAGTTGAAGCAGAACCCCAGCCGCGCCGCCTCCCCGGGCGGGGCGTCCTGCCACAGCCACATGAGCACGGCCGGACACAGCACTGCCAGCGGCCACAGGTTCAGCGGCGCGAACGCGGCCGCGAGCGCCGCCCCGGCGGCCACCGCCAGCCCCGCCCGCAGCGCCGCGGACGGCGGCCGCGGCAGGCCGTAGCGGGCTTCCGCCGGCGTGAGGGCGGTGGGCGAGTCGCTCATGGCGGTGCGCGAGTTAAGCGCCCGTGGCCCGCTCGTCCGGCGGCAGCACGTCGCGCGGCGCCACCACGCGCAGCGCATCGATACGGCGCCGATCGGCCCGCAGCACGCGGAACTCAAAGCCGTCGATGCTCGCGCTCTCGCCGCGGCGGGGCAGCCGGCCGAACTGTTTCATGAGCAGGCCTGCGACGGTGTCGAAGCCCTCCGCCTGCGAGAGCCGCGCGCCGAAGTACTCGTTGAACTCCTCGATGCGCGTGACACCGCGCACCGTGAACTGCGCTGCCGCGTCGCGGCGGATGTTCAGGTCGTCCTCGACATCGAACTCGTCGTCGATCTCGCCGACGATCTGCTCGATGACGTCCTCGATGGTGCACAGTCCCGACACGCCGCCATACTCATCGACCACGATCGCCATGTGGTTGCGGTTGCGGCGAAACTCCCGCAGCAGCACGTTCAAGCGCTTGGACTCCGGCACGAACACCGCCGGACGCATGTACTCGCGGATGTCGAAGCGCTCGCGCGCCTGCGCCGTCGTGAGCCGCAGCAGATCCTTCGCCAGCAGGATCCCGACGATGTCGTCCCGATCCTCGTCCATCACCGGGAAGCGCGAGTGGCCCGATTCCACCACTACCGGCAGGATGCGCGCCGAGGGCTGATCGCGTCGCACGAACACCATCTGCGCGCGCGGCACCATGATGTCGCGCACCTGCAGATCGCCGACCTCCAGCACCCCCTCGAGCATGGTGAGCGCATCGCTGTCGACGAGTCCGCGCTCGCCGGCCTCGCGCAGCACCGCCAGCAGCTGCTCGCGGTCCTGCGGCTCGGGCGCCAGCCCCTGCGTGAGACGCTTCAACCAGCGGCCGGTAGTGTTGAGATCCTTGGTCATCGCTCAATGGCTCCGATATGGATTGGCGAATCCCAGGCGGCGCAGTACCGCGATCTCGCGCCGTTCCATGCGCCGCGCATCCGCGGCGCGCTGGTGATCGTAGCCCAGCAGGTGCAGCGTGCCGTGCACCACGAGGTGCGCCCAGTGCGCCTTCAGGCTCTTGTCCTGCGCACGCGCCTCGGCGCGCAGCACGCGCGGGCAGATCACCAGCTCCCCGAGGGTGCGCGCCCCGCCCGCAGGAGCCGCGGGGAGCACGCCGGAGCTGAAGGACAGCACGTTGGTCGGCGCATCAAGGCCGCGGAAACGTGCATTGAGCCGGCGGCTCTCGGGCGCCCCCACCATACACACCCCGAGCTCGCGTCCGCTGGCGCTGCCGCCTGCCGCCACGCTCGCCCAGTGCGCGAGGTCACGCGGTGTCGGCGACCAGCTGCGCACGCGCCGCTGGACCTCCACCCGCACGCCGCGCCGCCCGCGTCGCACTGCGGCACGGGGCTTGCGCCGCCGCCGCGCCGGCCTCATGAAGAGCCCCCGCGCGATTCGTACGCCTGCACGATGCGCTGCACCAGCGGATGGCGCACCACGTCCTGGGCGTCGAAGAAGGTGAACGCGACGCCCGGCACGTCGCGCAGCACCTCGACCACATGACTCAGTCCCGACTGTCGGCCGGCGGGCAGATCGGTCTGGGTGATGTCACCGGTGACGACCGCCTTGGAGCCGAAGCCGATGCGTGTCAGGAACATCTTCATCTGCTCGATGGTGGTGTTCTGGGCCTCGTCGAGGATGATGAAGGAATCGTTGAGCGAGCGGCCGCGCATGAAGGCGAGCGGCGCCACCTCGATGACGTTGCGCTCCATGAAGCGCGCCACGCGATCGAAACCCATCATTTCGTACAACGCGTCGTACATAGGGCGCAGGTACGGATCGACCTTCTGCGTCATGTCCCCGGGGAGAAACCCGAGGCGCTCTCCGGCCTCCACCGCCGGCCGCACCAGGATCAGTCTGCGCACCCGGTCCGCCTGCAGCGCTTCCACCGCGCACGCGACCGCGAGATAGGTCTTGCCGGTGCCGGCGGGGCCTACGCCGAAGGTCAGATCGCGCGTGCGGATGTGCTCGAGGTACTCGCGCTGGTGTGTGCCGCGCGCGCGTATGCCGCCGCGCGGCACGCTCACGCCATGCTCGCTCGCGTCCGCATTCGGCGGCGGCGGGCCGGACTCGCGCTCGCGCAAGGCGAGATGCACGCGCTCGGGGGTGACCTCATCGCTCTTGGTGAGGGCGAAGAGCTCACGCAGCAGTCCTTCCGCGCTCTCGGCCTGGGCGCCTCTCACGCGGAAGGTCCCGCCGCGGCGACGAATGTGCACGTCCAGACGCGTCTCCAGCAGACGCAGGTTCTCATCCAGCGGCCCGCACAGATTCGCGAGCCGCGCATTGTCCGATGGGCCGAGTGCGAATTCCCGCTGCGGTTCGGGCGGTGAGGCGGCCACTGGCGTTCAGCCGCCGACCGCGACGGCGGACACGGCGGGCGGCGCCACCTGCGCGCCGGCGGGCGCGTCCGCGAGGCGCCCGCGCAGGCTGTGCGGGTGCGCCGCGGTGACGATCACGTCGACGAAGCGGCCGATGAGGGTGGCGGGTCCAGCGAAGTTCACCCAGCGGTTGTTGGCGGTGCGGCCGGCGAGCTCGCGCGCGTTCCTCTTCGCCGGCCGCTCGATCAGCACGCGTTGACGTGTACCGACCATCGACACGCTGATGGCGTGCGCCTGGGACTCGAGCTGCTCCTGCAGGCGCGCCAGGCGCTCCTGCTTGACGGCCGGCTCGATCTCGTCCGGGAGCGAAGCCGCCGGCGTGCCGGGCCGGCGGCTGTAAAGGAAGCTGAAGGACTGGTCGAACCCCACCTCGCGCGCCAGCGCCAGCGTCGCCGCAAAGTCGCGCTCGCTCTCGCCGGGAAAACCAACGATGAAGTCCGAAGAGATCGCGATGTCGGGCCGCACCGCGCGCAGCTTGCGCACCTTGTCCTTGAATTCGAGCGTGGTGTAGCCGCGCTTCATGAGCGCCAGCATCCGGTCCGAGCCGCTCTGCACCGGCAGGTGCAGGTGGTCGGCAAGCTTGCCGACGCTGGCGAACGCCTCGATCAGGCTGTCGTTGAACTCGAGCGGGTGGGAGGTGGTGAAGCGGATGCGCTCGATGCCCGGCAGGCGCGCGACATGGTGAATGAGCGTGGCGAGATCCACCCGCGCGCCGTCGGCCATCGGTCCCGAGTAGGCGTTGACGTTCTGACCGAGGAGTGTGATCTCGGCGACGCCCTGGGCCGCGAGTAGCCTCACCTCCTCGAGCACCGAATCGAAGGAGCGGCTCACTTCCTCGCCGCGCGTATACGGCACGATGCAGAAACTGCAGTACTTGCTGCAGCCCTCCATGATGGACACGAAGGCCCGCGCGCCCTCGGCCCGCGGCGCCGGCAGGCGATCGAATTTCTCGATCTCCGGGAAGCTCACATCGATGACCGGCCTACCCGTGCGGCGCAGCTCATCCAGCATCTGCGGCAGGCGGTGCAGGGTCTGCGGACCAAACACCAGGTCCACGAACGGCGCGCGCTCGGTGATGCCGGAGCCTTCCTGGCTCGCCACGCAGCCGCCGACGCCGATGATCACCTGCGGCCGGCGCGCCTTGAGGCCCCGCCACTCCCCGAGCAGCGAGAACACCTTCTCCTGCGCCTTCTCGCGCACCGAGCAGGTATTCATGAGGAGCAGGTCCGCCTCGAGCGGGTCGTCGGTGGCCACCAGATCCGCGCCAGCGCGCAGTACGTCCGCCATCCGGGCGGAGTCGTACTCGTTCATCTGGCAGCCGAAGGTCTTGATGAAGTAGCGGCGGGGCATAGGGCGTGCAATGCGAAATTCTACCTTACGGGGACCTTCGCAAGGGCCCGCAGGCGCGCGAGAAGCGCGTGGCCGCAGGCCACGCCCAATGCATGAAAATCAAGTACGCCCAGAGACTTACGCGTACCCGAGGGACGTCCTAGAACGGAATATCGTCGTCGAAATCCTCGCCCCGACCGGCGGCTGCGCCCCCTGCGGACTCCTCGGCGTCCGACGGCGGAGCACCGCCGCCACCCGGCCCGCCACCACTCCCCGGCCCGCCGCGGGTCGCGCTCTCCGCCCCGGCGCCCGCGGCAGCGCTGCCGCCCGCCCCGCCCCGCCCCCCGAGCATCTGCAGGTCGTTGCCGATGATCTCGGTCGAATAGCGCTCGTTCCCCTGCTTGTCCTGCCACTTACGCGTGCGCAGGCTTCCTTCGATGTACACCTGCGAGCCCTTGCGCAGGTACTCGCCGGCGACTTCCGCCAGGCGCCCGAAGAACGCGACGCGGTGCCATTCGGTACGCTCCTGCTGCTCACCGGTCTGCTTGTCGCGCCAGCTCTCGCTGGTGGCCACGCGCAGGTTGGCCACGGTCGTGCCGGAGGGCATGGCGCGGGTCTCGGGGTCGGCTCCCAGGTTGCCAATGAGAATCACTTTGTTGATGCCACGCGCCATGAGAAAGCCCTCGGGAATTGAAATCAAGGCGGCGAGGGTCGCTGCAGCGCCCGCCGTGTACTTGCACCCATTCTAGAGGAGCGGCGCAGCCCGCGCGAACCGCAAATCGGGTGCACAACGGGTGTAAATCAGCACAAGCTTCCCGGCTTCCCCGGCGGCAGGAATACAGTGTGCGCTGATGTCGACGGAGCCTGGCATGATCCACAACTTCTCCGAGGCGGATGTTGCCCGGGTGCTGAGCTACGAGCGGCTGATCCCGGCGATGGAGCGGGCGCTCATCGCTTTCTCATCGGGTAAGGTGATTCAACCCGTGCGCACCATGCTCACGGTCGAGGAAGCGCAACGGTTCCTCGCCGTGATGCCGGCGGTGATGCAGGATGCCATGGGCGCGAAGCTGGTGTGCTTCTACCCGAAGAACGCGGCCGCGGGACTGCCGACGCATCGGGCCAGCATCGCGCTGTTCGAGCCCGAAAGCGGGCGCCCGCTCGCCTTCCTCGACGGCCGTCTCATCACCGAGATGCGCACCGCCGCCGTCTCCGCGGCGCTCACCCGCTATCTCGCTCCACCGCAGGCCCGGATTCTCACCCTGGTGGGGAGCGGCGTGCAGGCGCACGCCCATCTTCAGGCCCTGCGGCACGTGTGCCGCTTCGATGAAGTGCGGGTCTGGAGTCCCACGCCCGAGCACGCGCAGCGCTTCGCGGCACGCACCGGCGCCCACGTCATGGAGCTCGAGGCGGCCGTGCGCGGGGCCGATGTGGTCGTCACGGCCACCAGCTCCCGCACACCGCTCCTGCGGGGGGCGTGGCTGAAGCCGGGGGCACACGTCAATGCCATCGGTGCGTGCCTGCCGAGCTGGCGCGAGCTCGATGACGAGGCGCTGATCGGCAGCTGCCTGATCGTTGACTCGCGCGAGGCCGCGCTCAAGGAATCGGGCGACGTGATCCTGTCGCGGGCACCGATCTTCGCCGAGGCGGGGGAGGTGTTCGCCGGCACCCGGCGGCCGGCGCCCACCACGACCACCGTGTTCAAGTCCCTCGGTCTTGCGGTCGAGGACATCGCCACCGCACGGCTGGTATACGACGCCCTCAGCCCATAAATAAGCCCCCGGCCCCCGTAGCTTCAGCCCCGCGTTCGTGCGCCGCCCGGGGCCGCCAGTTTCTCAAGTTTGGGTCTGAGTGGCGCGCCCGCGTACTATCGATGGTTCAATGCAGCAGATTCGCGTGCGCGGAGCGCGCACCCACAACCTCAAGAACCTGAGCCTCGATCTGCCGCGCGAGCGGCTGATCGTGGTGACGGGCCTGTCGGGCTCGGGAAAGTCCTCGCTCACCTTCGACACGCTGTACGCCGAAGGCCAGCGACGCTACGTCGAGTCGCTCTCCGCCTATGCGCGGCAGTTCCTCTCGACCATGGACAAGCCGGATGTCGACAGCATCGAGGGCCTCTCGCCGGCGATCGCCATCGAGCAGAAAGCGAGCTCCCACAACCCGCGCTCGACCGTGGGCACGGTCACTGAGATCTACGACTACCTGCGCCTGTTGTACGCGCGCGCCGGCACGCCGCGCTGTCCCGACCACGGGATCGATCTTGCCGCCCAGACCGTGAGTCAGATGGTCGACCAGGCGCTGCGGCTGCCGGAGGGCCTGGCCGCGGCGCTGCTCGCACCGGTGGTAAGCGAGCGCAAGGGTGAGCAGCTCGAGCTGCTGGAGGATCTCGCCGCACAGGGTTTCGTGCGCGTGCGCATCGACGGGCGCATCCACGAAATGGAGGCGCTGCCGCAGCTGGACGGCAAGAAGAAACACACCATCGAGGCGGTGGTCGACCGCATCCGCATCAGGCCCGATGCCGCGCAGCGCCTGGCGGAATCGTTCGAGACCGCCCTGCGCCTGTCCGGCGGGCTCGCACGGCTCGCGTTTCTCGAGGGCGAACCGCGCGAGGAGCTGGTGTTCTCCAGCCGGCACGCCTGCCCGGTGTGCGGCTACAGCGTGCCGCCGCTCGAGCCGAAGCTGTTCTCGTTCAACAATCCCACCGGCGCCTGCCCGAGCTGCGATGGGCTCGGGGTGCAGGAATTCTTCGATCCGCAGCGCGTCGTGCTGCACCCGCATCTGTCACTGGCCGGCGGCGCGGTGCGCGGCTGGGATCGGCGCAATGATCATTACTTCAATCTGATCCAGTCGCTCAGCAAGCACTACGGCTTCGACATCGAGACGCCCTGGACGGAGCTGCCGGAGCAGGTACGCGACGTGCTGCTGCATGGCAGCGGCACGGAGGCGATCGAATTCAGCTACCGCGAGGAAGCCGGACGCAGGTCGCGCAAGCGTCACGCGTTCGAGGGGATCCTGCCGAACCTGACGCGACGCTATCGCGAGACCGAGTCACCAATGGTGCGCGAGGAGCTCGCGCGCTATCTGGGGGTGCGCCCGTGCCCGGAGTGCCAGGGCACGCGCCTGAACCGCGCGGCGCGCTTCGTGTTCGTCGCCGGGCGCACTCTTCCGGAGCTCACCGCCCTCACGGTCGGACGGGCGCTCGAGTTCCTCGGTCAGATGAATCTCGCCGGCTGGCGCGGTGAAGTGGCGGCGAAGATCGTCAAGGGCATGCTGGAGCGCCTGCGCTTCCTCAGTGACGTGGGCCTCGACTATCTGACACTCGATCGCAGCGCCGAGACGCTCTCAGGCGGGGAATCGCAGCGCATTCGGCTTGCCAGCCAGGTCGGATCGGGGCTCACCGGAGTCATGTACATCCTGGATGAGCCCTCGATCGGGCTGCACCAGCGCGACAACCGGCGCCTGCTGGCGACGCTCAAGCAGCTGCGCGACCTCGGCAACACGGTGATCGTGGTCGAGCACGACGAGGAGGCGATCCGCGAGGCCGACCACGTTGTGGACCTGGGGCCGGGCGCCGGTGCGCACGGCGGTCATCTGGTGGCGCAGGGCACACCGCGCGACATCGCCGCCAACCCCGCTTCGATCACCGGCCAGTACCTCGCGGGCCGACGCCGCATCGCAGTGCCCGGGTTGCGCATCCGCCCGGATCCGGGCCGGCAGATCCGCATCGTCGGCGCGCGCGGCAACAACCTCGCGCAGTTGACCACGCAGATCCCGCTGGGCCTGTTCACCTGCGTCACCGGAGTCTCCGGCTCGGGCAAGTCGACGCTCATCGTCGACACGCTGTTCGGCCACACCGCCGCGCGGCTGAACGGCGCGCGCGTCGAAGCCGCACCCTGCGAGCGCATCGAGGGCCTGGAGCAGATCGACCGCGTCATCGACATCGACCAGAGTCCGATCGGACGCACGCCGCGTTCCAACCCGGCGACCTATACCGGGCTGTTCGCGCCGCTGCGCGAGTTGTTCGCCGCCGTGCCCGAGGCCCGCGCCCGCGGCTACGATTCCGGCCGTTTCAGCTTCAACGTCAAGGGTGGACGCTGCGAGGCCTGCCAGGGAGACGGCGTGATCCGCGTGGAAATGCACTTCCTGCCGGACGTGTACGTGCCGTGTGACGTGTGCGGCGGCAAGCGTTATAACCGCGAGACGCTCGAGATCCGTTACCGCGGCAAGAACATCCACGAGGTGCTCGACATGACCGTCGAGGATGCCGCGCGGTTCTTCCAGAACGTACCGGCCGCGGCCGGCAAGCTGCAGACGCTCACCGACGTCGGCCTGTCGTACGTGCGCCTCGGACAGAATGCCACCACGCTCTCGGGCGGTGAGGCGCAGCGCGTGAAGCTGTCACGCGAGCTCGCCAAACGTGCCACCGGCAAGACCCTCTACATCCTGGACGAGCCCACCACCGGGCTGCATTTCCACGACGTCGAGCAGCTGCTGCACGTCCTGCACCGCCTACGCGACGAGGGCAACACAGTGGTCGTGATCGAGCACAACCTCGATGTCATCAAGACCGCCGACTGGGTGATAGACCTGGGTCCCGAGGGCGGTGAAGGCGGCGGCGAGATCGTCGCCACGGGCACACCCGAGGACATTGCGGCCAGCGAGGCCTCCTGGACCGGAAAATACCTGCGGCCACTGCTGGCTCCGGAGCGCCGTTCTGCCGTAAGCGCATGATTGTAATGGGTTTCGTCCCTGGATGTTAATGCGATTGCAAATGCGAACCGTTCTCATCCATAATCACCTGCATGGACGCCGTCGTCGCACCTGAGGGCCTCGCTCTCGATCCGGGCTTCGTGAGCCTCGCCGCCCTGCCTCCCGGCACCACCGCACGGGTGGTGGGTGTCGGCTCGATCGCGTCGGCCCTGTCGGCGCTGGAGCGCCGGCTGCTCGAGTTCGGCTTCGTGAGCGGCGAGCAGGTCGAAATCCTCGCTGAGGCGCGCCCAGGGCGCGATCCGTTCGTGGTGCGCGTCGGTAACACGACGCTCGCGCTGCGCCGGCGTGAGGCGCAGAGCGTGTGGGTCGAGATTTCCAGGTCCGGACCCCCGCAATGAACGCCTCCGCGGCCGCGGCGTTGGCCGCGCCGCAGCTCACCCTCTC
>DATKEZ010000158.1:0-9022 GCA_035511775.1 Steroidobacteraceae bacterium | reverse complement strand
CACCGCCGTCGCGCAGGCGTATTCGGACTCGGTGCCGCTGCTGGTCATCGCGAGCAGCCCGGTGCGCGCCTCGCTCGGCAAGGGCTGGGGGGTCTTGCACGAGCTCGACGATCAGCGCGCCGTGGCTGCCGGAGTCGCTGGACTCGCCCGCAGCGCACGCGGCGCGCAGGACGTGCGCGATCATCTGCGGACGGCATTCGCCACGCTGTACGCCGCGCGTGCGCGGCCGGCGTACCTGGAAATCCCGCTCGACCTGCTGGCCGAGCCCACCGTGTTGCGCCCGGAGCGCTTTGCGCGCAGCGGCGCCCCGCCACCTCCAGCGCCCGCGGCGCTCGCGGCGGCACAGGCACTGCTTGCCGAAGCGCAGCGGCCGTTGATCATTGCCGGCGGCGGCGCGCGCCGCGCCGGCGGTGCGCTGCGCAAGCTGGTGGAGGCGCTCGACGGCTATCTCATCACCACCGTGGCCGGCAAGGGCGCGGTGGCAGAGAGCCACCCCGCCAGCCTCGGCGCGAGTCTGCCGTATGCCGCGACCCAGGAGCTGGTGGCAGCCGCCGACGTGGTGGTGGCAGCTGGCACGGAGTTGTCCGAAACCGACGTTTACACCACCACGCGCCTGGCGATGAGCGGGCGCCTGGTGCGCCTGGACGTCGACGAGCAGAAACTGTCTGATCAGTTTGCGGCCGAGGTGCTGGTCAGGGGCGATGCGGGCGCGAGCCTCGAGCTGCTGGCCGGCGCGAGCCGCGTGCGCACGGGCTGGCGCACGGCGGCCGGCGCGGCGGCGGCCTACCGCGCGCGCATCGATGCGCAGTTTGACTCCGACGCACGCGCGCGCCTCGCGGCCGTGCGCGCCTTGCGCGAGGCCGTTCCCAGCGACGGCGTGCTGTTCACCGACATGACCCAGATCGCCTACCTGGGAAACTACGCGTTCGCCGCCGAGCGTCCCGGGCTGTGGTTTCACCCTTCAGGCTACGGGGCGCTCGGCTACGCGCTGCCCGCGGCCATCGGCGCCAAGATCGCGCAGCCGGCGCGGGCCGTGGTGGCGCTCGCCGGAGACTTCGGCGTTCAGTTCACGCTGCAGGAACTGATGACGGCGGTGGAACTCGATCTCAGCCTGCCGCTGGTCGTGTGGAACAACGGCGCCCTCGGGCAGATCCGCGACGACATGCGTGCCGCCGGAATCGCCCCGATCGGCGTGGTGGCGCGCAATCCGGACTTCGTGGCCCTCGCCGGCGCCTGTGGAGCCACGGGCGTACGGGTGCACCAGGCGGCGGCGCTCGCCGAGGCGCTGCGCGCGGCCCTGGCGCGGCCGGGCCCGACGCTGCTGGAAGCCGTGGCCGCGGACTTTCACGCACCGTGAGCACGCGCGCGGCGGGCTAAGACCCATGGTGTAGCCGAGGCCCGCGGCCAGGAACGCCGTCAGGAGCGCGTAGCGGCCGCTGAGGTACAAAGGGCTGGACTTCCCGGTGCGTCAGTTGAAACGGCGAAGATCAAATGGTGTCACGTCGTGGACGGGCTCGCGCCCCGAGACCAGCGCGACCATCAGTTCGGCCGTCACCGGTGCGAGGGTCAACCCCAGGTGCTGGTGGCCGATGGCGTAGAAGAGCCGCGTGGCGCCGGGCGCCCGCCCGATCCCCGGCAGGTAGTCCGGAAGAACCGGACGCGGGCCGACCCAGCCCGAACTCCCGCCCTCGCAGCGGTAGCCGAGACGCTGCAAGTTCGCCCGCAAGCGGGCCGGCTTTCTCGGATCAGGCGCCGCCTCGAGTCGCGAGAACTCCATGTAGCTCGAGGCCCGCAGCCGCGCCGCCATCGGCGTGACCACGATACTGCGGTCCATGTAGACGAGCGGCGCATCGACGAGCGCCGCGTGTCCTGGCAGCTCGACGTGATAACCGCGTACGGCCTCGAGCGGCGCGCGCAATCCGAACGGAGCGAGGAGCGGTGCCGACCACGCGCCGGCGCATACGATCACGGTGGCTGCGCTGAGGGCACCCGCGTCGCTGAGCACTTCGATCTGATCACCGCGAGGGGCGAGTGAGCGCACCCGGGCGCGCTGCACAGTCGTGCCGCGCTCGACCGCCGCCCGCGCCAGCACCTCGCACACGGCGCGGGGGTCCAGCACATGAGCGCTGTCGGGGAACCTGAGGCCGGCAATGGTTTCATCGCCCGCGGCAGCAGCCACGGCGCGCAGCAGCTCGGGAGCCACCGGGGCCGTGGCTACGCCGAGCCGAGTCATCCTGTACGCCTCGGCGCGCGCGCGTCTCGCGGCTGCCGCGCCGAGCCAGACCTGATAGTGGCCGTTGCGGCGCAGGAGCCCCGGAGTGCCGAGCTCGCGCAGCAACCGCTCCCACGCTGCGCTCGCTGGTCTGACCAGCGGCGCGAGATGCTGCGTGTTGGCACGGCGACGGAACGCCGCGGCCGCGAAACGCCGCGCCCAGAGCGCGACGTGCGGGAGCCGGTGCCACGGAATGTCGAGCGGTCCCCCGAGCGCGAACAGCTCACGCCAGAAGCCGAACAGGAGTGCCACCGAGGGCACGGGCTCGATCAGCTCCGACGCAATGTGTCCCACGTTGCCAAAGCTCGCACCGCCGACGCCCGGTTCCTCGGGGTCTGCGAGCAGCACGCGCCAGCCCCCGCGAGCCAGAGCGCAGGCGATCGCGCAGCCGATGACGCCGGCGCCGATCACCGCGACCCTGTCTTGCTCCCCCATGTTGCGAGCGTATACGATCGATCGCGCCACTTGTATCACCGGCCGCAGGGGAGTACGCGCCTGATCACACCCCTCAAATGCTCCTGGTCCGGAGTCTTTCCCGCGGCTACCACCCAGTTCCGCAGCGATCTCGCGCTCGATCTGCCAGCGACCTGCGCCGTGCTGTCGGCCCTGGTGCGCGACGGCGTTCACGGCCTGGTGCTGTTGGGCACCGTGGGGGAAAACAACTCCCTCACCGCGGAGGAGAAGCGCGCGGTTCTCAAGGCGGCCGTCGGCGCAGTCGGGGGCAAGGTGCCGCTCATTGCGGGTGTCTCGGAGCTGACGACCACCAGCGCCGTGGCATACGCGCGCGACGCCGAGCGCGTCGGCGTCAACGGCCTGATGGTGCTCCCGGCGATGGTCTACGTGCCGACGCGCGCCGAGCTCGAGTATCACCTGCTCACCGTGGCGCAGGCGACCTCGCTCCCCGTCATGCTCTACAACAATCCGCCGGCCTACCGGGTCAACATCGGGATCGAGAGTCTCGTGCACCTGGCGGAGCAGCCAAACGTCGTGGCGCTCAAGGAGTCCTCACCCGACCCGCGGCGCTTCACGGATGTGTTCAATGCCCTGGGCGATCGCTACCTGCTGTTCGCCGGGCTCGATGATTTCGTCTTCGAGGGCCTGACACTCGGAGCGCGGGGCTGGGTGTCAGGGCTCACCAACGCCTTCCCCATCGAATCGCTGGCACTTTATGAGGCCATCCGCAGCGGGCAGCTGGAGCGTGCCCGCAGCATCTATCGCTGGTTCATGCCGCTCCTGCACCTGGACTCCGAGCCCGATCTGGTGCAGTCCATCAAGCTCGCGGAGGCCGTGATGGGACGGGGCAGCGAGCGCGTGCGCTCGCCGCGGCTGCCGCTCGCCGGCGAGCGGCGCGCCGACGTGATGGAGCGGGTCGAGCGCGCACGCGCCGCACGCCCCGCGTGAGGGCTCACGTCAAGACGATCCAGGTCATCGACTCCCACACCGCCGGTGAGCCGACCCGGCTGGTGATCGACGGGGGCCCGGATCTGGGCGCTGGCCCGCTGGCGCAGCGCGTCGAGCGCTTTCGTCAGCACTTCGATGCGTATCGCTCCGCCATCGTGAACGAGCCGCGTGGCTGCGACACGCTGGTCGGAGCCCTGCTGTGCAAGCCGCATCGTCCCGACTGCAACTGGGGCGTGATCTTCTTCAACAACGTGGGCTATCTCGGTATGTGCGGTCACGGCACGCTCGGCCTGATCGCCTCCCTCGCCCACGCGGGTAGATGCGCCGCGGGGAGCTTCCGTATCGATACCCCGGTCGGGGTGGTGAATGCGCAGCTGCATCCCGACGGCCGCATCGACCTCGAGAACGTCACCAGCTACCGCAAGGCGCGCCAGATTGCCGTCGCGGTGGCGGGTGTTGGCAGCGTCCGGGGCGATGTAGCCTGGGGCGGCAACTGGTTCTTTCTGGCCGACGGGCACGATCTCGAAATCAAACCGCAGAACCTCGAGGCCCTGACTGAGTTTGCCTGGCGCGTACGGCAGGCCGTGAACGCGCAGGGCTACCCTGAAGTGGATCACGTCGAGCTGTTTGCGCCCTCGACCCGCTCCGGCGTACACAGCCGTAACTTCGTCCTCTGTCCGGGCAGAGCCTACGACCGCTCTCCGTGCGGCACGGGCACCAGCGCCAAGCTCGCCTGTCTCGCCGCCGACGAGGGCCTCCGGGAAGGCGAGCCGTGGGTTCAGGAGAGTCTGATCGGCAGCACGTTCAGCGCGCGCTACCGGTGGCACGCCCGCGACAAGGGTGAGATCACCCCCATCATCACCGGCACCGCACACGTCACCGGCGAAGCCCACTTACGACTCGATCCGGCCGACCCCTACTGCTGGGGCATCCGCCCGTGACCGCCACGGACGAGCCGCTGGCGCGCACGGCCGGCCGGCCCTCTCATAGCTCGCGGTCCAAGGGCAGCAGCGACAGCAGGCGCACCTTGAATCTCTGCCAGGCACTGCGGGCAGGCTCCACGGAGTAGCTGACCGGCTGCCCGGCTTCCACGGCGCTCCAGTGCAGCCGTGGCCGGGCCGGCGGATCCGCCTGCTGCAGGGTTACCGAATAGGCGCTCTGCGGCTGCGTCATCGCTGCGAAGCGTCTGGCCGTCTGCTCGGCAAGCTCAGGACTGCGGATGATCAATCCGACTTCGGTGTTGAGCCAGATCGAGCGCTGGTCGAAATTCATCGAGCCGACATACACGCTGCCGCGGTCGAATACCATCAGCTTGGCATGCAAGGCATAGTTACCGTAGCGCGAAATCTTCCTCGACTGGCCGCTGCCGCGCACGCTGTCCAGGCGCGCGCGCACCTCGAAGAGCTCGGCACCCTGCCTCAGCAGCGGCACCCGATAGTGCATGTAGCCTGCCTGCGCCGCCAGATCCGGCGCCGACTCGAGCGAATTGGTCAGAATCCGCACGCGACGATGTTGCATCAGTCGATCCTCGAGCAGCTCCAGCTCGCCGGCGGTCGGAACCAGATAGGGAGTGACCAGCGTCAGTTCCGATTGAGTCTGACCGACGGCGTCCGCAACCGGCTTGTACATCAGACTCCCGACGCGAACTGCTTCGGCGACCCGTCGCTTGTCCGGACTGTCGCAGGCCACCTCCGCGTGCGCCCACACGAGTGCAGCGGCGCCCGAGAGGATCCCCGCCAGGGGTTCACCGGCATGCAGCTTGTCGGTGAAGTTGGCGCCCGCCGCCTCGGCCTTCTCCGGCACCGCGTGCCACGTGCCCGGCGGCTGCGGGCGCGCCGCGCGGCGGCCATGCGCCAGCGCCTGTGCTGGTACGGCAAGCTCGCTGTTCCAATAGCGATCGAAAGTGCGCGCCAGTTCATCGACGGCCGCTCCGATCGCGAACACATCATCGTCGGCAAATTGCGATTCCGGATCGACCTGAAAGTATTGATCACCGATGTTGCGGCCGCCCAAAACCGCGATGGCGCCATCGACGACGAACAGTTTGTTGTGCATGCGGTAGTCGAGCCGCTTGCGGCTGAACACGAATTCAATGCCGCGCAACAGCCGGTTGTGTCCGCGATAGCGCCAGGGATTGAAGACGCGGATGGCGATATTCGCCTGTCCGGCAAGCGCCAGAAGCTGCTCATCGCCGGCGACCGCCTCACCCTCGTCGACCAGGATTCGCACCCGCACGCCGCGCTGCGCCGCGCGCACCAGAGCATCGGCGATCAACACTCCCGACTCGTCGTAATGGAAGATGTAATATTGCAAGTCGAGCGACTGTCGCGCCCGCTCTATGAGCTCCAGACGCAGCAGCAGCCCGTCTACACCGACCGGAAGGATCCGAAATCCTGATTCGGACTGATGGCTGCGCAGTGCGTCCGCGAACGGCGCTATCAGCACTTCATCCGGGCCGAGCCGCAGCGCCTCGGATTGACTCTTGGGAAAATCCCGCCCGGGCGGGTAGGAAACGCAACCGCCCAGAGCCATGATCAAACCCATGACAGTAGCGGCTGCGCATCGCCGGCTGGTGATCGCGGCTGACGCTGAACGCGGCATCAAACAACAGTAGCAGGCCGGTCAGCAGCGACTGTCTCACGCACGCCATGGCAACTGTAGGATCAGTCGTACGAATCCCGCGCGAACCGCACACGCGTCAAGCGAGCAGCAGCGGTCGCTGCACGACGAGCTGGGGACGTAGGTCCACGCCGACAGAGGCTGGGCCCATCATCCGGCTGCCGTGCAGGAGACGGGCTGCGCACAGTATTGCGGTCGTCATCACGGTGGAGATCATATGAATCGCAACTCGCTTGTGTTGACAGGAGCCGTTGCCGCCATCGCTGTTGCCTTCAGCGCACTGGCTTTGGCCGCGAGTACCCCCGAGATAAATGCCGGCGTCGAAGCCGCGCTCAACCGCTTCTACGCGCAGGACCCCAATCATCGCGAACTCGCCCACAAGGCGTCCGCGATACTGGTGTTCCCGAGCGTTACCAAGGCCGGCGCAGGGGTCGGTGGTGAGTATGGCGAGGGAGCCCTGGAGGTGCACGGCAAGACGGTCGCTTATTACAAGGTGACCGGAGCATCCGCGGGCGCGACCCTGGGTGTCGCACGCCGCAGCGAGGTCATTCTGTTCATGACAGACGCCGCGCGCGACCAGTTCATGAACAGCAAGGACTGGACGATCGGAGTCGACGCCGGTGTCGCGATCGTCAAGGGCGCGGGTGCCCAATACGACACCGAGACGCTGCGCAAACCGGTCGTCGCGTTCGTGTTCGGTGAAAAAGGGCTGATCGCCGACGTGTCCCTCGAGGGCGCGAAGGTGACGAAGCTGACGCAGTAACGCGCAACAGCGGGTTCGCCGGCCCTGAGCGCCAGTGCGCCAGGGCCGGCGATCTTGCAACCTACCTTGCGCGCCCGCGGCGCGTAGTCAGCCCGTTCAGTTCGGGATTTTCTGCGTGAAGTAAAGTCCCGGCACACCGTGCGGGTTGAGGCCGAGCGCCACCAGGCCGCGCCCTGACTCCCACAGCCGCACGAGGGGCAAACCGTTACGGCGGAAATTGCGCGCCGCACGTACCCATTCCGGGCTTACCCATTCCGGGCTGCTCTGCCACCGAATGGCGAACGAAGCTCTCGCGTAGGATTCGGCGGCCGGCCGGCGAGGACTTATCGCAGCGGCGACCGAGGACGCTGCTCGCGGCGCATCCAGCCGCAGCGGCGATTGGCGCCGCCCGCCGGTTGTCATGCGCGGGCCGGACAGATCCAGTGCGCCAGCGCGCGCGGCCCGGGCCCGCGGACTCGCCGCCGGCGGGCCGGCCCTTGTGTTGCCGACAGCCGCCGCACCCGCCGCCATCGAAGCACACGCCAGCCACATCGTCGCCACCGACAACCCGAGTCTGTTGAGACTTTGCCGTCCTTGCGCCTGCCGTAACACAGCGGTCCCGCCGTAAGCTTCCTACCCTGGCATTGTCCGCGAGGGTTCCAACAGGGGTAGAAGCGCAGCGAGCGCGCCGCTGTCGGTTGCCTCTGACCGATCCGCGGTGATGTCGCACGGTGCGGACGAGTAATGAGTGGCGCCTGAGCCCTCGGCAGCGTCGAAGCCCCAGTCACGGCTGTGATTCGCCGGGGTCTTCCTTCTTGAGCTAGAGCTAGGCCATTCGAATTGGACTGGGGCCCGTAGGACTTTGTAGGATTTCGCCTACAGACGATCAGGGGACAGGCGTACGGCGGAGCTTTCAGGGTAGCCGATACTGTGTGACCGCCACGGAAGGCCGAGATCTCGCACCTGGCAGCCAGGCCAAGTGGAGGCTGAATGCCAAGCGTACTGATTGCGGACGATCACGCGATGATGCGGACCGGGCTCCGGCACTACCTGGAGCAGGACCGTTCGATCGACCCGATCGGCGAGACCGGCAGCGGCGAGGAGACGTTGCAACAGTTGCGCAACGGTCAGTGGGACCTCGTCATCCTCGACATCAACATGCCTGATCGCAGCGGCATCGATATCCTGCGGCATATCCGCGCCGGCCACCCCAATACCCGCGTTCTCGTGATGAGTGGCTTCTCCGAGAAACAGTATGCCATCAATGTGTTACGCGCCGGCGCGTTCGGCTATCTCGCCAAGGATCAGGCGCCGGAGGAATTCATGCGGGCTGTCCACACCGTGCTCGCGGGGCGGCGGTTCGTGAGTGCCACCCTGAGCGAGATGCTCGTGAGCGCGCTCGATGAGCCGACCGACCAGCCCTTGCACGTGGGGCTCTCACAGCGGGAGTTCCAGATTCTGTGCAAGCTTGCCGTGGGACGCAGCGTGTCGGAGATAGCCCAGGAGCTTTTCATCAGCGTCAAGACCGTCAGCACCTACCGCGCGCGGGTCCTCGAGAAAATGAATCTCGACACCAACGCCGACCTGACCGCCTACGCGCTGCGCAACGGCCTGGTCCAGTAGCGGTCCCGTGGGCGGACACTGACATGCTTCAAAGGTGGGCACCGGCAGCCGCCAGCACGCGGGCTGCTTAGGCTTCGGCCGTGTGTGGAACCCCCCAGCGACCCTTGGCTCACGCTGGATTCCTCTGTCGCCTTGACTATGCCCGATAGCCCCTCTTTGCGGGTCCTGCTTGCCGAGGACTCGTCGTTGCTCGCCGCGCGGCTGGCGGAGCTGATTCGGCGCCTGCCGGATGTGGATCTGATCGAGACCGTCGATACGGAGGCCGATGCGCTCGGAAGCATCGCGGGCTCGCGGCCCGATGTCGTGATACTCGATCTGCACCTGCGCACAGGTTCGGGCTTCGGCGTGTTGCGCTCGCTCGCCCG
>DATKEZ010000157.1:0-4162 GCA_035511775.1 Steroidobacteraceae bacterium | reverse complement strand
CCGAGCGTCGGCTGCACTTCGCGCTCCTCGCCCTCCTCGAGCCGCGGGGTCGACTGGTCGATGTGCTCCTTCAGCTCCTGTTTGAGCTTGATGGTGTCCGCGCCGCAGGCGCGCAGCACTTCGCGCACCTTGGGAGTATCGAGGATCGCGAGCAGCAGGTGCTCGACCGTCAGGTACTCATGACGCGCCTCGCGCGCCTGGTGGAACGCGTCGTTGAGACAGTACTCGAGCTCGTTGGACAGCACTTTGGACGGACCTTTCAGGTTGAGCGTAGCACAGCGGCCTCAGGCCTCCTCGAGCGTGCACATGAGCGGGTGCTGGTGATCCCGCGCATACGTCGTGACCTGCGCCACCTTAGTTTCAGCGATCTCGTATGTGAATACCCCACAGACCCCCTTACCCCGGGTGTGGACCTCGAGCATGATGCGCGTTGCCGTCGGGCGGTTCAGCGCAAAGAACTTTTCCAGCACGTCGACGACAAACTCCATGGGGGTGTAGTCATCGTTCAGGAGCACAACCCGGTACAGCGGTGGCTGTTTGACCTCCGGCTGCGCCTCTTCAACAACGACGCCGGTGTCGGGGCGGACCGGATGCGGGTCGGGCATGAGTGCTTTATAGGGGTCGCGAAACGGCAACACAAGCCTGCCAGAATGGGCAGTAGTTACTCCAGCAGAAACAATCGCTTGAGAGCACAAGCACCACACCCGTATGATTGCGCCGCCGTGCCCTCCCCGGTGCGCCGACGAGTGCGCACCGGGGCAGGCGCGCGAGGAGCCTCGAGGACTACCATTAAGCTCATGCCGGTGCGCCCATGAACGCCGCTTCCTGGCTCGACGCTCTGCCGGCGAGCGATCGCTGGCGCGCGCGGCTGTTGCGCGATGGGCCACGGATTGCGACCTGGATCCTCGTGATCGCGCTCGCCGTGCAGGCCGCGCTGATCCTGACCGATCTGGCCGCCGCCAGCCGCGGCGGCGGCGCCACCGGGGTGCGCCACGCGTCAGTGCGCTCCCGAGGGGTCGACCTGGCGACCATCACCAATGCCCACCTGTTCGGCACCCCGCCGGCCCTGAAGCAGGACGGCGCCAACGCGCCGCAGACGAGCATGCCACTGGTGCTGACCGGAATCATCGCCGGCAATGATCCGCAAAACGGCCTCGCGATCCTCGGACAGAGCGCACAAACCGCGAAAGTGTATGCCGTCGGAGACGGCGTTCCCGGCGGGGCGAAGCTGCACTCGGTCTACAATGATCGGGTGGTGATCGATCGCGACGGACGGCTCGAGTCCCTGTCCCTGCCGCGCCAGCTAAACGCGGGTAACGCACCGCCGCCCTCGAGCGCCGCACTGCAGAACGAGAGCCCGGCGATCGAGCGCATGCGCCGCATGATCAGCGAGCAACCCGGGCTGCTCGCGGATGTGCTGCGGCCGCAGGCGGTGCTCGACCCCGCCAGCCATCGCATGAACGGTTTCCGGGTGTACCCGGGCCGTAACCGCGCCGCCTTCTCGCGCCTCGGGCTGCGTCCCGGCGACCAGGTGACGGCGATCAATGGCACGCCGCTCGATGATCGCGATCGCGGCGAGCAGATTCTGCGCACCCTCGGCAGCTCGAGCGAGGCGCGCGTCACGGTGATTCGTCAGGGCCAGCAGCAGGAGCTCACTTTGAATATCGCCCAGGTCGCGCAGGAAGCGGACAGCCTGGCCCAGTCGCCTCCGGGCCCCGCCGCGGGCATCCCGCAGCCGACCGATCAGCCGCCGCCACCACCCGCCGAAGTGCCGGGCGGCGACAACAGCCAGTAGCCGCACCGGCGCGCTCATTGGGGGTAGATCCAGTGACAGGCTTTCGTTCATTTGCGATGTGGGCGCTCGCGGCGCTGCTGGCGGCCTCACTCGCCGCGGCGCAGCAGGCGCAGCACATCACGGCAAATTTCAAGGACGCGGACATCACCCAGATCGCGGAAGCCGTGAGCGCCGCCACCGGCAAGACCTTCATCATCGACCCGCGGGTGCGCGCGCAGGTGACGATGCTGTCCTCGACCCCGATGTCCCCGGGGGCGTTCTACGAAGCGTTCCTGTCCATCCTGCAGGTCTACGGCTTCATCGCGGTGCCGGCGGGAGACGTGATCAAGATCCTCCCCGACGCCAACGCGCGCCAGATCCCGTCCGTCGACCTGCCCGACCACGTGAGCGCCACCTCGGATGAGATCGTGACCCAGGTGGTCGACGTGAAGAACGTGAGCGCGGCGCAGCTGGTGCCGATCCTGCGGCCGATGATCCCGCAGTATGGCCATCTCGCCGCCTACCCCTCGTCCAACATCCTGATCATCTCCGACCGCGCCAGTAACGTGAACCGCATGATGCGCATCATCCGGCGGATCGACCAGGTCGCGAACCAGGATCCGGAAATCGTGCCGCTGCAGAATGCCTCGGCGTCCGAGATCGTGCGCGTGGTGAACTCCTTCTACCAGGGGGCGGCCGCCACCGAAGGCGTCGCCGTGAAGGTGGTCGCGGACGAGCGCTCCAACAGCGTGCTGATCGGCGGCGACCAGGCGCAGCGGCTGCGCATACGCGCGCTGGTTGCGCACCTGGACACCCCGCTCGAGGCGGGCGGCGACACCCGCGTACGTTACCTGCACTACGCGAACGCGGAGAAGATCGCGCCGAAACTCAAGGAGCAGATCACGGGCATCGCGCAGGCCGCCCCGGGCGCGGCCGGCGCGGGCGGCGGGCCGGCATCACCCCAGGCTCTGGCGGAGAAGGGCGCCATGGTGTGGGCGGATCCGACCAACAACGCGCTCGTGATCACCGCGCCGCCGAAGATCATGCGCGCGGTGATGGACATCGTCGACAAGCTCGACATCCGCCGCCCGCAGGTGCTGGTGGAGGCGATCATCGCCGAGGTGGACGTCGACAAGAGTGCCGAGCTTGGCATCAACTGGGCGGCGTTCTCCAAAGGGGATAACATCCCGGCCGGCGCCTTCGTGAGTCCGGTCGGCGGCACCAGCATCGTGGATCTGGCGGGCGCCATCCAGAACCCCGCCAATGCCTCCACCGCGCTGCTGCAGGGCACCACCATCGGCATCGGCCGCATCGCCGGCACCGGGGTGAACTTCGCCGCCATGGTGCGCGCCATCCGCGGCGACACCAACACCAACGTCGTCGCCACCCCTTCGGCGGTGACCATGGACAATCAGGAGGCGGAACTGAAAGTGGCGCAGGAAGTGCCGTTCGTCACCGGCCAGTTCACCAACACCACCGCTGTCACCGGCGGCACGGTCAATCCGTTCCAGACGATTCAGCGCCAGGAAGTCGGCACCATCCTCAAGGTGACGCCGACCATCTCACCGGAGGGCTCCGCGGTGATGCTCAAGATCTCGATCGAGAGCTCGAGCATCGGCCAGAAGCCTGCCGGGGCGGTCGACCTGGTCACCAACAAGCGCACCATCACCACCACGGTGCTGATCGAGGATGGCGGCGTGGTGGTGCTCGGCGGGTTGATCGAGGACAACAGCGTCAAGGGCGAGAACCGCGTCCCCTATCTGGGGAACATTCCGCTCATCGGGCTGCTGTTCAAGACGCGCAATGCCACCTCGACCAAGAACAACCTCATCCTGTTCATCCGCCCGAAGATCCTGCGCGATCCGGCGCAGGCGGCGTTCGAGACCGACCTGAAGTACAACTACATGATCGATCAGCAGAAGGACCTCAACCGGCGCGAGGCCCTGCCGCTGCTGCCGGGCGTGCCGCGCGGCAAGCTCGAGGCGCTGCCGCCGCCCAAGCCCGGCGACCCGACACCCGCGGGCGGCTCGGGCGCGCCGGCCGCCGCGCCTGTCGGCGCACCGGTGAAGCCCGGTGTGGCCGCACCGGACGCCGGCGCGGCCCCTGCGCCACAGCCGCCACCGGCACCCGTGCCGCCGGGCCAGCCATGAGCGATGTCGACAGCGCCGACCGGCGCCTGTCCTTTGCGTTCGCCAAGCGCCATGGCGTGCTCGTCAACCGCGTGGTCAACGGCGTGGCCGAATGCACTTACCGCGATACCGCCTCCCCGCAGGCGCTCGCCGAAGTGCGCCGTTACCTGCGCCGCTCGCTCAAGCTCGAGCGCGTGCCGGATGCGCAGTTCGATGAGCTGCTGCGCCAGGCCTACGAGGCCGGCTCGGATGCGATGCA
>DATKEZ010000156.1:0-1785 GCA_035511775.1 Steroidobacteraceae bacterium | reverse complement strand
TCCGCCACATCGACGCGCGTCGTCGATGTGCTGGTTCCGGTCGCGCTGAACCAGACCTATTCCTATCGTGTGCCGCGCGGCATGGAGCTTGCGGCGGGCGATGTCGTCGGCGTGCCGCTTGGGCCCCGCGAGGTGCTTGCGGTGGTGTGGGGCGAGAACTCAAATCCCGATCCGCGGCTGCATAACCGGCTGAAGGATGTCGCCGAGAAGCTCGACGTGCCACCGCTGAAGGCCGAGCTGCGCTCGCTGGTCGATTGGGTCGCCAACTACACATTGTCGTCGCGCGGCATGGTATTGCGGATGTGTCTGCGCATGGGCGAGCATCTCGGCCCCGAGCGGCTGCGCTTGGGCGTGCGGCTCGTCGGTGCGCCCCCGCAACGGATGACTCCAGCGCGGCGGCGGGTGATCGCGGTGCTCTCCGACCGCCTGTTGCATGGCAAGAGCGAGACCGCGCATGAAGCGGGCGTCTCGACCGGCGTGATCGACGGGCTTGTCGATGAGGGTACACTGACGACTGAGCTGATGCCGAATGCGCCGCCGCCGGCTCCGCCCGATCCGGCCCACGCGCAGCCCGAATTCTCCCGCCAGCAACGCAGCGCGGTCGACACCATGCGCGCGCTCGCCGCAAGCGGCAGCTTCCATGTGGCGCTGCTCGACGGCGTCACCGGCTCCGGCAAGACCGAGGTCTATTTCGAGGCGGTCGCCGAAATCATAAGGCGGCGCAAGCAGGCGCTGATCCTGATGCCGGAGATCGCGCTCACCGGGCAGTTCCTCGACCGCTTCACTCGGCGCTTCGGCGTGCGGCCGCTCGAATGGCATTCGGAATTGACCCCGCGCACGCGCGCCCGCAACTGGGCCGCCATCGCCGCGGGCGAAGCCCCGGTCGTGGTCGGCGCGCGCTCGGCATTGTTCCTTCCTTACGCCAATCTTGGTCTTGTCGTTGTGGATGAGGAGCACGACCAGTCCTATAAGCAGGACGACGGCGTGCATTATCATGCGCGCGACATGGCGGTGGTGCGCGGGCATATCGCCAAGATCCCGATCGTGCTGGCCTCCGCCACGCCCTCGGTCGAGACCGAGGTCAATGCGCGCAAGGGCCGCTATCAGCGCGTCATCCTGCCGCAGCGCTTCGGCGGGGCGACCATGCCGCATATCGAGGCGATCGACTTGCGCCGCGAAGCGCCGCAGCGCGGCCGTTTCGTCTCGCCGCGGCTGGCACAGGAAATCCAGAACGCAATCGAGCGGCGGGAACAGGCGCTGTTGTTCCTCAACCGCCGCGGCTACGCGCCGCTGACGCTGTGCCGCGCCTGCGGCCATCGCTTTGCCTGCACCATCTGCGACGCCTGGCTGGTGGATCACCGCTTTCGCCAGCGCCTGGTCTGCCATCACTGCGGCTTCTCGATGCCGCGCCCGCATGCCTGCCCGCATTGCGCGGCGGAGGAATCGCTGGTTGCGGTCGGGCCCGGCGTGGAGCGGTTGCAGGAAGAGGCGGCGAGCCTGTTTCCGAATGCCCGCACCATAGTGCTGTCGAGCGACCTCATCACCTCGATCGAGATCATGCGCAGCGAGCTAAACGAGATCGCAGAGGGCCGGGTCGATATTATCATTGGCACGCAATTGGTGGCGAAGGGCCATCATTTCCCGCGGCTCAACCTGGTCGGCGTGGTCGACGCCGATCTGGGCTTGGGCAACGGGGATCCGCGCGCCTCCGAGCGCACCTGGCAATTGCTCAATCAGGTGATCGGCCGCGCCGGGCGCGACCAGGGCCACGGCGTCGGTTACCTG
>DATKEZ010000155.1:0-11620 GCA_035511775.1 Steroidobacteraceae bacterium | reverse complement strand
TGCCCGCGGCTACTCGGTGCGGGTACCATGCGGGGCAACGAGCCCATTTGGCCAGGCCGGCTAAGGGCGAGCGAGGTTCAGATGAGCTACTCCCCGCCCAATGAGGCGCGCAAGCGCCGCGATTGGCAGAAGATTCAGCGTCAGCTCGATGAGGCACTGGAGGCGAGTTTCCCCGCCAGCGACCCGGTATCCATCGTCACCTCGAACCACGAGGAGGACTGGGGCCCAGACCCCGAGGCACCCGCGACCCCCAGGCAACCGGGCCAGAGCTGAAGGGCTGCGGGCCATCGACCCACCCCCTGCCCGGTCCCTGCTGCCCGCGTGCCTCGTTCTGATCCTGGCCGCCGACGGCTGCGCCTCACAGCGCCCCGTCCCGGGTCAGCTCTCCGGCGAGCTAACCATCGCCCAGCTGCACAGCGATTTGGCGGGCCACAAAAGCAGCGTGCGCGACATCGAACGGCACTACAGCGCGCGTCTGGCGGAGCTCGATACGCGCGGACCGACCCTGCGCTCGGTGCTCGAAGTCAATCCCGACGCCGCGGCGATTGCCGCGACGCTCGACGCGGGCAGCGCAGATCGCGGCCCGCTGTTTGGGGTGCCGGTCCTCATCAAGGACAACATCGACACCGCCGACCGGATGCTGAGCACGGCCGGTTCGTTGGCGCTCGTGGACTCCAGACCCGCCCGCGATGCCTTCATCGTGCAGCGGCTGCGCGCGGCCGGCGCACTCATACTGGGCAAGACAAACCTCAGTGAGTGGGCCAACTACCGCTCCAAACGCTCTTCTTCCGGATGGAGCGGGCGCGGCGGGCAGACCCGAAATCCGTACGCGTTGGACCGCAATCCCTGCGGCTCGAGCTCCGGCTCGGGCGCGGCGATCGCGGCCGACCTCGCGCTCGTCGCTGTCGGTACGGAGACCGACGGCTCGATCACCTGCCCGGCAAGCGTCAATGGCCTGGTGGGCATCAAACCAACCGTGGGCCTCGTGTCGCGTTCCGGAATCATCCCCATCTCAGCCAGTCAGGATACGGCCGGGCCCATGGCGCGCACGGTTGCCGACGCCGCGACGCTGCTCACGGTGCTCGCCGGCTACGATCCGCAGGATGCGGCAACCGCGCCGTTGCGCGATCACGCGCCTGCCGATTACCGCTCGTTTCTCGACGCCGCGAGCCTGAAGGGTGCGCGCATCGGGGTGATGCGCCACTACGCGGGCTTTCACGAGGAGGTCGACGCCGTGTTCGAGCGCGCACTCGCAGTGCTGCGCGAGCACGGTGCAGTGCTGGTGGATCCGGCCGACATCCCCAACGCCGAGAAGCTCGACGCCGATGAACAGACGGTGTTGTCCTATGAATTCAAGGACGGCATCAACCGCTACCTAGCCACCCGCGAGGGCTCAGGCCCCCGCACGCTCGCGGAGCTCATCGCCTTCAATGAGCGCGAGGCCGCCCGGGAGATGCCTTTCTTCAGACAGGAGCTGTTCATCGACGCCCAGGCAACCTCCGGACTGAACGATGCGAAGTACCGTGAGGCTCACGAGCGCGCCACGCGCCTCGCTGGACGCGAGGGCATCGATGCCGCGCTCGCCAAGGACCATCTGGACGCATTGGTGGCACCGACCGTGGGTCCGGCATGGACCACGGACCTGCTGAATGGCGATCATTTCCTGGGGGGCGGGGTGACTACGCCACCCGCCGTGGCTGGCTATCCGCACCTGACCGTACCCATGGGCGCCGCGCAGGGAATGCCGGTGGGCTTGTCGTTTGTCGGCACGGCATGGACCGAGGGGCGCCTGATCAGCTACGCCTACGCATACGAGCAGGCCACGCACGCGCGCCGGGCACCGCAATTCCGCGCCACGCTACCCTGACCCTCCCGCCTACGGTGCGGTGAGCTCCAGGGCGGAACCCGCCTGGTTCACGGTGGTGAGCACCAGCGGTCGTCGCCATACGCGGTGCAGGTAGTCGAGCACCTTGCGGCTACGCTCCAGGTCAAGACCGCGGCCGTCGACGCTGCTGTCGTGCGTGAGCTCGAGCGTGCCGTCGTTGCGCACGTGCGAGGCGCACACGACCGGTGCGCCGAAGTTGTACTTGGGCGCGAGCACCGATTCGTGCAGGGCCGTCAGGTCATGCTCGAGCACCTTGATCTGTCCGTCGCTGCGTGCGCTGTAGCGAAACAGACCCAGCTCGTCGGCGAGCTCGCGGGTGAGGTGATTGCGCACGAAGCTGAAGTCATCGTCCTGCTGCATGATGGCGCGCGCCGCTGGCAGGCCGTTCTTCTCGACGATCTTCTCCCACATCGCAAAACCCAGGTGATAGGGGTTGATGCTGAGCGCGACCTTATCTTCGGCGGCGATCGGCCGCACGACATCCGAGTGGCACTTGATGGCATCCAGGTAAGCCTGCTGCGGAATGAAGTCCGCCTCGCGCAGCAGCCGCGCGTGCCAGTAGGAGGCCCAGCCCTCGTTCATGATCTGGCTGGCGAACACCGGATAGAAATAGAAAGACTCCTCGCGCACCGCGAGAAAGATGTCGCGCTCCCAGCTCTCCATCTCGGGTGCGTAGTTGGCGACGAACCACAGCAGGTCGCGCTCCGGATGCGGCGGCAGGGGGGCGCGCTTCTTCACTTCGATGGCGCTGCCGCCGGCGAGCGGCTCGAGCGCCGCGAAGCGCTTGCGGAACTGGTCATCGACCAGCACCTTGCCATCCTCGAGGAACTCCGGGTAGCGCTCGCGGCGCAGCGGCTGATCGACGTCGACGTGCTGCTCCAGGGCCAGCGCCGCATCGAGCGCGGCCTCGACGCGTTGCGCACCGTGAGTCTCGATGGCCTGCTGGATCTGGCGCGCGTGATTGGCGGCGTGCTCGACGATGTGCTCGCTCACCTGCTCCTGGCAGCGGCGGAACAGCAGATTGTTGCGCGCGAAATCCGCATGCCCGAGCACGTGCGCGGTCACCAGGATATTTTCCGCGAGCCCGTTGCTCTCGGCGAGGTAGGCATGGCCCGGGTTGCCGGGGAACACCACCTCGAACAGCCGTGAATGCCCCATGTGTCGCTGGATCAGCTGATAGATATAGCGCACGCCGAATGACCAGTGCGGCATGCGCACCGGCAGACCGTAGACGGCGATCTCCATCATGAAGCTGTCCGGAACCGCCTCGAAATCCACCGGGTGGAACTCGAGCCCGGAGCGGGCCGCCAGCTCCTCGATGCGCCGCACGTAGCTCTGCCAGCCTTCGCTCATGGGCGCAGCGGGACTCACGGGCTCTCGGGCGCCTGGGCTTCGGCGGTGAAGAAATGCCGCACCGCGCCCCAGACGTCCTCGAAGTCGTTGAGCGCATAACTGCCGGCGGCGCAACCGGCCGCCTGCAGCTCCGCGAACAGCTTGCCCGTTTCGGTGGCCAGCTGCCGCGACAGCCCCGAGGACACCTCCACGTAGCCGGTGAAACAGGCATCCGCGGCGATGGCGGTGAGCGCGGTGCGTGCATCGGCGCCATCGCTCACTGAGTTGTCGCCGTCGGACGCGTAGAACAGGTAGATGTTGCAGCGTCCCGGGTTGTAGCGGGCGTCGATGATCTCGCGCACCTTGGCGAGCCCGGTGGAGGCCACGGTGCCGCCGGTGCCGCTCACCTGGAAGAAGTCCGGCTCGTTGAATTCCCACGCCTCGGTGGTGTGTGCCACGAACAGCGTCTCGAGCGAGCGGTATTCGCGCCGCAGTCCCTGCACCACCCAGAAGAAGAAGGTCTTGGCGAGCTTGCGATCGCGGTCGGACATGCTGCCTGAGACGTCCAGCATGAAGAACACCACCGCGTGCAGCGCCGGCTGACGGCGCCGGGCGAGCTGGCGGTAGCGCAGATCCTCATCGATGAAGGTCGGCGTGGCCCCCGGCGCCCCGCGCCGCTTCACCAACTCCTTGAACGAGCGGCGCCGGTCGAGGCGCGAGCGTGCGCCGTGGCGGTCCCAGCCCTCGCGGATCCAGTCGGTTTCCTCGGACGGCCCCACGCGCGCCTTGAGGTTGGGCAGCTTCAGCGCCTCCCACAGCCAGTCGACGATGTCGTCGATCTTGAACTCGAGCAGCAGCTGCACCTCGCCCTCATCGCGCCCCCCGGGTCCCTTCTCACCCTGCCCCTGCTCGCGCCCGGGCGCGGAGAACACATCTCCCGGCTTGGCCTTGCCCTGCCCCGCTCCCTGCTGTTCCTCGGGGCGCCGCAGGCGGAAATGATAGTGCTCGAGCATGCGCACCGGCACGCGCACCGTGCGGGCGCCGCCGTTGATGACGTCGCCCCCGGCGATGATCTCGGGCAGATTGGCGCGCACCGCCTCGCGGACCTTCTCGTCGTGGCGCAGCCAGTCGCGCGCGCCGCGCGAAAACAGCTCGTACCACTTCGCCCCGCCGGAGGGATCGTCGCGCTTGCCGCCGTCCTGATCCATGCCCTACTGGTACACCTTTTCGGACAGCGCCGCTACTCCTGGGCGAGGAGCGTGGTGACGTAGCTGAGCGCCTCCTTGGCACTGTGCTCGTCGTAGCCGTACTCGCTGACCAGGCGCTGCTGTACCACGGAGATCTTTTGGCGCGCGTCATCATCCGGACGCGCGGTGGAGGTTACCAGTCGCAGCACGTCGCGGCGCTCCTCGAACAGGTACTGCTCGATAGCCTCGCGCATGCGGGCGTGACTGGCGAGCTTGAACTTCTCGCCCGCCTTGAAGGCCACCATGGCCTTGCGCACCACTTCCTGGCGGAACGACATCTTGCCCGAATCCGAGACCTTGATCTTCTCCTCGACCGAGCGCAGGAAGCGCTCATCCGCCGCGCGGGTCTCGCCGGTGATCGGGTCGCTGACCTGGCGGTGATCGAGCGAGGCCTCGACCTCGTCGAGATACTTCTCCAGCAGCTGCTGCGCCTCTTCCTCGAAGGAGGCGAACATGGCGCGGTGCACGTCTTCCTTGACCCAGCGGTTGTAGAACTCCTTGCGAGCCGTCACCAGATGATCGATCCAGGCTTTCTTCTGCTTCGCGTCCATGCGCGCATCGCTCTCGATGCTGTCCTTGAGGGCGAGCAACAGCTCCATGCTGGTGAGGCTGTGGGTGTTGCCGCGGGTGATGGCGTTGGAGATCGCATTCACCACGAAGCGCGGGCTCACTCCGGTCATGCCTTCCTCGGGCGTCTCGGCGTGCAGGCGCGTCGCTTCGGTCTCCGGGACCCCCTCGACCGCCTCGCCGGCATACAGTCGCAGCTTCTTGGGCGGGTCCAGTCCCTCGCGCTCGGACTTGCTGAGGCGCGTCAGGATGCCGAACACCGCAGCTAGATTAAGCACGTGCGGGTCGAGGTGCACGTTGCGGAACGCCGGCGCACCCGACACCAGCTTCTGGTAGATGCGCGACTCGTCGCGGTAGGAGAGCGCGTAGGGGATCTTGATGATCACCATGCGATCCAGCAGCGCCTCGTTCTCCTTCTCCTGCAGGAACTTGTGGAACTCCGCGAGGTTGGTATGCGCCAGGATGGTCTCGTCGAGGTGAATCAGCGGGAAGCGTGAGACCTTGACGTTCTTCTCCTGCGTCAGGGTGAGCAGCAGGTACAGGAACTCGCGCTTCACCTTGAGAATCTCGATCATCTCCAGCACGCCGCGGCTGGCGGCGTACACGGCGCCCGACCATGACCAGGCGCGCGGGTCGCCCTCGTCGCCGATCTGCGCGACCTTGGCGAGGTCCACCGAGCCGACCAGGTCGGCGATGTCGGCGGTGGTGGGATCGTGCGGCGCATAGGTGCCGATGCCGATACGCGAGGCCTCGTTCAGGAACACGCGCTCGACCGGGACGCGCACGAAGTCGCCCTCGAATTCGCGCTCCACGAAATCGCGCGCCCACGGCGACAGCTCGCCGTTGATGTTCACGCCGTAGCGGTCACGAAACTCGGCGCGCAGGCTCGTGGGGATGAGGTTGAGGGGGTTCTCGCGCAGCGGCGAGCCGCGGATGGCGTACAGCGCGCCCTCATCGGTGCGGCTGTATTCCTCCAGCCCGCGCTTCAGCAGGATCGCGAGCGTCGACTTGCCGCCGGAGGGCGGACCGAGCATCAGCAGCAAACGCCGACCGACATCGGAACCGGCGGCCGCGGCCTTGAAATAGTCGACGACGCGCGACAGCGGCTCATCGATGCCAAACAGCTCGCGCTTGAACAGCTCGCGCGCGCGCACGTTCTCGGAGGCGTCGGGCTGCGCGGCGCGCCCGTGCCAGCGCAGCATGTCCCAGATGTATTCGTGGCTGGTGCGCGCCAGCGCCACCGCATGGCCGGGCAGGATGTTGCTCAGAAACTCGCCGAAGGTGCCTTCCCAGCGCTGGGCGCGGTGCAGGCGGCTGAAGGAGCTCAGGGTATCGATGAAGTCGGCGGTGGTGCCGTGGGAATTCTGGTCAGCAGCGAGCGGTGGCATCATCCTTCCCTCCCGTTGTCTCATCGGTCTCGAACCCGATGCCGGCGATGCCGACCACAGCGGCGATGCCGACGTGATTGTTAAGCTAGTCCCAACGCCGCGCACAATGAGTGACGGCCTTCAGATCCTGAGGTACCTGTTACGTTAAGACGGTCACAGCGGCGGATTGTTCACTGCCCGCTGCGCCAGCGCCAGCGCCACTTCGGCCGCGCCGCGCACCCGTGGCGGCGTGCTAGCATTCGTGCAGCGAGTGCGCTCGATGGTGAGCGCGCTCGGGCGCGCTGCGGCTCGCGGGCCTCGAGGCCCGGGCGAGTCAACCGTCGCCGTACACGGGCGGCCGTGCACAAACAAAAGCCAGCGCTGCAGCTTGATGATCAACGTCGCGGCTTCCCGACGCAAGCTCTCATTATTGTGAACTGACGCACTGCGCAGCCCAAAAAGCTACCTATGCTGCAACGGCGTGGAGCCGCGCCCCGGAACGCTTGCCCGTCGCGGCCCCCTCGCTCCAGGGATGGAATTTAGACAATCACTCGGCCGTCTTTGTTTGGAGACACCTCACGTGGCCAGCGCACCAACGACTGCCTCCCGCAGTCCCGAGACCGCGACCCGCACGCCCGGCAGCGCACCCCACGATTCCCGGCCGGTGGTGGACGTCAACGCCCTCACCACCCGCGATGATTTTCTGCTCGAACTGGGCCACACCCTGGGTGCCCAGGCGGCGGTGCGGCCGGTCGAGTCCCTCGAGGAGGCCCTGCGCAGCATGGCGGGCGCCAAACGCGGCCAGATCCTGGCGATCGACGCGCGCGAGGTCGCTGATGTGCGCGCCGCCGTCGACGCCGCGCAGGCGCAGGTGCCGCGCGCCGTAGTGCTGGTCTTCGCGGACGGGCCGGCCGAGAAGGAGCTGGGCGCCGCGCTCAAGGGCCGGGTATTCGCGGTGCTGGCGGCCTCGATCGAGCCGCGCAAGACCCAGGCGGTGTTCGCGGGCGCCGTGGCGGAGGCGCTGGCGGGCAGGGCTCCACCAACATCCCGCGCAACCCTCGCTGCGGCGAGGGACCTGACCATCGGAGCCTTCCGGCGCCGGCCGCAGGAGCCCGATGAGGCGCTCGCCAGCAGCAGGCCTCGGGCAGTGCTGATCGGGGCCGCAATGGTCGCGGCGCTGATCGCGGCGGGTGCGTTCTGGTTTTTGATGTACGGCCGCGCCGGCCCGGTGACCCCGGCCAGCCAACCCGCAGCCGCGGCAGTGGCGCCAGCCGCCGCAACCGGCGCCACCGACAACGCGCCCGCCCCGGCGGCGCCCGCCGCCAGCCTGCTGCTGCAGGGCAAGGTGGACGAGCTGCTCGAGAAGGCGCGCCTGGCCATGCATGAGCGCCGCTATACGGAGCCGGCCGCCGACAACGCGCTGTTGTATTACCGCTCGGCCGCGGCTGCGGACGCCGCCAACGGCGAGGCGCAGGACGGGTTGCAGCGCATCGCGGGGGTACTCGCCGCACGCTTCGAGGAGGCGCTCAGCGGCGCCCATATCGATGAAGCCGTGCTTACGCTTGCGAATTTCAAGGCCGCCTCCGCCAGCGACCCGCGCGTCGCGGGCTTCGAGCAGCGCCTGCTTTCGGCCGAAGTCTCCAAGGCGATCGCCGATGGCAACGTCGATCGCGCCACCGCCCTGCTGCACCAGGCGCAGCAATCCGGCGGCGTGGCCGCCGATCAGCTCGCCCGCTTGCGCACCGACATCGCCCGGCGCCAGGAAGACCTCAAGGTGGCGCATCTGGCGATCCTGGTCGAGGACCGTGTTCGTGACGGCAAGCTCACCGAGGCAGAGGACAGCGCCAAGAGCTACCTGCAGCAACTGCAGTCCGCGGCACCCGCCAGCGCTGCCACGCAGCGCGCCGTTCACGCACTCAGCGCGGCCTATCTGAAGAAGGCGCGCGAAGCGGGGCTGGCAAAAAACAGCGCCGATGAGGAGCGCTGGCTCACCGCGGCGCGCGGCCTGGGGCTGCAGGCAGCCGATATCACGGCGTTCCAGCGCGAAGTGGCCGGCGCGCGGCAGAAGGCCGTCCAGGCCGACGCCGATCGGGCGGTGCAGCTGACGCGCACGGCGCTGCGCGAGGGCCGGCTGACCGATCCGGCACAGGACAGCGCCGCCTGGTACCTCGGGCAGCTGCAGTCGAGCGATCCGGGCAATGCTGCCCTGGCGGATGCGAGCCGTGAGCTCTCGGGCAAGCTCCTGGAGCGCGCCCGGGCCGCGGTGCTCGCCGGCAAGTCCGGCGACGCCGATCTGGCGCTGGCGAAGCGCTGGGGCGCGGATCCGAAGGAGGTGCTCGCCGTGCAGCAGCTCGCCCCTCCGAAGTCCAGGGGGCCCGACACCGCCGCGCTCGCCTCGAGCCTCACGCGCCTGCGGGCCCCGTCACCGGATTACCCCGTGTCGGCGCTGACGCAGCGCCTCGCCGGCAGTGTGACTCTGGAGTTCACCGTCAATACCAGCGGCGAGCCGCGTGATATCCACGTCGTTGAAGCGACGCCCCCCGGAGTGTTCGACCAGGCGGCCATCAGTGCCGTGAGGCACTGGCGTTACTCACCGCCGCACCTCGACGGCGCCGCCGTCGAGGTGCCGGTCAGGACCCGGATGCGCTTCGAGCTGCCCAAGTAGGACAGGAGACCTCAGGCATGACCCTCGCAGGCCTAGTAGAACGCCGCCGCCGCCAACTGATCACCGCAGGCCTCGGCACGGCGCTCACCCTGGTGATGGGCGCGGTGCTCATCATGGGGTTCCGGCTCGCCACGCACATGCGTGCCAACATCGCCTCGCTGCAGACGGCGAGCACCCTGCAGACCTATCCGGAAGAGATCGCCCACCAGCTGAACACGCTGCGCGATCGGCTCGAGGTGCGCGCGTATTCGGGCCAGGCGCTGGCCGACCTGCAGGGAACGGTCAGGCGCTTCGAACAGATGCTGACCGAGCTCAGCGTCTCCTCTGGAGGCGACTCGCTACAGCTGCACCGGGCGCTGCTGCTGTGGCACCAGTACGCTCCGGTGCTCGATCCGGTCCTCTCCTTCAGCGGCCAGCCCTACGTGGACTCGGACACCGCCGGCAGCTCGCTGTCGCGCGAGGGACGCCAGTACTACGCCGAGGTCAAACGGGCGCAGCTGTTCGCGAGCGACAGCGGCGGACAGCTGCAGGCGCAGCTCGCCGCGCTCGCCGCGACGCTGCAGCGCACCTGCTCGGACGCCGCGGCGCGGCTGCGCACGCTGCTGCTGGCCGGTGTGCTCGCGGCGCTGGCGCTGGCAGGAGCGGCCGGGTACTTCCGGCTGACGCGCTCGAGCCATGAGCGCGCCGCGCGCGAGGCCCAGGAGCAGACGCGCGACATCCTCAAGACGGTGCACGAGGGCTTTTTCCTGCTCGATGCGAACTACCGAATCGGCAGCGTCTGGTCGCAGGCCCTCACACGCATGTTCGGCCGCCAGGACTTCGCCGGCCTGTCGTTCGAGGAACTGCTCAAGGACCTGGTGGCGCCGGCAACACTCGCCACCGCCACCAAGTACATCAAGCTCCTGTGGGGCGATCGTGCCCACGAGAACCTGATGAAAAGCATCAACCCTCTGGGCCAGCTCGAGGTCGTCATGGACAACGGGCACGGCGGCAAGGAGACCCGCTACCTGCAGTTCGACTTCCACCGCGTCATGGGACCGGAAGGCGTCAAGCACGTGCTGTGCGCCGTCGGCGACATCACCTCCAGCGTACTGCTCGCCCGCGAGCTGCAGGAGTCGCAGGAGAACGCCAATGCGCAGGTCGACATGATGCTCAGCATGCTGCACGTGGAGCCGCTGCAGCTGCTGTCGTTCCTGGACACCGCCGAGACCAGCCTGAAGCTCGTCAACACCATCCTCAAGGAACCGGCGCGCAGCGACGCCGAGTTCCGCAAGAAGCTCGGCGGACTGTTCCGCGAGCTGCACAGCATCAAGGGCGAGGCCTCGGCGCTCAACCTCAAGAGCGTCGCCAGCCGCGTGCACACACTCGAAGACATGGTGGCGGACTGCAAGAAGAAGTCCGAGCTGTCGGGCAACGACTTCCTGCCGCTGGTCCTGAAGCTCGATGATCTGATGGCGCATCTGCGCAGCGTGCGCGAGATGGCGGCGCGTCTGACGACGCTCAAGGAGACCGCGCCCGGCGCCGCGGCGGCCGTGGCTGCCGGAGCCCTGAACGGCTCGGGCGCCCTGCGGACACAGTCCCGGCAAATGGAGGATCTGTCCCCCGCGCTGCAGGCGATGGCCGAGCGGCTGGCCGAGGATCACGCCAAGCGCTTCAGGCTGACGGTATCGGGACTGAGCGAGGTGCCGCTGGCCTACGCCGCGACCATCAAGGACTGCCTGATCCAGATGCTGCGTAACGCGGCCGTGCACGGCATCGAGGCGCCCGAGGTGCGCCGGGCACACACCAAGCAGGATGTCGGCGTCGTGAGCGTGCACTTCCGCAAGGTCGGCGAGGGCTACGAGCTGGTGTTCGAGGACGACGGCGCGGGCATCGCCACCGAGGCGCTCAAGGCCGCCGCGGTGCGCAAAGCTCTGATCAGCGAACAGGAAGCCCGCGGCATGGACACGCGCTCCGCCATGGCGCTGATCTTTCGTCCGGGTTTCTCCACCCAGGAGGACGTGTCCATGGATGCCGGCCGGGGGGTCGGGATGGACGTCGTGGCGCGCAGCGTGTACGCGCTCGGGGGCAAGATCGGCGTGAGCACCCATCCCGGCCGCTTCACCCGCTTCAAGATCCTGCTGCCGGCCGCCCAGGCGGTCAGCAGCGCAGTCGCCTGAGGCGCTCGAGGCAACGCGCATGGGCGACGGCAACACAAACGCACTGAACGGCACCGCAAGACGCTGCTTCAAGCTGATGATCGTCGATGACTCGAACATCATGCGCCGGCGCATCGAGCGTTCGCAGCAGTTCGAGGACCTGCAGCTGGTGGGCACCGCCGGCAACGGGGTCGAAGCCCTGGAGCTGTTCAAGAAAACCGACCCGGACGTGGTGACCATGGATCTCACCATGCCGCGCATGGACGGCATCGAGTGCATCGGTCAGCTCGTCGCCCTGAAGCCGGCCGTGCGTATCCTGGTCATTTCGGCGCTGGCGGACAAGGCGACGGCGGTGGAGGCGATGGAGCGCGGCGCGAACGGGTTCCTCAACAAGCCCTTCACCGACCGGCAACTGAACG
>DATKEZ010000154.1:0-6490 GCA_035511775.1 Steroidobacteraceae bacterium | reverse complement strand
ATGCTGTACACCGCGAGCACGCTCAACGGCCCGGCAATCGTGCGCTATCCGCGCGGCGCAGGTCCCGGAGCCGCGGTGAGCGCGGAGCTCACCGCGCTGCCGATCGGCAAGGCGCAGCTGCGGCGCGAGGGCAAGAGCGGGCTGGCGCTGCTCGCGTTCGGCGCGCTGCTGCCGCCGGCGCAGCCGATCGCGGAAGCCCTCGACGCGACGCTCGTCAACATGCGCTTCGTCAAGCCACTCGATGAGGATCTGGTGGTGTCGCTCGCCGCGCGGCATCGCGCGCTCGTGACCATCGAGGAGAACGCCACGCACGGCGGAGCTGGCTCCGCGGTCCTCGAGGTGCTCGCCTCCGAAGGTCTGCAGCTGCCGGTGCTGCAGCTCGGCATTCCCGACCGCTTCATCGAACACGGCTCGCGCGAGGGGTGTCTGCGCGCCGCCGGACTCGACGCCGCCGGGCTCGGCGCGAGCATCGAGCGCTGGTGGGCGCTGCAGTCCCCGGAACGCCTGCGCTCCGCCGGCGGAGCCTGAGGCCGCCGCCCCGCCCGCGACCAGCAGCCCCTGCAGCCGCCGTGCTCGGCCGGCGCGGCGCGCGCTACCCAAAAAGAGGTATTCCGCGGCACTGCCGCGTCCCTAACAATGCAATTATCCGGGCGTTTCCTGTAGGCTTTCCTCATGACTCCGCCGCTCGCCACCGCCAAGCTCGCGCGCACTGCCGTCACCGAGGTCGAGGACGTGCAGGCACGCCGCGACACGCGCGAGCTGCCCATCAACCGCGTGGGCATCAAGGACATCAGCCACCCGGTGCGGGTCAAGGATCGATCCGCGGGCGAGCAGCACACCATCGCCAGTTTCAACATGTACGTGAGCCTGCCGCACAACTTCAAGGGCACGCACATGTCGCGCTTCGTGGAAATCCTGCACGGCGAGCGCGAGATCTCGGTGCAGTCGTTTCGCGGCATGCTGCGTACCATGACCGAGCGGCTCGAGGCCGACACCGGGCACATCGAGATGAGCTTCCCGTTCTTCGTCATGAAGCATGCCCCGGTCTCCGGCGTCGAGAGCCTGATGGACTACCGCGCCAGCCTCATCGGCGAGCACCGCCACGGCCACACCGAGATGTGGGTGCGGGTGTCGGTGCCGGTCACGAGCCTGTGCCCGTGCTCGAAGAACATCTCCGACTATGGCGCCCACAACCAGCGCTCGCACGTGACCATCACCGCGAAGCTGCGCAGCCACATGTGGATCGAGGAGCTCATCGAGATCGCCGAGAGCGAGGCCTCGTGCGAGCTGTACGGGATTCTCAAGCGCCCCGACGAGAAATACGTGACCGAGCGCGCCTATGACAACCCGAAGTTCGTCGAGGATATGGTGCGCGACGTCGCCACCCGGCTGAACCTCGAGGCGCGCGTGGCGGCGTACCTGGTGGAATCGGAGAATTTCGAGTCCATTCACAACCACTCGGCCTACGCGCTCATCGAGCACGACAAGGACGCCTGAAGGCTAAGGCGCCCGGGCAGCTGGCGGCCCCGACCCTCCGATGTTAGCCCCGAGCGGGCCCGCGTCCGCCGCGCGAGCGGGGCGCATGAAGATTTCTTAATGCGGCGCTCATTGCGGCCCGAGACCGCGCCCTCTAACTTCTGCGCTAGTCGCCAGGTTCGTACAGAGGAAAGCGCGCATGAAGACCATCACCGCATTCACCGCCATCGCCATCGTGGCTTGCGGCGCCGCCCTTGCCGCCGATCCGCCCGCGGCGCCGTCGGCGACGCCGGTGAAGCATGCCTCGCTCAAGGTGTGCAACAAGCAGGCGGACGCGAAGAAGCTCACCGGGCCGGCGCGCGCGCAGTTCGTCAAGGACTGCCGCAGCGGCAAGAGCGCCGCGCCCTAGGCGGGCAGCTCGACCAGCACTTTGAGACCCGGGTCGTTGCTGTGCAGCGCGAGCCGCCCGCGGTGCAGGCGCGCAATGGCCGCGACCAGACTCAGGCCCAGGCCGCTGCCTTCCTGCTTGGCGGTGGGCCCGAAGCGCACGAACGGTTGCACGGCGCGCATCCGGTCCTGGGCGGCGATGCCCGGACCGTTGTCGCTGACGGTGAGCTGCACGCAGTCACTCAGGCGCCGCACGGCGACCTCGATACGCCCGCCCGCAGGCACGTACTTCAGTCCGTTCTCGATGAGATTAGTGAGCAGTTGCGCGAGCAGCTGGCGATTGCCCTGCACGACGGCCGGGGCGTCGCACCGGCAGGCGAGCGCGAGGCCCTGCGCCGCGGCGACCGGCTCGAACAGCTCGACCAGCTCGGCGGCAAGATCAGCGACATCCACCGACGCCGCGGAAGCCAGTGGTGCGCCGGATTCGGCGAGTGCGATCTGCAGCAGCGTGGCGAGCGTGCGCTGCAGGTGATCGACTTCCCGCAATGCCGACTCGATCGACTCGTGCACCGCCGGCTCGAGCGGCGGTGAGCGCAGCAGCAGCGCGTCCATGCGGGTGCGCAGCCGGTGCAGCGGCGCGCGCAGATCGTGCGCGGTGCTGTCGAAGGTCGCGCGCAGCGTGACGGCCTGCTCCTCGAGACGATCGAGCACCCGGTTGACCGAGGCCGCCAGCGCGTCGAACTCGTCATTGGCGCCCGCCACCGGCAGCCGCAGCCCGGTCTCACCCGCCATGATGCGCCGGCAGGTGCTGGTCACCTCGCCCACCCGCCGCGCCAGCTTGTAGCTGAACCAGAAACCCGCCAGCGCCGCCGCCAGCGTCGACAGGCCGATGCCCCACAGCGCAGCGAAACGGAATTTATCGGCAAAGCGCCGCCCCTGTGAGATATCCGTTCCCACCAGCAGCAGGTCCCCGCCCGGCAGCGCGCGCACCGCGGCGCGTACCGGATGCACCGCACGCCGTCCCGGCTCGATGGTGGCGATCTCGAACTCCGGCCAGCGCCCCGCGGGCATGCCGTCGAACGGCCAATGGGTCACGTTGCCGGCGATGCGCTCGAAGTTGGCGTCGGCGATCATGTAGACCGCCCCGATGCGACCCCAGCTCTCGATGCGCAGGTTGATCTCATCCGTGACGCCGGGCACGCCGCTGCGCGCGAACTTCTCCTCGAGGCTCTTGAGCTCGGTGTCGATGATCAGGTCCACCTCGTCGGTGATCAGGCTTTCGGTGAGCAGGTAGGCACTGCCGAGCGTCACGCTGACCGCGAGCGTCACCAGCAGCGTGTAGCCCACCGACAGGCGGAAGGCCGTGGTATTGAACAGTGCGAGGCGCACGGACTAGCTGTCGGTGCGCAGCACGTAGCCCGAGCCGCGTACGGTGTGGATCAGCGGGTGGTCGCTGTCGCGATCGATCGCCTGCCGCAGGCGGCTGATGTGTACGTCGATGAGATTGCTCTGCGGGTCGAAGTGCAGATCCCACACGCCCTCGAGCAGCATGGTGCGCGTCACGACCTGTCCGGCGCGGCGCATGAGAAATTCCAGCAGCTTCAGCTCCCGCGCCGTGAGCTCCACCTCGCGCCCGCCGCGCGTCACCCGCCGGGCCAGCAGGTCGAACTCCAGATCCTCCACCTTCAGGCGCGTGGTGTGCGGCGCCCCGGCGCGGCGGCGCAGCAGCGCTTCGATGCGCGCCAGCAGCTCCGCGAACGCGAACGGCTTGGTGAGATAGTCGTCGCCACCGGCCTTGAGCCCGCGGATGCGGTCATCCACGCTGCCGAGCGCCGACAGCACCAGCACCGGAGTCAGGATGCCCTTGGCTCGCATCAGCTCGATGATCGCAAGCCCGTCGGTGTACGGCAGCATGCGGTCGGTCACGACCAGGTCGAACTGCCCTTCGGTGGCGCGCGACAGCCCTTCACGCCCGTCGACGGCGTGATCGACACTGTAGCCGCTCTCGCGCAGGCCCTTGACGAGAAACCGTGCGGCCTCGGCGTCGTCCTCGATGAGCAGTACGTGCACGGGCGACAGAGTAGGAGCCGGCGCCGCCGCCGCGCAAGAGTCGCCGCGGGCTTACGCGGCGGGGGGGCGGGCGCGTTCGGCGCTTTGCAGTCGGCCGATGAGTGCGCTCAGGAATACCCGGTTGAATCGCAGCTGGCAGGACGCGGATACCTGCTCCAGCAGCGTCGAGCTCACCTTCAGCACCGTCACCGCCGCAGCCGCGCGGATGGTGGCGGTGCGCTTGGCGCCCGGCAGGTAGCTCGCTTCGCCGAAGCAGTCGCCGGTATCGAGCGCGCCGACGCGCTGACTGTGCCGCTCCACCACGCAGTTGCCGGTGACCAGGATGTAGAAGCGATCGTCCATCTCGCCTTCCTTGACGATCTCCTCGCCCGCCGCATAGTCCTGCCAGCTGCTGGCGCGCAGCACTTCCCAGATCTCGGCGTGCGAGAACTCGTGGAAGAACTTCAGGCGCCGCAGTACGCCGAACTGTTCCTGGCGGTCGATGCGCGCGTTGGCTTCGCGCAGCCGCTGATGCACGCGGGTGAGGTCGGCGGCGAAGTCCAGGCCGCTCTTGCAGCGCTTGGCCGGCTCCTTCTGCAGCGCCAGCGCCACCACGGTCTCGAGCTCCTCCGGCACGTCCTTGCGCATCGTGTGGATCGGTGGCGGCGTCGCGTACACGATCTGGTGCAGCAGTTTGTGCAGATTGCCGGCGCGGAACGGACGCGCGCCGGTGAGCAATTCGTACATCACCGCGCCGAGTGAATACAGATCGGAGCGATTGGTGAGCTCGAAACTCTGTACCTGCTCGGGCGACATGTAGGAGGGGCTGCCGGCGATGCCCTCGATGCGCGAGATGTCCGAATCCGACACCAACGCGATACCGAAGTCGATGATGCGCACGTCGCTGTCCTGCGTGAGCATGATGTTCGAGGGTTTGATGTCGCGATGGATCACGCCACGCGAGTGCGCGTAGTGCAGCGCCTTGGCGCACTTGAACATGATCTCGACGGTGTCGTCGATGCGCAGCAGATTGTCCGGACGGCAGTAAGCGGCCAGCGTGCGCGCCCCGTGCACGTGCTCGGTAACGATGTAGCAGTGACCGTTTTCCTCGCCGGCATCGTAGATGGGCAGGATGTGCGGATGCTGCAGCATGCCGACCAGGTGTGCCTCGGAGAGGAACATCTTGCGCGCGATTTTTGCGCGCTCCTCGTCGCCGCCGGTATCCATGTTGTAGACCTTGATGGCGACGTCGCGGCCGTAGTACGCGTCATGCGACAGGTACACGATACCGGTGCTGCCGCGGCCCACCTCCCTGACCACCGTGTACTTGCCGATCTTGTCCGGCATGCGTGGGGCGGGCCGTGCTGGTGGAACGGATTTTGGTACCGAAGTTGGCATTGGGCGCGGCGCAGGTACGAGGAGGCGTGTCAGGATACGGTCTCGCCCCGCCATGCGACTGTGATGCACGCCTCACGCCCTCCCGCACGCACGCACGCGCGGCGCCAGCGCGCTCGCCGCGAGAGGCTCAGGCCCCTTCAGGAGAAATGCTGATAACCGGAATGCGAGAACTCCATCACAGTACCGTCGCGAAGCACCGCCGCCCCCGGAGCGGAGCGCAGCGCGCCGATGCGGCTGTAGCCCCAGCGCTGCGGCGGCAGCTCGCTGAGCAGTGCCGGCAGCTTCTCCGGATGCACCGCGAAGCACAGCTCGTAGTCGTCCCCGCCGGTGAGCGCCAGCTCCCGCGAGCGCTCCTCCCCGAGCGTGCGCAGCAGCGCCTCGGACACCGGCACGGCGCCGAAGCAGATCTCGACCCCGGCGCGGCTCGCGTCCGCGAGCTTGCCGGCGTCCCCGAGCAGCCCGTCGGACACGTCGATGCAGGCGCTGGCGTGGCGGCGCAGCCGCTCCCCGAGCGCCATGCGCGGCGTCGGCAGCAGGAACCGCTCGCGCAGGTACGCGAGCGCCTCGGCGGGCGCCTGCAGCCGTCCCTGCTCGAGCGCCAGTCCCGCGGCCGCATCCCCGGGTGTGCCGGAGACGAACAGCGCATCCCCGGCGCGCCCGCCGGAGCGCCGCAGCGCCTCACCCCGCGGCACCTGCCCGAGCAACTGCACCGTCACGCATAAAGGTCCGCGCGTCGTGTCTCCGCCGACCAGCGCCACCTCGTGCGCACGCGCCAGGGCGCTGAAGCCCGCCGCAAACTCCGCCAGCCAGCCCTCGTCCGCATCCGGCAGCGTGAGCGCGAGCAGCGCCCAGGCAGGCCGGGCCCCCATCGCCGCAAGGTCGCTCAGGTTCACGGCGAGGCAGCGGTGGCCGATGGAGGCCGGCGGGGATTGGTGCGGGAAGTGCACGCCGGCGACCAGCGTATCGGTGGCCGCGACCAGCTCGGCCTCGGGCGCGACGGCGAGCAGCGCGGCGTCGTCGCCGATGCCCGCGAGCACATCGGGACGCTGCGCTCCGCAGCTGCGGAAGTACCGCTCGATCAGCGCGAATTCCGACAGCGGCATGTACTACCCGCGCAGGCGGCAAAGACCGCGCTCTTTGCCGCCGGTAACGGAGCCGATGTCCGGCAAAAGCGCCGCAG
>DATKEZ010000153.1:0-3953 GCA_035511775.1 Steroidobacteraceae bacterium | reverse complement strand
TTCGAGACGCTCGTGGCCGCGTGCCTCCGCGAAGGCCGCGCGGGCGTAGGGTCGGGCGATGGTGAGCCGGTCAGCCATGGGCGCGCGTCAGATCTGCGCCGTGAGCTGGTCGAGCAGATCGGCGTGCGTGCGGGCGTCGATCTCGCGTGCCAGGAGCTTGGAAGCGGCGCGCACCGCGATGCCCGCCACCTCACGCCTCAGCGCCTCGCGCGCGCGCGTGGTGTCGAGCTCGATCTGCTGCTGCGCGGCCGCGAGAATGCGCGCGCCCTCGCTGCGGGCCGCGCCCTTGGCCTGCTCCACCAGATCGTTGGCGCGATGCTGCGCCTGCTCGATGATGTGGCTGGCGCGCTCGCGCGCCTCACGAATGATGGCGTCCGCCTTGTCGCGCGCCTGGGCGAGCTCCTGCTCACCCTGCTCCGCAGCCGCGAGTCCCTGCGCGATCTTGCGCGAGCGCTCCTCCATGGCGTTCAGGATGTGCGGCCAGATGAACTTCATCGTGCCGAAGACCAGCAAGGCGAACACGAGCATCTGCACGACGAGCGTGAGATTGATGTTCACGGTCCTAACTCCTGTCCCGAGCCGTCAGCGCAGTGGATGGTCAGTGCGCCGCCTGCAGCGCGCTCACGAACGGATTCGCGAACGTGAAGAACAGCGCGAAGCCGATGCCGATCATCGCCACCGCGTCCAGCAGGCCCGCGACCAGGAACATCTGCACCCGCAGCACCGGCAACAGCTCCGGCTGGCGCGCCGAGCCTTCGATGAAGCGCCCGCCGAGAATCCCGAAGCCGATGGCGGTGCCCAGCGCCCCCATGCCGAAGATGATGCCGACGGCCAGCACGGTCATGGCCTGGATATGTGCAATGTTTTCCATTCAACTCTCCTCGAAGACAAATACCAGAACCCTTTAGCGCAAGCCCCCGCCCGTCAGTGATGCTCGTGAGCCATCGACAGATAGACGATCGTCAGCACCATGAAGATGAAGGCCTGGATGGTGATGATGAGGATGTGGAACACCGTCCAGACAAACCCGAGAATGAACTGCCCGATGATTCCCAGCCAGCCGCCGAAGGTCGCGAGGCTGCTGAGCCCGTGCGACAGCGTCAGCGCCGCGAGCAGCAGGAAAATCATCTCGCCCGCATACAGGTTGCCGTACAGGCGCAGTGACAGCGACACCGGGCGGGCGAGGAACGTGACCGATTCGAGAACGAAGTTCACCGGCACCAGCAGCGCCTGCACGAGCACGTTCCTGGCCCTGAAGGGCTGCAGGGTGAGCTCACTGATGAAGCCGACGACGCCCTTCATCTTCAGGCTGTAGAAGATAATGAGTATGAAGACCGTGAGTGACAGGCCGAAGGTCGCATTGATGTCGGTGCTCGGCACCACCTTCAGGTGCTCGACGCCGGCGCCGCGCGCCGCCGCCGGCAGCAGGTCGACCGGCACCAGATCCATGAAGTTGAACAGGAACACCCAGCAGAAGATGGTGAGGGCGAGCGGGGCGATGAGGCGGCTCGAGCCGTGGAACGTGTCGCGCACCTGGCCGTCGACCCAGCCGACGATGATCTCGATGAAATTCTGCAGCTTGCCGGGAACCCCGGTCGTCGCCTTGCGCGCCACCGACCAGAACAGCCCGAAGAACACCAGCGCGAGCAACACCGAGAAGAACACGGTGTCGTAGTTGATGACCGAGAAGTCGACGATGCCGTGCGGCGCCTTGTTCGACAGGAACGCCTGGTGGTGCAGGATATATTCGGTTGCGCCGCCGGAGCTTTCTGCTGCTGCCATCGCCCTCACCAGTTCAACCCACGCTCACGCGCTGCGGCGCGCACCGCCCGATCTCGGCAGCGCGGCCAGAAGCGCAATCCAGTACACCAGCAACGTGGCGCCAAACGCGGCGAACATCGCCAGCGGCGCCACCCTCACCACCTTCAGCACCACCACCAACGCACCCGTCACGACCGCGAGCTTCATCGCCTCGCCGCGGTAGAACGCCCCGAGCGCGCTGCGCGCATCAGCGCCCGCGCCGCCACCGAGCGCCAGGCGCGCCATCGCCAGGCTGCCCGCGGTGACGATCCCTCCACCGAGCAGCGCCGAGAGCCCGGCGCGCGCATCGGCAAAGCCCCACGCGCACAGCGCCGCCGTCACGGTCACGCCCGCCTGACCCAGCACGACGCCGAAGGCCAGCCGCCGCGCATGGGGCAGATCGGTCGCCAACACCTTATATAAGTCCCGCTCGAGGGGCTCTAAAGAGCCGCCGGTCCTGCGCCCTGAGCTGAACGCAAGGGCTTGACATTTACTTCGGCCGTTCAGTCACTTAGCAACGGCAAAAAAGCCGCGGGATTATAGAGAGCGTGCGCGTGTGAGTCCACAGCGAGCAGTTCGCTTGCCCAACGCAGCACGCGCCTAGCGGATGTGCGCCAGGATCCCGTCGAGCTCATCCAGGCTGTTGTAGCTGACCACGAGCTTGCCACTGCCGGCGCGGCCGGACCGGATCTCGACCCGGGCGCCGAGTTTCTCGGCCAGCTCCTGCTCCAGGCGCTCGACGTTCGGGTCACGGGAAGCGGCTGCCGGCGCGGACCCGCCGCCTGCCGGGGCCTGAATGCGCCGCACCAGCGCCTCGGTCTCGCGTACCGACAGACCCTTCTTGGCCACGAGCAGTCCCACCTCGGTCTGCTGGCGGCGCTGGGTGAGCGAGAGCAGTGCTCGCGCGTGGCCCATCTCGATGGTGCGCTTCTCCAGCAGCTCGCAGACCTCCGGCGCCAGCTCCAGCAGCCGCAGCATGTTGCTGACGGCGGCGCGCGAGCGGCCGATCGCATCGGCGGTCTCCTGGTGCGTGAGTCCGAAGTCGGTGATCAGGCGCGTCAGTGCGCGCGCCTCCTCCAGCGGGTTGAGGTTCTCGCGCTGGATGTTCTCGATCAGGGCGATCGCGATCGCGGCGTTATCGGGGATGTGGCGGATGACCGCCGGAATCTCGGTGAGCCCCGCCATCTGCGCCGCGCGCCAGCGCCGCTCGCCGGCAATGATCTCGTAGCGCTGCGACTCGCCCCCGTCGGGTGCACCGAGCGCGCGCACCACGATCGGCTGCACTACGCCCTGTGCCTTGATGGAGTCGGCGAGCTCCGCGAGCGACTCGGGATGCATGTCGAGGCGCGGCTGGTAGCGGCCGCGCTGCAGCAGGTCGAGGGGCAGCTTCGCCAGCTGATCCCCGACGGGCACGGGAGTGAGCTGCGCGGAGGCGCGCGCGCCGAGCAGGTCCGCGAGGCCCCGGCCCAGGGTAGGCTTTCTGTGAATCATCGTGGGGTTTCCTCGCCGATCGCTTGGTCTGTGGGCGATTCGTTCGCAACACTGCTGCCCGCCGCGGCCGCAAACGCCGCGTCCTGGGCGACCGCCTCGCGCGCCTGGGCGGCGAAAGCGTCCTCCTCGCGCCGGATCATCTCTCCGGCGAGGGCCAGATACGCGAGCGCACCGCGGGATTCGCGGTCATGAAACAGCGCCGGCTTGCCGAAGGAGGGCGCCTCCGCGAGGCGGATATTGCGCGGGATGATGGTGCGAAACAGCTTGTCGCCGAAATGCGTGACCAGCTGCGCGCTCACCTCGTTGGCGAGGTTGTTGCGCGGATCGAACATGGTGCGTAGCACGCCCTCGATCGTGAGCTGCGGATTCGCCGCTTCGCGGATCTGGTCCACGGTGGTGAGCAGCGCCGACAGCCCCTCGAGCGCGTAGTACTCGCACTGCATGGGGATGAGCACACTGTCGGCCGCGACCAGGGCGTTCACGGTGAGCATGTTGAGCGCCGGCGGGCAGTCGATGAGGATGACGTCGAAGGCTTCGCGCTTGGGTTGCAGCGCCTGGCGCAGCTTGATCTCCCGTCCGATCGGCAGCGTCAGCAGGCGCACCTCCGCGGCAGTGAGGTCCTGATTCGCCGGCAGCAGCGTGTAGCCGCCCTCTGCGACCGG
>DATKEZ010000152.1:0-2715 GCA_035511775.1 Steroidobacteraceae bacterium | reverse complement strand
ACCTGGGCCCCGTTGGCGAAGTCGCCGTATTGCGCCTCCCACAGTACCAGTGAGTTCGGCTCAGTGGTGGCATAGCCGTACTCGAAGCCCATCACCGCCTCTTCGGACAGCACCGAATCGATCACCTGCACGCGCGGCTGCCGCTCGGCGATGTGCTGCAGCGGAATCCAGGTGGCGTCGGTGTTCTGGTCGTGCAGCACCGCGTGCCGATGGAAGAAGGTCCCCCGCCCGCTGTCCTGCCCGGTGAGGCGCACGCCGAAGCCGTCCTCGACCAGCGTCGCGTAGGCGAGCGTCTCAGCGCACCCCCAGTCGAGCGGCTGCTCGCCCTGCAGCATCTTCCTGCGGTTGGCGATCAGCTGGGCGACGCGCGGCTGCAGGCTGAAGCCCTGCGGATAGCTGGTGATGCGCTCGCCGAGTGCGCGCAGCCGCGGCAGCTCCACCGCCGTGGGCACCCGCTCGGTCCAGTCGACCTGCCCGTAGGCGCTCCAGTCCACCGTGTACTTGTTGCCGATCATGCCGAGCGAGGCACGCGCCTGCGGGCGCCCCTGGTCGAGTCCGTTGCGGTACTGCTCCAGCATCGCCTGCGCGTCGGCGTCCGCGAGCACTCCCGCGGCGATGAGCCGGTCGGCGTACAGGCGGCGCGCGGTGGGATGCTGGCGGATCACGCGGTACATGCCTGGTTGCGTGGCCGCCGGCTCGTCGGCCTCGTTATGGCCGTGACGCCGGTAGCACACCAGATCGATCACCACGTCCTTGCGGAAGCGCATGCGGTACTTGAGCGCCAGGCGCCCCACAAACACCACCGCTTCCGGGTCGTCGGCGTTGACGTGGAAGATCGGCACTTCCAGCATCTTGGCCACGTCGCTGCAGTACATGGTGGAACGCAGATCGGCGGGCTCGGAAGTCGTGAAGCCCACCTGGTTGTTGATGATCACGTGCGTGGTGCCGCCGGTGAAAAAGCCGCGCGCCTGTGACAGCTGCAGCGTCTCCATCACGACGCCCTGGCCCGCAAACGCGGCGTCGCCGTGCACCAGCAGCGGCAATACCCGCGCGGCGCGCTCATCCCCGCGGCGCTCCTGGCGTGCGCGCACTGAGCCCTCCACCACCGGGTCCACGACCTCCAGATGCGAGGGATTAAACGCCAGCGCCGTGTGCACGTTGCCGTTGGCGGTGCGCAGGTCCGCCGAGAAGCCCTTGTGGTACTTCACGTCTCCCGAGCCCTTGAGCCGGCCCGGATCGTAGGCGCCCTCGAATTCCGAGAACAGCGCCGCGGGCGACTTGCCCAGCAGGTTCACCAGCACGTTCAGCCGGCCGCGGTGCGCCATGCCGATGACCACTTCCTCGATGCCGGCGGCGCCGCAGTTCTGTATGAGGTCATCGAGCAGCGGAATGAACGCATCCGCGCCTTCGAGCGAGAAGCGCTTCTGGCCAACGTACTTGGTGTGCAGGTAGCGCTCAAGGCCCTCGGCGGCCGTGAGCTGCCAGAGGATGTTGCGCTGCTCTTCGGGGCTGAAGCGATGCCTGAGGCGCCCCTCCTGGAACTCATCCTGCAGCCACAGCCGCTCCTCGGAGTTGGACATGTGCGCGAACTCGGCGCCGACGTTGCCGGCGTAGATGTGCTGCAGCTGTGCGAGGATGTCCCTGAGCTTCATGCGCTTCGGCACCGCGTCCGTGCGGCTGCCGGTGAAGAACTCGGTATCGAGATCCGCCGCCGTGAGGCCGAAGTAGTCCAGGTCGAGCACCCGTGGCCTTACGCGCTGGGACAGCCCCAGGGGGTCGATGCTCGCCAGCAGGTGCCCGCGGTTGATCCACACCTGAATCAGTCTCGACACCGCCGCCTGCTGGGCATTTCCCCCCGAGGCGGCCGCCGGCAGGGCCGCTGCCCGCCCCTGCGCTGCGCGGCGCGCGATCTCAGCCCGGATGGGTCCGTGCGCGCGCTCGGCGCCCGCCGGCGCGAGCTGAGCGAAATACGTCCGCCACCGCTCGTCTACGCTCGCCGGATCGAGAAGATATTGCTCGTAGAGGGCGTCGAGAAAGGCGGCGTTACCGCCATAGAGTGGTGTTGGTTCGAGCATGGGAAAAAGGACCGGCAGGCCAATAGTTTAGCGTAAAAGCCGGCCGGCGAGGAAAACGCGCCCTGCGGCACGTCCTAGGGGGCTTTCAGCAGCCCGAATTCGTAGGCAATGAGCGCGCCATAGATCGCCAGCACCACGTACAGCAGCACGCCTACCGGGATGCGGCCGAAGGCCCGCAGGCGCGCCAGCTGAGTCAGCAGTACCACTCCGCCCGCCGTGAGCCCGATCTTCACCCCTGCGAAGGCAAGTGACGAGCGCTCGAGCAGCGGCGCCATCATGGGGTTGGCTTCGTAGGCGCCGCGCTCGATGAGTACCAGCGTCAGCAGCGCGTCGATGCAGGAAAACACCACTATGAGAATCGCGATCGCGAGCCATTGCGGATGGTGCCAATCCACGGCGCTGACCGCGCGCTCATCGGCGCGCCGCGGCCCGCGCCGCCGCGGCTTGAAGCTTCCCCACATCAGCGCACGCAGCACCTCCATGCGGCGATCAGTGCGGCGGCGTTCCTGCGGATCCGGCCCGGTGGTGTTCACGGCTATTCTTTTTATGGCGTGCTGAAGAGGTCGGTGCCGACATTGTAGCGACGAGCCGCGGGTACCGGGCTGCGACTGAGCGTGACGCCGCTCACATCCCGCGGCGC
>DATKEZ010000151.1:0-1635 GCA_035511775.1 Steroidobacteraceae bacterium | reverse complement strand
GCCACGTGCAACACCGCGCGGTCTTCGGTGGTGTTGATGTGCTCGCCGCGCCACATGGCGTCGATGCGCGCGCGCAGGCCGATCGCATCCGCGAGGGCAAAGAGCTTGGCGAGGGCGATCTCATCAAGCCGCTGGCGCGAGAAGTCCATGAGGAGCCCCGCCTGCTCGCGTGACAGGCGCTCGAAACGCTTTGGATCGCGCTCGAACAATTCCTGCACCGGCACCGCCGCGAGGCGCGCGGCGTGTGCGCTCAGATCCGTCCACACCGGCGTGCGCGGACCGGGACGTGTCGTGACTGGCATGAGGCGCTCCGACTAAAGCCGATAATAGGCCGCGATCGTGTCGACGACGTACTGCAGCTGGGCTTCACTGAGTTCCGGATAGATCGGCAGCGCCAGGGTCTCGCCAGCCGCGCGCTCGGATTGCGGACAATCGCCCGGCTTGCACCCGAGATACGCGAAGCACTGCTGCAGGTGCAACGGCACCGGATAGTAGATCTCAGTGCCCACGCCGGCGGCGGTGAGGTACGCCCGCAAGGCATCGCGCTCGCGGGCGCGGATCACGTACTGGTTGTAGATGTGGCGCACCCCGAGGGAGGCGTGCGGGGTCTGTACGGCATCGAGCTGCGCGCGCCGCAACGCTGCGTCGTAGAACGCGGCATTGCGCTGGCGGCCGGCGGTCCAGTCATCCAGCCGCTTGAGCTTCACACTGAGCACCACCGCCTGCAGCTCATCGAGCCGGAAGTTCCCGCCGATGAGCGCGTGGTAGTACCTGGGTTTCCCGCCGTGCGCCCGCAGGACTTCCATGCGCTCCGCCAGCGCCGCGTCATCGGTGACGCACATGCCGGCATCCCCGAAAGCGCCCAGGTTCTTGGTGGGGAAGAAAGACAGGCAGCCGATATCACCAAAGCTGCCGGCGCGCTTGTGCTCCGCGTCCTCTGCTCCTATGGCCTGCGCCGCGTCCTCGATGACTTTCAGTCCGTAGCGCCGCGCGCTCTCCATGAGCGGCAGCATGTCGGCCACCTGCCCGTACAGGTGCACCGGCATGAGGGCACGCACTCTCGCGCCGCTGCCGCGATGCAGCAGCTCGCCCTCGCGCCGCTCGCAGTGCTTCTCGAGGAAGCTCTGCAGTGCCGCGGGAGACAGATTGAAGGTCACCGGATCGATGTCGCAGAAGAGCGGCCGCGCGCCGGCGCGTGCGATGGTCCCGGCGGTGGCGAAGAACGTGAAGGGACTCGTGATCACCGCATCGCCCGGCCCGATGCCGAGCGCCATGAGCGCCAGCAGCAGCGCATCGGTGCCCGAGGAGACCCCGACACCGTGGCGGCACTGGCTGTACGCCGCAACACTCGCCTCGAGCTCCTTGACACCGGGCCCGAGGATGAAGTGCTGAGTCGCGCAGACCTTTTCGATCGCCGCCTGGATTTCTGCGGACAGCGGCCGGTACTGCGGCTTCAGGTCCAGCAGCGGCACCTGCATGGCGGGTTTGGTCTGCGGTCGGGTCTCGGCCATTAGACAGTCCCGGGGGCTCGACGGAGCGACGATTCTATCAGCGCTTATAGCCGTAGTATTCGCAGAACCAGTCGACGAACTTGCCTACCCCCACTTCCACGGGCGTCGCCGGCCGGTAGCCCAC
>DATKEZ010000150.1:0-1856 GCA_035511775.1 Steroidobacteraceae bacterium | reverse complement strand
GGTTCCCGACAAGCGCGCGGGCGTGCCGCCGTATCACGCGTACTGGGAAGGCGATCAGGACCAGGTCGGTGCCTTCCTGCACGGCTATGACTCGCTGTGGCTCCCCGACTCGCTGCTCGAGCCGCTCGCTCGGGCGCGCCTCATCGACGCCCTGATCGCTGCCAGCCACTACAAGGACGTCGAGCTGCACTTCAACAAGGGCCTCTCGGGTGCACCGCAGGAGGCAATCCGGCGTGCTCTCGACACCGCGACCAATCCGGGCGTGGTACGGGCTTTTGCGCTCGCCATCATCGCCGACGGTGAAGGCGCCGCTTATCCCGGGATGGCGCGGCCGGCGATGGACCTCGAGGCAGCCCACCGGGATGCGCGCGCGATCGAGCGCGCGACGGCGGAGCTGCGCAAGGTGGCGCCGGATGCGGGCTCGTATGTCTCCGAGAGCAACTTCTTCAACCAGCGGTGGCAACAGGACTACTGGGGGGAGCATTACCCGAGGTTGCGGTCGGTGAAGAAGAAATACGATCCGGAGGGCCTGTTCTTCGTACACCACGGTGTGGGAAGCGAAGACTGGAGCCCGGATGGCTTCACCCGGCTGGCGTGAGCCGGCGGGGAATCTTGTCTCATGTACGAACACCGCCGTCAGCGCCCACTGCTGCAGGCTGAGTTTCTGCTGCGGCTGCTGCGGCACTTCGCCCTCGCCGCGCTGCTGCTCATGGCTTCCCTCGGGCTCGGCGTGCTCGGCTACCGGCGCTACGAGCATCTCGAGTGGCTTGATGCGTTCGAGAACACCTGCATGCTGCTGGGCGGCATGGGGCCGGTGAACAATCCGGTGACGCCGGCGGGGAAGCTGTTCGCGGGCTGCTACGCGCTGTACGCGGGGCTGGTGTTCATCGTGAGCGCGACCCTCATTCTGGCCCCCATCCTGCACCGCATGCTGCATCTGTTTCACTGCGACGAGCACGACTCATGAGCCGTCCAGCTCGCGCGCCATCGCCTGGTGCGGCCGCGCTGTGCGCGGGCCTCGCCGTGTTGCTGCTGCTTCCCGCGGCGCTGCACGGCGCCACGCCGGCGGGCGAACCGCAGAAGAAGCCGCTCACCGCCGCGGAGGTGCTGGCCGCGTCCACGGCCGCGGACTGGCGCGCGCTCGATCCCTCCAACACGCTCTACCTGGAGCTGCCCGCCGGCCGCGTCGTGATCGAGCTCGCCCCATTGTTCGCCCCGCACCACGTCGCGAATGTCCAGGCGCTCGCCCGCGGGCATTACTTCGATGGGCTGTGGATCATGCGCGCGCAGGACAACTACGTCGTCCAATGGGGCGATCCGGATGGCAAGAAGCCCGTCGGCGCCGCGCACCGCACCGTGGGGGCGGAGTTCGAGCGCCCGCTGCGGGGTCTGTCGATCACGAGGTTTCCGGATCCGGATACCTATGCGCCGGAAGTTGGATTCGTGGACACCTTTCCGGTCGCCGCCGACCCGGCGATCGGCCGCGCGTGGCTGGTGCACTGCTACGGCATGGTGGGCGCCGGGCGCGACAACGACGTGGATAGCGGCGGGGGTACCGAGCTGTACGTGGTGATCGGTCAGGCCCCGCGGCACCTGGATCGCAATGTCACACTCCTCGGGCGCGTGGTGTCGGGCATGGAGCTGCTGTCGGTCATGCCGCGCGGCGGCGGCACCCTGGGTTTCTACGAGCACGCCGAGCAGCGCACGCCGATCAAGTCCCTGCGATGGGCTGCGGAGGTGCCGGCCGCCCAGCGCACGGAGCTGGAAGTGCTGCGTACCGACACGCCCACTTTTCTCAGCTTTGCCGAGGCGCGGCGCAGCCGGCACGAAGAATGGTTCAAGGTGCCGGCCGCGCG
>DATKEZ010000149.1:0-31493 GCA_035511775.1 Steroidobacteraceae bacterium | reverse complement strand
CCTACGGAGTCGAGCCCGAGCCGAAGGCGCGTTCTGGTGTTCCGATCATCCGCTACAACGCAATCCCGGGGGTGAAGGAGTTCGAGCGCCTCAACCGTGCCATCGAGGCGGTGAAGCTGCAGGTGCCGATCGAGGCGGAGTTCCCCCTCGCGCAGGCGGACAAGGCGCAGCAGCGCGTGGAAGCCGGGCATATCCTCGGCAAGATCGTGCTGCAGATCCGCTGATAGCGCGGAGCGCGGATCGTCCATGCATCCTGCGACGCGTACTGCCATCTATCGGCGCCTCCGGGCCGCAAATCCGGCGCCGACCACCGAGCTCGAGCATCACACGCCCTTCGAGCTGCTGGTGGCGGTGATGCTTTCCGCGCACACGACCGACAAGAGCGTCAACGCCGCGACCCGCGTCCTCTTCCCTATCGCGAACACGCCGGAGGCGATCCTCGCGCTCGGGGTCGAAGGCCTGAAGCCTTACATCCGGAGCGTGGGGCTTTACAACACCAAGGCCAACAACCTCATCGGCCTGTGCCGCCAGCTCGTCGAGCAACACGGCGGCCAGGTCCCCGGCGACCGCGCCTCGCTCGAGGCGCTGCCGGGCGTCGGACGCAAGACCGCGAACATCATCCTCAACATGGTGTTCGGCCAGATGGAGATCGCGGTCGACACACACATTTTCCGTGTTGCCAATCGCACCGGGCTCGCGCCGGGAAAGACGCCGCGCGAAGTCGAGGACGCGCTCGTCGCCAACACGCCGGCCGAATTCCGCAAGGACGCGCACCACTGGCTGATCCTGCACGGGCGCTACGTGTGCACCGCACGTAAGCCTGCCTGCCCCACCTGCATCATCAGGGATCTATGCGAGTATCGGCACAAGACGCCGGCGAAGCCCGTGCGCAAGAAGGCTGGCCGCCTGGCACGAGCGATCCGTGCCCATGGCGGCGCGCGAGCGCGCGCCGAGCGCGGACGACGCCCGCGGCGCGCGCAGGCGTAACCGGCCCGTGTGCCACAAGGAAACCTAGTCGCGCGGCGAACTTATCCTCGATCTAAGCCGTTCGCTGCGGTGCCCAAATCCCCGTGGCGCATCCGGCGGCAGCCGCTCCTTACTTCTTCGGGATATACAGATCGGTCAGCGTGCCCTCGACTGCTTCGGCCGCCCCCGCAACCGTCTCGGTGAGCGTGGGATGCGGATGAATCGTGAGCCCGATGTCGGCGGCGTCGCAACCGGCCTCCACCGCGAGTGCGACCTCGCTGATCAGCTCACCGGCGTTGGTGCCGACGATGCCGCCACCCAGCACGCGGTGCGTGTCAGGATCGAACAGCAGCTTGGTGAAACCCTCCTCGCGGCCGAGCGAGAGTGAGCGGCCGTTCGCCATCCAGGGGAATGCGCCCTTCCTGAAGGCGGTGCCGTTGGCGCGCGCGTCGCTCTCGGTGAGCCCCACCCAGGCAATCTCCGGATCGGTGTAGGCTACTGAAGGAATCACGCGCCAGTCCGCCGCGCGCTTGTGGCCGGCGGCGACTTCCGCGGCCACCTTGCCCTCGTGCATGGCCTTGTGTGCCAGCAGCGGGGGCGCAGCGATGTCGCCGATCGCGAAAATGTGCGGCACGTTGGTGCGCATCTGCCGGTCAACGGGGATGAAGCCGCGTTCCGAGACCTTCACGCCCGCAAGCTCTGCGCTCAGGGTCTTGCCGTTTGGCACTCGGCCGACGGCTACCAGCACGCGCTCGAAAGTCTGAGCAGGTGGCGCCTTGTCACCCGCGAAACTCACGCGCAGCCCCGCCGCCTCGGGCTCGATGCCCGCGAGCCTGGTGTCCAGCAGGATCTGCTGGTACCGCGCGCGAATGCGCCGCTCGAGCGGGCGCACCAGATCCGGGTCGCACCCGGGCATGAGCTGCGAGGTGAGCTCCACCACACTCACGCGACTGCCCAGCGCATCGAACACGCAGGCCATTTCCAGCCCGATGATGCCGCCGCCCACCACCAGCAGCCCGCCCGAGAACTCCGGCAGCTCGAGGGCCTCGCTGGAGTCGAGAATTCGCGGATCCTGCGGCAATCCCGGCAGGCGCACCGGTTCGGAGCCCGCGGCAATGATGCATTGATCGAAGCGAATGCGTTGCGAGCCGCTCGCGCCCATCACTTCGAGCACGTTGGCGCTCACGAAGCGTCCGACACCGTGCACCACCTCCACCTTGCGCTGCTTCACCAGGATCTTGAGCCCCCCGGTCAGCTTTGCGACGACCGAGCTCTTCCAGGCTCGCAGCCGCTGCAGATCAATCTGCGGCGCGCCGAAGGCGATGCCGCGCCCGGCCATCTCGTGCGCGTCCTCGATGACCTTCGCCGCGTGCAGCAACGCCTTGGAGGGGATGCAGCCGACGTTGAGGCACACGCCTCCCAGTTCCTGCCAGCGCTCCACCAGGGTCACCCTGAGCCCGAGGTCCGCCGCCCGGAATGCCGCGGTGTAGCCCCCGGGTCCGGCCCCCAGCACCAGCAACTGCGTGCTGCGGTTGAATTCCTGCGCGACGCGATCGGCGGCGCCCGCTCTCGGCGAGGGCATGCGCACGGTGTCGCCGGCATTCTCCGGGCGCGCCACCGACGCCGCGGGGGCAGTGGCAGCAGGTTGCGCAACCCCGGCGGCCGGCGCGGCGGGTGCGGCCGATGCCGCCGGCGCAGCCACGTCCACGCGCGCGATCAGCGAACCCTTGGACACCTTGTCGCCGCGCTTGAGCAGTACTTCCGCGACGGTCCCCGCCGCGGTCGCCGGCACGTCCATCGAAGCCTTGTCGGTCTCGAGCGTAACCAGCGGGGAATCGATGTCGACGTGGTCGCCGGGCTTCACCAGCACGTCCACCACGGCCACGTCGCTGAAATTGCCGATATCGGGAATCAGCAGATCGACGCGGCTCACGGTACTGCCTCGAGCAGCGCGCGCGGCTCAGCGAGCGTCCGTGCGAGAAAGGTCGTGAAGCGGGCCGCCATCGCGCCGTCGATCACGCGATGATCGTACGACAGCGACAGCGGCAGCATCAGGCGTGGCACGAAGCCGCTGTCGCGATACACCGGTTGCATACTCGAGCGCGACACACCGAGAATCGCGACCTCGGGTGCGTTGATGATGGGCGTGAAGGCGGTGCCGCCGATGCCGCCGAGACTGGAGATCGTGAAACAGCCGCCCTGCATGTCCGTGGGCGGAAGTTTGCCGGCGCGCGCCTTCTCCGAGAGCGCGGCGAGGTGGCGCGCGAGCTCGTAAACGTCCTTGCGGTCGGCGTCGCGCACCACCGGCACGATGAGCCCGTTGGGCGTATCGGCCGCGAAGCCCATGTGCAGGTACTTGCGCACGATGAGGTTAGCGCCGTCGGTGTCGAGTGAGGAGTTGAAGCGCGGGAATTCCTGCAGCGCCTTCACGCAGGCGCGCATGATGAAAGCGAGCGGCGTGAGCTTGACGCCCGCCGCCTGCGCCTTGTCCTTGAGGCTGGCGCGCAGCTGTTCCAGATCCGTGATGTCCGCCACGTCGAACTGCGTGACGTGCGGAATGTTCACCCAGCTCGCATGCAGACGCGGCCCGGAAATGCGCTGGATGCGCGACAGCGGCTCCAGCGCCGTGGGGCCGAACTGCGCGAAGTCGACGCTCGGAACCGCGGGCAGCGCCGGCCGTGCCGTGTCGGTGCCACCAGTGCCACCACCACCACCAGCGGCGAGTGCGCCCTTGACGAACGCCTTGACGTCATCGTGAGTGATCCGGCCCTTGAAGCCCTGTCCCGGAACCTTGGCGAGGTCCACGCCGAGCTCACGCGCGAACTTGCGCACCGAGGGGCCGGCGTGGGCGCGCGAGAATCCCGGCTCGTCGATGGGCGCCAGATCGCTGCGATACGAGGTAGGAACACCCAGCAACGACCTCGGAGTCAGCTTGCCGCCGGGCGTTGCGGCCGGCGGCGGGACCGCTGGCAGAGGCGGCGCCGCGGGTTCGGCCGACGCGGCCGGTCGCGGGGGCGGCGGTGCGGCGGCTGAAGCCGGAGCCGTGTCCGTCTGCGCCCCATCCGCTTTCACGGTGGCGAGCAGATCGCCGGCATTGACCTTGCCGCCCTTGGTCGCGTGAACCTTCTCGACGACTCCGCTAGCCGTCGAGGGCACGTCCATGGCGGCCTTGTCGGACTCGAGAGTGACGAGCGGCGTGTCGATTCCGATGCTGTCCCCGGGCTTCACCAGCACGTCGATGACGGCGACGTCCTTGAAGTTGCCCAAGTCCGGCACGCGCACTTCCACGAGGCGGCCTGCCGCGTTCATGTCGCGCGCAGACCTCAGACTTTCCAGGGCACGGGCTTGGCCGGATCGACGCCGAGCGCCTCGATCGCACGGATCACGGTTGCCTGATCCACGCGTGCGTCGTCGGCGAGCGCCTTGAGCGCCGCCACGGTGATGTAGTTGCGATCAACCTCGAAGTGCCGGCGCAGCGCCGCGCGCGAATCCGAGCGGCCGAATCCGTCGGTGCCGAGCGTCACGTAGCGGCCGCCGACCCACTGACGGATCTGGTCCGGCACCGCACGCAGGTAGTCGGTGGCCGCGACCACCGGACCCTCGCGACCCTGCAGCATCTGCCGCACGTACGGAACACGCGCGTCCTGTCCGGGGTGCAGCAGGTTCCAGCGTTCGCATTCCAGCGCTTCGCGGCGCAGCTCACTGAAGCTCGTCACCGAGAGCACATCCGCCGGTATGCCGTAGTCGTCTTCGAGCATCTTCGCCGCCGCCAGACATTCGCGCAGGATGGTGCCGGAGCCCAGCAGCGTAGCACGCACCTTGCCGCGGCCGCCGATCTGCAGCAGGTATCCGCCGCTCAGGATTCCCGCTTCCACGCCCGGCGGCATGGCCGGCTGCGCGTAGTTCTCGTTCATCAAGGTGATGTAGTAGAAGATGCCCTGCTGCTCCACGTACATGCGGCGCATTCCGTCGTGAATGATGACGGCCAGCTCGTACGCGAATGCCGGATCGTAGGCGACGCAGTTGGGCACGGTACTCGCAACCAGCTGGCTGTGACCGTCCTGGTGCTGCAGACCTTCGCCTGCGAGCGTGGTGCGCCCGGCGGTGGCACCGAGCAGGAAGCCGCGCGACTGCATGTCCCCGGCCGCCCAGATGAAATCCCCGACGCGCTGAAAGCCGAACATCGAGTAGAAGATGTAGAACGGCACCATGTTGATGCCGTGGTTGCTGTAGGCGGTGCCAGCCGCCATCCACGAGCACAGCGATCCCGCCTCGTTGATGCCTTCCTCGATCATCTGGCCCTTCTTGTCCTCGCGGTAGGACATGAGCGTCTCCGCGTCCTGCGGCGTGTACAGCTGGCCGACCGAGGAGTAGATGCCGATCTGGCGGAACAGTCCCTCCATGCCGAAGGTGCGCGCCTCGTCCGGCACGATCGGCACGATGTTGCGGCCGATGGTCTTGTCCTTGAGCAGGATGGTGAGCGCCCGCACGAACGCCATGGTGGTCGAGATCTCGCGCTCGCCGGTCCCCTCCAGGAGCGAGGCGAACGCCTCGAGCGGAGGTATGAGGAGCGCCGGCGCGGTGCGGCGGCGGCTCGGCAGGTAGCCCCCGAGCGCGCTGCGGCGCTCGTGCAGGTAGCGTGCCTCCTCCGCCGCCTCCTCGGGCTTGCGGAACGGGAGACTGTCGAGGTCCTCATCGGAGACCGGGATGTTGAAGCGGTCGCGGAAGGTGCGCAGGTCCTCGGTGGAGAGTTTCTTCTGCTGGTGGGCGATCATCTGCCCCTCGCCGCCCTTGCCGAGGCCGAAGCCCTTCACGGTCTTCGCCAGAATCACGGTCGGCTGCCCCTTGTGGCTCACGGCGGCGGCGTAGGCCGCATACACCTTGCGCGGGTCGTGGCCACCGCGATTCAGCCGCCAGATCTCCTCGTCGGACATGTTGGCGACCATCGCCTTGAGCTCGGGGTACTTGCCGAAGAAATGCTCGCGCGTGTAGGCCCCGCCCTTGGCCTTGAAGTTCTGGTACTCCCCGTCGACGCACTCTTCCATCACCCGGCGCAGCAGGCCCTGATGGTCGCGCGCCAGCAGCGGATCCCAGCGCGAGCCCCACAGCACCTTGATGACGTTCCAGCCGGCGCCGAGAAAGGCGGCCTCGAGCTCCTGGATGATCTTGCCGTTGCCGCGCACCGGACCATCGAGGCGCTGCAGGTTGCAGTTGATGACGAAAATGAGGTTATCGAGTCCCTCACGCACCGGCATGGTGAGTGCGCCCATCGACTCCGGCTCGTCCATCTCACCGTCGCCGAGGAAGGCCCACACCTTCTGATCCGAGGGCTTTACCAGCCCGCGATGCTCCAGGTAACGCGTGAAGCGTGCCTGGAAAATCGCCATCATGGGACCCAGGCCCATCGACACCGTCGGGAACTGCCAGAAATCGGGCATCAGCCACGGGTGCGGATAGGATGACAGGCCCACACCCGGGCCACCCGCCTCCTGGCGGAAGTGCTGCAGCCGCTGCGCGTCGAGGCGTCCTTCCAGATAGGCGCGCGCGTAGATGCCGGGCGAGGAATGTCCCTGCACGAACACCATGTCTCCGGGGTGCTGCTCGGAGGGCGCGCGCCAGAAGTGATTGAAACCCACTTCATACAAGGTCGCCGAGGAGGCGTAGCTCGAGAGGTGGCCGCCATACTCGGAAGAGGCGCGATTGGCCTGCAGCACCATCGCCAGCGCGTTCCAGCGGATGTAGGCCTCGATACGCCGCTCGAGCGCGCGGTTACCCGGATACTCCGGCTCGCGCCCGGTGGGGATGCTGTTGACGTAGGCGGTGTTGGGCTTGAACGGCAGGTAGGCGCCGCTGCGACGCGTGTAGTCGATCAGCCGCTCGAGCAGGAAGTGTGCGCGCTCCGGGCCGTGAATCTTGAGCACCGAATCGATCGATTCGAGCCATTCCCGCGTCTCGACGGGATCGAGGTCTTCCAGCTTCGGAGGTTCGGTCATGCGATCAGTCGCGGATGTCGCCGCGCGCGTGTTGTGCCGGCTCGCGATAGAATGAGTAATGATGGCGAGCGGCGACAGGTAAAGCAAGTGAGTGCCAGGGCTCCCGGCGCTCGCGGCGGCGCTCTGTTGCCGGGCGCACCCGCTCCGGCCATCGTGAGCGCTCGCACACGCGACGTGGGTGAGCTCGACGCGCTGCTCGCGATCGTACCGCTGCCGGCGACCGCGGCCGCCTTCCGGCACCTGCCGGAGAGCGCCCGCTGGCGCGAGCTTGACGCGCGTGCGCCGGCGCGGGCCGCCACCGTGCGCACCACCGTGCTGAGCAACCACCGCCAGACCCTCGCGGTGCTCGGCTATCTGAAGGATGACGCGAGCGCCTTCGAGCGGCTGTCGCTCGCCGGGCGCATGTTGAAGGAAGCCGCGGCGCGCAATCCGCAGACCGTGGGCCTCGCCGCCTCGGGAACCGCGGCGGCGGCGCGCGCCGCGCTCGAGGCGTTGCTGGCGGCCGCGCTGGTGCACGCGTTTGCGCTGCCGAGCTTTCGGGCGCCGGCGCGCCATGAGCGCCACCTGCGCCGCATCGTGCTATTGGGCGAGCACAGCGTCGATACACGCTATGCAGCGGCCGCCGCCCGCGGCACCAACCTGGCGCGCTGGCTCACGGCGCTGCCGCCCAACGTGCTCGATGCCCGGGGCTATCGGCACGCCCTCACCACGCTCGCCCGTCGACACCGACTCACGCTGCGCTGGCTCGACGAGCGAGCGCTGCGGCGCGCGGGCGCCAACGCTTTTCTGGCCGTGGCGGCCGGCAATTCGCAAGGCGGCGCCGGCATCGCGCACCTGAGATATCGCCCCGCGCGCCGCCGCCGCCGGCGCGGCGCGCGCCCCGACATCGCGCTCATCGGCAAGGGCATCCTGTTCGATACCGGCGGCGTCAACCTCAAGACGCATCGTTCCATGCTCGACATGCATACCGACATGGCCGGCAGTGCCGTGGCGCTCGCCACCCTGCTCGCGCTCGCGGAGCTGAGCGCACCGCTCACCGCGGATGCCTGGCTGGCAATCACCGAGAACCGCATCGGACCCGACGCCTATCGTCCGCAGGAAGTGGTGCGCGCCGCCAACGGCGTCACCATTCAGGTGATCCATACCGACGCCGAAGGGCGCATGGTGCTCGCCGATACCCTCGCCCTGGCCGCGCGCACGCAGCCGCGCTTCATGATCGACTTCGCGACCCTCACCGGCGCGTGCGTCTATTCACTCACCGAGCGCATGAGCGGAGTATTCGCCAACCGCCCGGAGCTTGCCGCCAGGCTCTGTGAGGCCGGGCGCGCGAGCGGCGAGCGGGTCTGGAACTTTCCGTTCGAGTCCGACTACGACGCCGAGCTGGAGAGCAAGTCGGCGGACCTCCTGCAGTGCACGCTCGACGGCAAGGGCGACCACATCTTCGCGACACGCTTTCTCGCGCGCTTCGTGCCAGCGGGCCTGCCGTGGGCGCACGTGGATCTGTCCTCCGCCACGCGCAGCGGCGGACTGGCGCACGTGGGTACCGACGTCACCGGCTTCGGCGTGCGCTTCGCGCTCGAGCTGATCCTCGGACAGAAAGTGCTGGACGCGCTGGCATGAGCACGCTCGTCATGCGCCGCCCGGACGACTGGCATCTGCACCTGCGCGATGGCGCGGCCCTGCACGCGGTGCTGCCCTTCAGCGCGGCGCGCTTCGCCCGTGCCATGGTGATGCCGAACCTGACACGTCCGCTCACGACCACCGAGGCTGCGCTCGCCTACCGCCGCCGCATCCTGGCGGCGCTGCCGAGCGGGGTGAAGTTCGAGCCGTTGATGACGCTGTATCTGACCGACACCACACCTGCGGACGAGGTGGAGCGGGCCCAGGCGAGTGGCTGCGTACTGGGCTGCAAGCTCTATCCCGCCGGCGCCACCACGCATGCGGAGGCGGGAGTCACCGACGTGCGGCGGATCGATGCGGTGCTGGCGCGCATGGCCGAGCTCGGCATGGTGCTGCAGGTGCACGGGGAAGTCACCGACCCCGCGGTGGATGTGTTCGACCGGGAAGCCTCTTTCATCGATGCGGTGCTCGCGCCGCTCAGCGAACGCCACCGCCAGTTGCGCATCGTGTTCGAGCACATCACTACCCGCGCCGCCGTGGACTTCGTCCTCACGGGGCGGGACGGGCTCGCGGCGACCGTCACGCCGCAGCACCTGCTGATGAACCGCAACGCCCTGTTCGCCGGCGGCCTGCGTCCGCACCACTACTGTCTGCCGGTGCTCAAGGCGGAGTCCCACCGCGCGGCGCTGCTTGGCGCCGTGGCGGGCGGCAGCCCGCGGCTGTTTCTCGGCACCGACAGCGCACCGCACGCGCGCCGTGCCAAGGAAGCGCCGCGCGGCTGCGCCGGTATCTTCTCCGCATACGCCGGCATCGAGTTGTACGCGGAGGCTTTCGAGTCGGCCGGCGCGCTCGAGCGCCTCGAGGCCTTCGCCTCCTGCCACGGCGCCGATTTCTATGGCTTGCCGCGTAACAGCGCCACCATCACCCTGGTGAAGGAGCCGTGGGAGGTGCCCGAGAGTTATCCGTTCGGCACCGATGAGCTCGTGCCGCTGCGCGCCGGCGAGCGCATCGCCTGGCGCCTCGCGCGCCCGGGCGCCGCCCCATGAGCGAGCCGCCCGCGGATACCGCGCCACCGTCTGCGAGGGCGGCGCTCATGGCGCGGCGCTTCCGCGGCTACCTGCCGGTCGCAATCGACGTGGAGACCGGCGGCTTTCACCCGGCGACCGATGCGCTGCTGGAGATCGCGGCGGTGCTCATCGACATGGACGCCGACGGCACACTGAAACGCGGCGCCATCCATAACTTCCACGTCCAGCCCTTCGAAGGCGGGCGGCTGGATCCCACCTCGCTCTCGATCACGGGCATCGACCCCTTTCACCCGCTGCGCCCGGCGCTGCCGGAGCGCGATGCCCTGCAGAGAGTGTTCCGCGAGATCCGTCACGCAGTGCGTGCCTACGGCTGCCGCCGCGCGATACTGGTCGGCCACAACGCCGCGTTCGATCTGAGCTTCCTGAATGCCGCAGTCGCGCGCGCGCAGGTCAAGCGCAATCCGTTTCATCCGTTCTCGAGCTTCGACACCGCAACGCTCGCCGGCGCGGCGCTCGGACAGACGGTGCTCGCCAAAGCGCTGACCGTAGCGGGGCTCGAGTGGGATCCGGGCAGCGCCCACAACGCCCGCTACGACGCGCAGTGCAGCGCCGAGCTGTTCTGCCTGGTGTGCAACCGCCTGCGCGACAGCCACAGGTGCGCCGAGGAGCGGGCGCGTGAGTTGGGCTGGGGTGTCGCCGCCGGGCCGCCAGCCGAAGAGAGCACGGCCGAGGAGCCGCCGCTGGAGGCGGAGTTTCCGCCGCACCGCAAGGACGGTTGAGCGTGCTGACGCTCCCTCGGAGTGCTGACGCCTAGCCGAGCGCCCCGGCCTCGGCCAGCAGCTTCTTCAGTTCGCCGCTCTTGTACATCTCGAGCGCGATGTCACAGCCGCCGACCAGCTCTCCCTTGACGTACAGCTGCGGGTAGGTGGGCCAGTTGGAGAAGCGCTTGAGTGCCTCACGGATCTCCGGCTCTTCGAAAATATTGACGTGCTTGAACTCGGCGCCGACGGCGCGCAGCGCGGCCACCGTCTGCGCGGAAAACCCGCACTGCGGAAAGTCCGGGGTACCCTTCATGAACAGCACCACGGGACTCGAGCCGAGCTCAGTCTTGATCCGCTCCACGACATCCATTTGCACATTACCTCTTCAGTTTGCGCCGCTCGGCAAGCTCCGCCAGCAGCCGCCATTGCTCGGCGGCACTCATGGACGGCCAGCGTCCGATCTCCTCGCCCGTGCGCAGACAGCCGACACACCAGCCCTGCGCATCAAGGGCGCAGACATTGATGCACGGCGATGGCGGGCGTTCCTCGGGCTCCGCGGCTTCCAATGCGTTGAATTATGGGGGTGCCTCGCCTATTCTTCAAACGCCCGAAAGTCTCCCACGCCCGCAGAAACAATAACTTGGAGATCTAAAGCCATGAATCCCCTCAACAACCACCGCCAGTCGCTGATCCTCGGCATCATTGTCGCGCTGGTGCTGGCGCCGCTGATCGGCGGTACTCATTTTTATGAGCTGGGGCTCGCACGCTGGTTCCACATCGTCTCCGGCGTGTTCTGGATCGGCCTGCTGTACTACTTCAATGTCGCGCAGACGCCAGCTCTTGCCGATGCCGCGGCCGACAAGGGTGGCCCGGGCGGGGCGGGCATCACCAAATACGTCGCGCCGCGGGCCTTGTTCTGGTTCCGCTGGGGGGCGGTCGCCACTTGGGTCGGGGGCGCCTGGCTCCTCGGCCGGGCGGGGAATTTCTTGGGCGCCTTCACGCTCGGCGCGGCTCCGGGTGCTTCACCGCACGAGTACTTACTGACCATCGGCATCGGCGCATGGCTCGGCACCATCATGCTGTTCAACGTCTGGGTACTGATCTGGCCGAACCAGAAAAAGATCCTCGGCATGGTCGCCGCCACCGACGAGCAGAAGGCCAGGGCGCGCAAAGTCGCCGGCATGGCCTCACGCGTCAACTTCGTGCTGTCGATCCCCATGCTCATGTGCATGGCCGGTGCGAGCCACGGTCTGCCGCTCATCGGTCACTAGCGCCGGAAGGGCCGCCGGTGCCCGAGCTGCCCGCCGATCTCGGTGCCCAGGTCGACGCGGCGCTGCGCGAGGATATCGGCAGCGGCGACGTGACCGCCGCCCTCGTGCCCGCGGGCCAGCGTGTGCGCGGCAGTGTCGTCACCCGCGAGGAAGCGGTGTTGTGCGGGCGCGCCTGGGCGGAGGAAAGCTTCCGGCGCCTGGACCCGCAGGTACGCCTCAACTGGCATGCCGCCGACGGCGAACGCCTCGGCGTCAACCAGGTGATCTTCGAGATCGCGGGGCCGGCGCGCGCGGTGCTCACCGGCGAGCGCACCGCGCTCAACTTCCTGCAGCTGTTGTCGGGAACCGCAACCGCCACGCGCCGCCTGGTGGACGCGGTCGCCGGCACGTCCTGCCGCATCCTCGACACCCGCAAGACCCTGCCGGGACTGCGCACCGCACAGAAGTACGCCGTGCGCTGCGGCGGTGGCGAGAACCACCGCATGGGGCTGTACGACCGGGTGCTCATCAAGGAAAACCACATCGCGGCGGCCGGCTCGCTCACCGCTGCGATCGGGGCGGCGCGACGCAGCTCTCCGGAACTCACCGTGGAAGTCGAAGTCGAATCTCCGGCCGAACTCGAGGAGGCGCTCGGCGCCGACCCGGATATCATCATGCTCGATGACTTCAGCCTGGCCAATCTGCAGGCCGCGGTGCAGCTCAACCGGGCCCGCGGCCGGCCGGTGAGACTCGAGGCCTCGGGCAGCGTGTCGCTGGAAACGGTGCGCGCGATCGCCGCCACGGGGGTGGACTTTATCTCCGTGGGCGCACTCACCAAGCACGTGCACGCGGTGGATCTGTCGATGCGGCTGGAGTTCACCGGAGGCTGAACCGAATGAGGATGAATCCAATGATCTGGCGACTGTCTTCGCAGCGAGTGGCGCCGCTGGCGACGCTCATTGGACTTGCCGCGCTGGCACACGCCCAGGCCCTCACCCCACCTGAGGTTCCGGAGGTGATCAGGACCCTGGCCGGCGAGACAGTCGTGCTCCGAGCGCACGCGACGGGCGTGCAGATCTACGTCTGCGGGCGCGCGGCCGATGGCAAACCGCAGTGGACCCTCAGGGCGCCCGAGGCAGAGCTGCGCGATGACCAGGGCGTGCTGATCGGCCATCATGCGGCCGGACCCTCGTGGCGGCACAACGACGGGAGCGAGGTCACCGGCAAGGCCACGGCGCGCAGCGAATCCCCGGACGCGGACTCCATCCCGTGGCTGCTGCTGAGCGCTACCGGTCATGCGGGCAGCGGCGTACTGGCCCGCGTCACGAGCATTCAGCGAATTAACACCCTGGGTGGACAGCCGCCGCCCGCCGCGACCTGCGACCCGATGAAGCACAAGGGCAAGGAGGCCAGGGTCCCTTACCGCGCCGACTATTATTTCTACGCACCCAGCGTCAATTGAACGCGGCGCGCTTCAGGCGACCGCCGACTTCAACACGCGCTGCGGCTGCGCGACACCGTAGCCCTGCGCGTAGTCGACCCCGAGACTGGTGAGCATCTGGATGATCTCGGCGTTCTCGGCGAACTCGGCGATGGTCTGCTTGCCGGTGAGGTGTCCGATCTCGTTGATCGAGCGCACCATCTCGCGGTCGATCGGATCGCGCAGGATCTCGCGCACGAAGCTGCCGTCGATCTTGAGGTAATCCACCGGGAAGTGCTTGAGATATCCGAACGAGGACAGTCCGGTGCCGAAGTCATCGAGCGCAAACTTGCAGCCGAGCTCCTTGAGCGCCTGGATGAAGCGGTTGGCCTGCGAGAAGCTCGCCACCGCCGCGGTCTCGGTGATCTCGAAACAGATCTTCGAGCCGTCGAGCCCGCTCTTGTGGAACTGGTCGATGACGAACGGCAGGAACTTGTCATCCCCCAGGCTCTGCCCGGAGAGGTTGATGGAGCACTGGAAGAGCTTCTCGCGCTCGTCGGCCTCGGACACCAGCCAGCGGAACGCGTTCTCGATCACCCAGCGATCGATCGCCGGGGTGATGCCGTAGCGCTCGGCCGCGGCGATGAAGTCGTTGGGGGCTACGATGCGCCCGCCCTCGTCCTTCAGGCGCAGCAACAGCTCGTAGTGCGCGCCGACTTCGACCCGCTGCAACGGCTGGATCGCCATGCGGTACAGCTCGAAGCGCCCTTCCTCGAGCGCCGCGTTGATGCGCGCTGCCCACTGCATCTCGCGCCGCCGGCGCATGAGCTCGATGTCGTTCTCCGCGAAGCTGTGGACGCGGTTACGACCACCCTCCTTGGCGGCGCCGCAGGCGCTGTCGGCGGCGGACAGGATCGAGGCGACATCCTCGTTGTCGGCGGTGATCGGCACGACACCGATGCTGGCGCCCAGGCGGAACACCCGGTCCTCCCAGGTGAAGCGGAAGTTGCGCACGCCCTCGCGCAGGGTCTCCGCGGTGCGCATCGCCTCGTCCAGCGAGCAGCTCTCCAGCAGGATCCCGAACTCATCCCCGCCCAGGCGCGACAGGGTGTCGCGCCAGCGGACCTTGGACTTCAAGAGCGCCCCCACCTGGCCGAGCAGCGCATCGCCGGCGCTGTGACCGCAGGTGTCGTTGACGATCTTGAACTGATCGATGTCCAGATAGCACAGCGCGTAGGAGGCCTCGCGCGCCTTGGCGCTCTTCAGCGCCCGCTCCAGGCGGCTCTCGAACTCACGCCGGTTCACGAGCCCGGTGAGCAGGTCGTGGCTCGCGTGGTACGAGAGGCGGCGGTTGAGCTCGCGCGACTCGGAGACGTCGTGGAACACCAGTACACCCCCGGCCACGTGCCCGGAACCGTCGCGGATCGGCGCGGCAGTGCTCTCGACGTACAGCTCGTTGCCGTCGCGGCGGATGAGCAGCATCGGCCGCACCGACTTGATGGGCCGCATGCGGCGCACCGACACGCTCAGCGGGTTCTCGAGCGGCTCGCAGGTCTCCTCGTGGAAGGCGCGGAAGATCTCCTCCACCGGCCGGCCCATGGCATCCTCAAGCCGCCAACCGGTCAGCTCCTCGGCCACCGGGTTGATGTAGTCGATGGTCGAGTTGGCATCCGTGGTGATGACGCCATCGCCGATCGACTGCAGCGTGATCTGCGCGCTCTCCTTCTCGCGGAACAGCGCTTCCTCGTAGAGCTTGCGCTCCGTGATGTCGAGCTCCACGCCCACCAGGCGCAGCAGCCGCCCGTGCTTGTCGACGCGCGCGGTGGCGCGGCTGATGACCCAGCGCCACTCGCCGTTGCGGTGGCGCATGCGATGGGTGCTCTCGAAGATCGGCGTCTTGCCGGCAACGTGATCGCGGATGGCGGTTTGTACGCGCGACAGATCGTCCGGGTGCACGAGGCTGCGCCAGTCCGGCGCACCGCGCATGTCCTCATCGCCGTAGCCGAGCATCGCCTTCCAGCGCGGCGAGAAATACACCTCGTTGCTCTCGACGTCGAAGTCCCACATGCCGTCGTTGGCCGCGGCTTGAAACAGATTGGTGCGCTCCTCGAGCTTGGCGAGGCGCGCCTCGATACGAATACGCTCAAGTCCGGTGGCGAGGCTGGTGCCGACGAGCTTCATCAGCAGCTGCAGGTTCACGTCCCACGCGCCGCGCGGCATGGCGTGCGCGAGCCCGAGGAAGCCGGCCGGCTTGCCCTGCACGCGCAGCGCCACGAGCAGCGCCGAGCCGATGTGCAGCCCGGCGAATTTGGCCGCCTCGAGCGCCTGCTCCTTGCGCGGTGCGCTGGTGTCGCGCAGCTCCGAGAGGCGCAGATTCTCGAGCCGCCCTTTCAGCCACGGAAACGCTTCCAGCCCCGACCCGGTCAGGCCTTCGGGACGGCACTGGGCAAAGGCGCTGCGCGCCAGTTGCACGTCGGCGATGGTGGAGTCCTCGGGATTGAGGGCTGCGAGGAAGGCGCAATCAGACCCGGTGGCGCCGCGCAGCAACTCGAGGTTGCGGCGCACGCACTCGTCCACGGAATCACGACCCATGTTCTGGAAGTCCACCGCGATCTTGGTGCACACGACGTCCATCCCCAGTACGGGCTTGGGGACACGACCGGTCCAGGCATCCGCGGACAGAATGTCCGAGGCGGTGAAGTCCGCCGGCTTATCCGGCGGCGGAGTCGTCATTTAACCGTGACCTCCCGTGACATATCGGGCGCAGCGTAACCGTTTGTACCGCCCCGGACGTGACATCCCGTCACGGAGTGGAGGATTCGCCACCGCTATTTTCCAGTTGGTTGCGCAGGATTCTCGCACACTGAATCAGGAACACAAGCTAACGCACTGTTCAGTCACGCTTTAAGCACTTAACAGAATGCGCCCGGATTCGGGTGCAACGCCGCGCGCGCCACGCCGTAGAGGCGCTTCAGTTCCTGCTCCATCTGCGATTGCAGTCGCGCGAGCGAGGGCGCGTCGGTGACCCGCGGCACATAGCAGGCCGGGCCGATGGCGATCGCGATGCGCGAAAAGGGCATCGGGATCACGAACTTGTCCCACTTGATCAGCCACGCGCGCGAGGCGGCATAGGACATCGGCAGGATTGGCCGGCCCGACATCTGCGCCAGCAGCAGTGCGCCGGGCTTGAACCTGAAGCGCGGCCCGCGCGGCCCGTCGGGAGTGATGACGGGCGAGACGTTGTCCCTGACGAGCGCCTGGTAGTAATCGCGCAGCGCCCGCGCGCCGGTGTGGGTCGAGGAGCCGCGAATGACCGCGCCGCCGAAGCGCCGCACCATCATCGCACCGAGCTCCCCGTCCACCGACGGACTGATGAGCCAGCCCACCGTGAGTCCGCGCGCGCGCTGCTCGACCAGGAACTTGCCGCAATACAGCTGGTGCTGGTGCCAGTAGCAGGGCACCAGGGAGGGCGAGCGCGCCAGCGCCTCGTCCAGGTGCGCCACCCCTTCCACACGGGTCACGCGGCAGGTGAACCACCAGGCGCGGATGATGGCCAGCCCCAACGGCACCGCCAGCCGGTACAGCCAGCGCCGTGCCGGCGTCATCCGCCGTCCGGAGCGCGTTGCGGTGCGGTAGAGCGTGTTGCGCAGACCGCCGTCGTCGTCGACGCTCATGGCGCAAACAGCTCCTCGAGCGACAGCGCGCGCACCGTGAGCTCGGGGGCCGCGAAGCTGGTCATCACACACGCAGCCGCTCCGGCAAACAACCTGAGCGCGTGCGCATACAGAAGCTCGCCGCGGCAGCTGGCACGCCCGCCGCTCAGGCGCACCTCGCGCCACGCACCGATCCCGGCGCCGCAGGCCTTGAGGGCCGCCTCGCGCGCCACGAGAGTCGCGATGCGCTGCCCGCTTCCCATCTCGACATCGAAGCCGACGCGACCGCATTTGATCGCAGCGCACCCCACCCAGGGGCCTGAGTGCGAGATGCTGAAGTCGGGCCCGAGGGTGCGCCGCTCGTCGGGGTGCGCCGCGCGTGCGGCGCAGCCGTAACCGAGTCTGGGTTTCGCACCTTGAGCAAACACCATCTCCCCGGGAGCGACCGCGCGTCCGCTGAGCGCACTGAGCGCGCGCAGCGCGAGTGCGATGCCAGCGAGAGTTGCGCGCGCCGCGGGGCTGTCCGCGCGGGTCGCGAGGCGCTTGCCGTACGGCAGACGCGCGCCGAGCGCCCCGGCCGCAGCTCGCGGCCACTCACCGCGCAGGTCGGTGTGATATAAGATTAAGGTTTGGCTTTCAACAGCTTGCATGACCGCCGCCGCATCCGCGCAGACCCAACCCCCCGAGGCTGAGCTGCAGTTCGACATCGGCTCCACGGACGACTCCCTGGAGCGCATGATCGAGCTGTTCGCCCGTCTTGGAGACATCTATCGCGTGTTCGTGCCGGCACGCGGATCTTATACCTATGTCATTCACCACCCGGATGACGTCAAGCGGGTGCTGCTTTCCAATCATCGCAACTACACCAAGGGCGTGGGCCTCGATCGCGTCAGGATCCTGCTCGGCAAGGGCATCATGACGAGCGAGGGCGAGCTGTGGAAGCGCCAGCGCTACATGATGCAGCCGTTCTTCCACCGCCGCGTGCTCACCGAGTTCGCGGGCATCATCGCAGCGGCGAACGAGCGCTTCCTAGATCGCTGGCAAGCGCTCGCGCAGCGCGGCGAGCTCGTGAACCTCACGGACGAGATGAGCGAGCTCACGCTCGAGATCGTATTGCGCTCGATCTTCGGCCGCGACCTGGATCGCCTGACTCGGCAGCTCGGCGGCAACCCCTTCGAGGTGGTCACCAAGGAACAGTCGCGCGATCTGCAGTTCGCCTACCGGTTTCGCTCGCTCACCAAGATCGTGGCGCAGCTGATCGCGCAGCGGCGCGCCGAGCAGCAGGAGCACTTCGACTATCTCGCGATGCTCATGAGCGCGCGCGACAAGCAGAGCGGCGCCCCCATGGGCGAGCGTGAGCTCATCGACGAGGTCATGACGCTCATCGTCGCCGGTCATGAGACCACCGCCAGCGGGCTCAACTGGACCTGGTACCTGCTTTCCCAACACCCCGAGGTGGAAGCGCGGCTGCATGCGGAGATCGACGCCGCCCCCGCCGTGCCGGCGCCAGGACTTGCGCAGATGGAAACGCTCGAATACACGCAACAGGTCGTCAACGAGGCGCTGCGCCTGTATCCGCCCGGATGGCTGCTGTCGCGCCGTACAGTCGAGGCGGACGTGCTCGGCGGTTATCCGGTGCCGCCGGGCGCCAACGTGCTGCTGCCGTTGTACCTGCTGCATCGTCACCCGCGCTTCTGGAAGGACCCGGAGGTCTTCTGGCCCGAGCGTTTCGCCCCCGCGCACGAGGCCGAGCGGCCGCGCTTCGCCTACATGCCCTTCGCCGCGGGGCCGCGCCATTGCATCGGCGAGACCTTCGCTCTCTACGAGATGCTCATGCACCTGTACAAGGTCGCGCGCCACTATCGCCTCAGCTACGTGCCCGACAGGCCCCTCGAGCTCGAGGCGCAGATCAACCTGCGCACCCGCCATCCGCTCCACATGAGGCTGGAACGCCGCTGATGTCCAAAGCCACCACCCTCACGGAACTCATCGAGAGCAACCACGCCTTTCCGCGCAGCATCACCTATCACGCCGCCGAAGACGACGCGCGTGAGGTGTCGTTCGGGGAGCTGTACGAGCGCGCCCTCGGGATCCTGTACCACCTGCAGCGACTCGGCGCGCGCCGTGGCGACAAACTGATCCTGTTCCTCGCCAACAACGAGCAGTTCATCGACGTGTTCTGGGCCGCGATCCTCGGCGGCATCGTGCCCGTGCCGGTGGCGCTGGGCATCAGCGACGAGCACCGCCACAAGCTGCTGCGCATCGCGCGCCGGCTCGGCGAGCCCTTCCTGTACACCGAGCGCCGCGCACTCGAGCGCATCGGCACCTTCGCGGCGCACGCCGGCGAGAGTGCGGTGTTCGACGCACTGCGGACGCGCGCCTTCCTGGTGGACGACCTGGACGACATCTCGCGCGCCGGCAGCGTGCAGCGCGCGCTGCCCGCAGACACCGCCTTCATTCAGTTCTCCTCCGGCTCCACCAGCGAGCCCAAGGGTGTGGTGCTCACGCACGCCAACATCATCGCCAACTGGCGTGGCGCGACCGAAGCCGCTGGATTCAACGAGCACGACGTGAGCCTGTCGTGGATGCCGCTCACCCACGACATGGGCCTCATCGGTTTTCATCTGGTCATGTTCGCCAACCGGGTGCACACGCACCTCATGCCCACGGAGCTCTTCATCCGCCGGCCTCTGCTGTGGCTCACACTCGCATCAAGGGTGCGCGCCACGATCCTGTGCTCGCCGAACTTCGGCTACAAACACTATCTGAAGGTGCTGGGGGAACGGGCGGTGGAGGGACTGGATCTGTCCGCCGTGCGGCTCATTTTCAACGGCGCCGAGCCGATCTCCGTGGAGCTGTGCGATGAGTTCCTCAGCAGGCTCGCGCCCGCGAAGCTCGAGCGCAACGCCATGTACCCCGTGTATGGGCTGGCGGAAGCCTCGCTGGCGGTGAGTTTCCCGGCGGTGGGTGCGCCGCTGCGCACCATCACGCTCAACCGGCACCGCATGAACCCCGGCAACCCGGTCGAGCTGGTGGAGGCCGCCGGGCGTGACGCGGTGCGGCTGGTCTCCGAAGGACGGGCCATCCCCTATTGCCGCGTGCGCATCGCGGACGATGAGGACCGCGAGCTGCCCGAGGAGCGCATCGGCCACGTGCACATGACGGGGGACAACGTCACGCGCGGCTACTACGAAGACCCGCAAGCGAATGCCGCCGCGTTCACCGCCGACGGTTGGCTGCGCACCGGTGACCTCGGCCTGATGCACGGCGGGGAGCTGTACATCTCCGGCCGCGCCAAAGAGATCATTTTCGTGAACGGCCAGAACTACTATCCGCACGATCTGGAGGCCATCGCGCAGCGCGCGCCGGGGCTGGAGCTCGGCAAGGTGGTCGCCGCCGGTCTGCGGGCGCGCGGCGCACAGATCGAGGAGCTCGTGGTGTTCGTGCTTCACCGCGGCGGCGTGCCGGAGTTCCTGCCGGTGGCGACTCAGGTCGCGCGGCTGATCAACGAGCAGACCGGGCTCGAGGTGGCGCAGGTCGTGCCGGTCAAGCGTATCCCCAAGACCACCAGCGGCAAGATCCAGCGCCACCTCCTTGAGGAGAGCTACGCGGACGGGGAGTTCGACGCGGACCTGAAGGAGCTGGCGGCGCTGCGGGCCGCGCAGCGCGGGCCGCAGTCCGGCACACGCACCACGATCGAGCAGAAGCTCAAGACCATCTGCGATGCGGCGCTCCAGGGTAAGCGCGTGGACATCCACGACAATCTGTTCGAGATCGGCGCGAGCTCGCTGAAGCTCATCGAAATCCACGAGCAGATCGACCGCGAATACCCGGGACAGGTGGATCTGACCGAGCTGTTCGACTTCCCGACCATCGCCGAGCTGGCTCAGCACCTTCAGGGCAAGCTCGCGCAGGCCTGAAGCGAGGACGGCCCGTGGCGCTAAAATTCACAAGCTGGGGCCGTTTTGTGCCTATAATGCAGGGATATGGAGCTTAGTGCCCCATCGGCCGCTTCCAGCGCCAACCTGCGCTGTGAGGGGCGGCTGTCCGATTGCGGAATCCGCCCCACCGCGCAGCGCGTGCGCATCGCCGCCCTGCTGCTGTCGGCACCCCAGCACCTCTCCGCGGAGCAGATCCTGGCGAGCCTGCGCGCGGCAGGCGCGCGCGTGTCCAAGGCCACCGTGTACAACACGCTGAACCTGTTCGCCGCGCATGGGATCATTCGCCAGCTGTCGGTGGACGGTTCGCGTGCCTGGTTCGACTCCAATGTCGAGCCGCATTACCACTTTCACGACCTCGAAAGCGGCGCCCTGATCGATGTTCCCGTTCCGGCCGTGGCCTTCAGCCGCCTGCCTACGCCACCTCCCGGGACCGAGGTGGCCGGTATCGATCTGGTCATCAGGCTGCGCAAAAAAATGTAGAATGCGCGGCTTTCCCCGTGACGTGCGCCGGGATAGCTCAGCTGGTAGAGCAGCGCATTCGTAATGCGCGGGTCGGAGGTTCGAGTCCTCTTCCCGGCACCATTCCCTGGCTGCCGCGTGTCTCGGCCCGTCGCCGGCCGACCTCCCCCTGGCGCGTCCGGCGGGGAATTGCACGGGATGACGTTTAAACTCGACCGTACCTGGCCGGTTCACAAGCCCGACGGGCGCAAGCCATCGGCCGCCAACATAAGGAACTCAAGGTGGGCACGAACCCGGAACACATCCCAGAGGCGCTTGCGGCGCCTAGCGGGCCGGTGACGTGGATCGGGCGCGATCGGCCCGGCTCGGTGTATCCCACACTGCCCCCTACCGCCCCCATCGAGGCGCACCAGCCGGTACTGCACCGCAAATGGCTGCTCCCGGCCGGTGCCGTGCTGCTGGCGCTGGCGATCAGTGCCGTGCTCTGGAGCACCCTGCACTCGAAGCCGAAGCTCGTGCCGCTCGCGGATCAGCAGAACGCCCCCCTGGTCTCGGTCATGACGCCAGGACTGAGACCTGTAACCTCGAGCGTAACCTTCACAGGCGCGATCGCCGCGCGTTATGACATGCCAATCGGTCATGACGGGGATACCGGCAGGATCGTCGCGGTCTACGTCGAGCCCGGCGATCACGTGCAGCGCGGCCAGCTGCTCGCCAGGCTCGATGAGACGGTGCTCATTCCGCAGGTCAACCGCCTCACGGCCGCACTCGAGCTCGCGAACGCGCAGGCCGCGCTCTCGGCGGCCGAGTATCGGCGCGCGCAGGGCGTCGAGTCCGCGGGCGCGCTGTCGGCCGAGGACATCGAAAAGCGCCGCGCCACTGCGTTTACCGACGCGGCGAACGTCAAGGTGGTGGCCGCCCAGCTCGCGGAAGGGCGGGCGCGGCTGAACCGCACGCGGATCGTCGCACCGATCGCCGGTACCGTGCTGACACGCAACGCCGAAGTCGGCCAGATCGCGAACCCCGGGGGCCTGGCTCTGTTCCGGGTGGCGAGCGGCGGCGAGGTCGAGATGCGTGGCCAGCTCGCCGAGCAGGATCTGGCGCAGGTCAAAATCGGCGATCCGGCGAGCGTGCATCTCACCGGCCTGCCCCAAGCCTTCGAGGGGCGCGTGCGCCTGCTCGGGGCCATCATCGATCCGCAGACCCGTCTCGGGGAAATTCGCATCACCCTCAAGCCCGACCCGGCGCTGCGCCCGGGCGCGTTTGCACGCGGCGCGGTGACGGTAAACCAGACCATGCGGCCGGTGGTGCCACGGACCGCAGTACTGACCGACGCCCACAGCGGCTACGTGTACGTCGTCAACGCACAAAGCCACGCCGAGCGGCGCGCCGTGCGCGTCGCGGACACTTCCGAGCAGGGCGTCGTCATCGCCTCCGGCCTCACCGGCTCCGAGCGCGTCGTGACGACCGCCGCAGGCTTTCTGCGCGATGGGGAAGAAGTGAAGGTCGCGGCGACGCCGGCCGCGCAGCCCTCGTCCTGAAGGCAGGAGAGCGCGCATGAATAATATTTCGGCGTGGGCGATCCGCCACCCGCTACCCCCGATCGTGCTGTTCGTGGTGCTGCTGTTCATGGGCATCGTGTCCTTCGTGCGCCTGCCCGTGACGGCCGACCCCGACATCTCCTTTCCGGGCGTGTTTGTCTCCGTCAGCCAGCCCGGCGCGGCGCCGCAGGAGCTGGAAACGCAGGTGATGCAGAAGGTCGAAGGCGCGGTCGCCGGCATCGGCAACATCGACAGCATCACCTCCTGGGCGGTCGAAGGCCAGGCGAACATTTTCATCCAGTTCGAGATCGGCACGCCCATCGATCGGGCGGTCGCCGACGTGCGCGATGCGGTCGCCAAGGTGCGGGTGCTCCTGCCCCAGGGCATCCAGGAACCCACGGTCCAGCGCATCAATGCCGACGGCGGCCCGATGGTCCTCTACGCGGTCAGCTCGAGCTCGCTCACCGAGGAGGAGCTGTCCTGGTTCGTCGACAACACCATCACCAAGCGGCTGCTGCAGGTGACCGGGGTCGCGCAGGTGCAGCGCGGCGGTGGGGTCAACCGCGAGATCCGCGTCGAGCTCGACCCGGCGCGCATGCAGGCGCTCGGCATCACCGCCGCCGAGGTCAACGAGCAGCTGCGCACGCTGAATCTCGACTCCCCGGGCGGCCGCGCGCAGGTCGGCGGCGCAGAGCAGGCCATCCGCGTGCTGGGCGGCGCGCGCACCGCGGCCGCTCTGGGCGCCACCCAGATCGCCCTGTCCGGCGGGCGGTTCGCGCGCCTGGCGGATCTGGCGGAGGTGCGTGACGGCGTCGGGGAGATCCGCTCGATTGCGCGCCTCAACGGCCGCCCGGCGACCACCTTTGGAGTGATCAAGGCCAAGGGTTACTCCGACGTCAACGTAGATAACGGCGCGCAGGCCGAGCTCACCAAGATCCGCAAGGAGAATCCGCATGTGAAGCTGACGCAGGTCTACACCAGCGTCGAGTACACCAAGGCGACCTACCACTCGGCACTCAGCGCGCTGCTGGAAGGCTCGGTGCTCGCGGTGCTGGTGGTGTTCCTGTTTCTGCGCGACACGCGAGCCACCCTGATCTCGGCGCTCGCCATCCCGTTGTCGGCTATCCCGACGTTTGCGTTCATGCAGTGGATGGACTTCACACTCAACTCGATCAGCCTGCTCGCGCTCTCCCTGGTCGCGGGCGTGCTGGTCGATGACGCCATCGTCGAGATCGAGAACATCGTGCGCCACATGCGCATGGGCAAGAGCGGCTTCCAGTCCGCGCTCGATGCCGCCGACCAGATCGGACTTGCGGTGGTGGCAACCTCGGCGACCATCATTGCGGTGTTCGTGCCCGTGAGTTTCATGGGCGGCCTCACCGGGCAGTACTTCAAGCAGTTCGGGCTCACCGTGGCGGCGGCGGTGTTCTTCTCGCTGCTGGTGGCGCGCCTCATCACCCCGGTCGTCGCCGCTTATACCCTGAAGTCCGACAACGTCGCCCGGCACACCGACGGCCCGATCATGACCTGGTACCAGCGCGTGCTGGCCTGGTGCGCGGTGCATCGCTGGAAGACGGTGCTGGCCGGATTCGGATTCCTGGTGCTGTCGGCGGTCGGTGTGGCGCTGTGCTCCTTCTCCTTCATACCGGAAGCGGACGTCGGCACTTCCACGCTGAATGTCGAGTTGCCCCCGGGCGTGCGCCTCGAGGACACCGCCGCCGTCACCGCCGCCGCTTACCGCATCGTCGCGCGCCAGCCGGAGGTGAGGGACGTGGTCGAATTGGTGGGCTCGAGCGATGAGGGCGTGCGCGAAGCGGAGCTCGACATCGCGCTGGTGCCGTCAAGCGAGCGGCACGTGACCCAGCGGCAGTTCGAGGACCGTGTCATCCAGGAACTCAAGGTGATTCCGGACGCGCAGCTGCACTTCAATCGCAACGGCAACGGGCGTGATGTGAACATCTACATCACCGGCGACGACCCGCAGCTCACCTACGACACCGCGCGTCGTGTGGTCGAGGAGATGAGTAAGCTCACCTTCGTGCGTGACGCGCGCATCAACAATGACCTGCCGCGTCCGGAGATCCTGGTGCACCCGCACCTGGATCTTGCCTCGCAGCTGGGCGTGACGGTCGAGCGCATCAGCGAGACCATCCGCATCGCGACCCTCGGTGACCTGGATCAGAACAGCGCCAAGTTCTCGCTGTTGGATCGGCAGGTGCCGATCCGTGTCAGCCTTCTGGAGGAAAGCCGCAAGAGCCTGACGACGCTGGAGAACCTGCCGGTGCCCACCTCCAGCGGGGGGACCGTACCGCTGAAAGCGGTCGCCGACATCAGTTTCGGCGAGGGTCCCACCCGGGTGCGCCGCTACAACCAGAGCCGCCGCCTGTTCATCGATGCGGACCTGAAAGGCGCCGAGCTCGGGAACGCGATGAAGGCCATCTACAACCTGCCCACGCTCAAGCACCTGCCGCAGGGCGTGCACCTGGTCGAGGTCGGCGATGCCAAGTACATGAACGAGCTGATCGCCAACTTCTTCATCGCCATGGCGACCGGCATCCTAATGGTGTTCGCCGTGCTGGTGCTGCTGTTCGCACGGGTGCTGCAGCCGATCACCATCCTGTCCTCGCTGCCGCTGTCGATCGGGGGGGCGGTATTCGCGCTGTTGATCACCGCACACTCGATCTCGCTCGGAGTGATGATCGGCTTCCTGATGCTCATGGGCATCGTCGCCAAGAACTCGATCCTGCTGGTGGACTTCGCCATCGAGGAGATGCGCGCCGGCAAGGATCGGCTCACGGCGATCATCGAGGCCGGCCACAAGCGCGCGCGCCCGATCGTCATGACCACCGTCGCCATGATTGCCGGCATGATGCCGGTGGCGGTCGGACTGGGCGGTGACACCGCCTTTCGCCAGCCGATGGCGATCGCGGTCATCGGCGGTCTCATCACCTCCACGGGACTGACGCTGGTCATCGTGCCGGCGGTCTTCACGCTCATCGATGACATCGAGCGCTGGCTCGCGCCGCGCTTCGGTCGGGTGCTCACGGCGCAGCCGCCGCCCGCCGGCACGCCACCGCAACCGCAACCGCATCCGCATCCGGTAAACTAATCACCATGCCGCCGCTCGCGCCCGCGCGCCCAGCCTGGTGGGCGCGGTTGGTGGCGCGCATTCCGCTGCGCGTGCTGTACGGCGTTGCCGGGTTCCTGGGCTGGCTCGCCTTTCGGGTGTTCCCATACCGCGAGCGCGTGGTACGCGAGAACCTGACCCGGGCGTTTCCCGACTTCGACGAGGCGCGCCTGCGCTCGGTGATGCGCGGCTACTACCTGGGCTTCGCGCAGATGCTGGTAGAGGTCATCAAGGCCGTGACGCTGCCGGCGGACGAATTCCGCCGGCGCGTGCGCATCGTGAACCTCGAGGCGGCCCGCGCGCTGCTCGAGCAGGGGCAGTCCGTGCTGCTGGTGGCCGCGCATCAGTGCAACTGGGAGTGGATGCTGCTCGCGCTCTCGATCGAGCTCGGCTACCCGCTCGATGCCGCCTACAAGCCGCTGGTGGACAACTGGGCCGAGCGTGAGATGCGCAAGGTGCGCATGCGTTTCGGCTGCCGCCTGGTGCCGGCCAAGGACCTGCTCCCGGACATCATCAAGCGCCGCGGCGTGGTGCGCGCGGTGGCGATGGTGGCAGACCAGGAGCCGACCACCAGCGAGCACAAGTACTGGACCGGCTTCCTCAACCGCGACAGCGCGTTCTACCAGGGTCCGGAGGAAATCGCGCGGGTCACGGGCTTTCCGGTCTTTTTCGTTGCCATGCGCCGCACTGCGCGCGGCCACTACGAAATGCAATTCGAGCCGCTCGCCAGCGCCGGACAGTCCCTGCCCGCGGGGGCGCTGACGGAAGCGTACGCGCGCCGGGTGGAGGAGCAGATCCGCTCAGCGCCCTGCGACTGGCCCTGGTCGCACAAGCGCTGGAAGCTCAAGCGGTCGCTCTACCAGAACCGCGGCCGCTCCCGGGCCTGAACCCGCCGCGGCTGCCGGCAGCGCGGCTCAGAGCCTCACGCGCGAAGGCGCTGATAAGCCGGGCGCCAATAAGAAGCCGGCCCGCGCGTCCGTGCGCGGACCGGCCGGGGGATGCGGCGGTTTCAGTTGTTGGCGGCGCCGGCCGTGATCCACGCCCGTACCTGATCGATCGTCGCCTGATCGAGATACGGACCGCCGAAGGGCATGCGGGCGCCGGTGATCGTGGGCGCGCCCTCGAGCTTCTGCACCACGTAGCTGTTGTTCGGATCGCCCGGCTTGACGCGCTGGAGCGCCGGCTGCTCGACGCTCGCCACGCTGACTATGGACGCGTAGATGTGGCTCGGTGTCAGGTCCATCGACGCGGGGAGCGACGTGCCGCCGCCGGTGTGGCAGCCGCCGCAGACGCTGAACGCGCTCGACTTGAGCTGCGTGAGAGTTGGCGCGGCCGGCGGTGGCGGTGTTGAGGAGGCGTTGATCTGCCCGCGGATCGCGCCGTTCGGATCGGCGGGCGTCTTCAGGTTCACGTACAGCTTGTTGGCATTGAAGTTGCCGAGGTCGCTGGCGGCGATGGTTGCGAGCTCCATCGACCAGTGGCCCATATTGACGCTGTCCTTGGTGAGGGCGACGAGCATCGCTCCGCTGGCTCCCGCGGCGCCGGTATCGACCTCGGCTGCGGTCGCATCGTCCACGCCGGTGGAATTCACGTGAACCGTGAGCGTGTTGGCGGCTGCATCCACCGTCGCGGCGGCAACGCCGGATGCAGTGATCGTGACCGGCGGCACCTCCTGGGAGCCGGCCAGGGCGGAGAGAACCACCGTGACGTTGTCAGGTGTGATCTGGCCGCGGATCTCGCCGGCCGGATTGGCGGCCGAAGTCGCGATCACATAGAGCTTGCCCTGCAACAGCGCGGTCACCTGGTCGGCGGTGAGCAGCGCGCTCGCGGGCACGTCCCACTCACCCGCGGTGCTGCCGTTGGCCGCGAGCGTGATCAGACTCGCCCCGGTTGCACCCGCGAACGCCTCGTTGATGGTCACGGCAGTGGCGGTGACGCCGCTCAGCGTCACCTTGCCGCTGGTGGCGCCGCTGCCGAGCTTGACGGTCAGACTCGCGGTTCCGGAGGCACTGGAGCTCGGCGCCGGGAAGATCTGCGCCGCCGCCAATGTGACGCTGAAGACTGGATTGTTCTTCACCGCAACGGTGATGGCCGCCGAGGTGGCAGTCTGACTCTGGCTGTCGGTGACCTTGCCGGTGAGCGTGTGGTTGCCATCGCCGACGGTGGTGCTGTCCCAGCTGACGGTGTAGGGGGCGGCGGTCGCCGTTCCCACGCTCGTGCCGTCGATCAGGAAGTCGACCTGCGTCACCGAGGCGCCGCCCGTGGAGGCGGCGCTGGCTGTGAGCTTGACGCTGCGATTCACGCTCGCTCCCGGGGAGGTCATGGTGATGGTGGGTGCGGAGCATGCACCGCCGTAGGCACCGCCGCAGCTGTTGGAACCCGATGCGCTGCTGCTACTACCGCCATAGCCGCCGCCGCCGCAGGCGCTGAGGAACAGCGCCAGAGTGCCTGCCATCAACAGCAGCGCGCGACGCGCATGTTTGATACCGAAAGTGTGTGCCATGTGAAAACTTCCCGTGTATGTGACGGCTGGTAGGTGTCGGTGGCGCACGCGGCGGTTTAGGCGCAGGCGCAAAAAATGAATCTGCGGGAACGGAAACCAACACCGCGTTGCGCGCGTACTCACGGCACAGTGTGGCTAAGCGGGCAGCCGAGCGATCTTGGATGTGTCAGGCGCGCGAGCGCTGATGCTCACGAGCTCCGTCGACCAGTGGCCATGTCGACCCGTGCGCCTGTCCGTCTGTGGGTGTCGGTGGTGCACCGCGGGGTTTCGGGCGGAGCACGGAAATGAAACGCGGGAACGGAAACCGCGCCGGTTGGCAGGCGGCCGTAATCGCGCTCGAGCCCGGGGCAGCGATTGGTTCGGCTACGCGGGCTTATCTGACTCGGGCTTATCTGACTCGCGGCGCAGCCCGCGCGGCAAGGCGAAGAACACGCGCTCCTCACGGCCGCTGATCTCGCGCGGCGCCTGCGCGCCCCAGCGGCCGAGCTGCTCGAGCACCTGCTGCACCAGCAGCTCCGGCGCCGAGGCTCCGGCGGTCACGCCGACGGCGCGCTTGCCGGCGAACCACTCGGCGTGCAGGTCCGCCGGGCCGTCGATCAGATAGCCGGGTACGCCGGCACGCTCGGCAAGCTCGCGCAGGCGGTTGGAGTTGGAACTGGTGCGCGAACCCACTACCAGCAGCAGGTCGCACTGCTCGAGAAGCTTCTTGACCGCGTCCTGGCGGTTCTGAGTCGCGTAGCAGATGTCTTCGCGGCGCGGGCTGGCGAGTCGCGGGAATCTGCGCCGCAGGGCCGCCACCATCTCCGCCGTGTCGTCCACAGAGAGCGTGGTCTGGGTCACGGACGCGAGGCGCTCGGGGTCACGCACCTCGAGGGCGGCAACATCAGCGAGGTTCTGCACCAGATGGATGCGGCCCCCGTAGGAGCCATCGAAGCGGCCCATGGTGCCCTCGATTTCCGGGTGTCCGGCGTGTCCGATCAGGATCACGTCGCACCCCTCGCGCGCGTAGCGCTGTACCTCCATGTGCACCTTGGCCACCAGCGGGCAGGTGGCGTCGAACACCGTCAGGCGCCGGGTGCGGGCCTCCTCCTCGACCGCGCGCGATACCCCGTGCGCGGAAAAAATTACCGTACCGCCCGAGGGCACCTCGGCGAGCTCATCGACGAACACCGCACCGAGTCCTCGCAGACGCTCCACCACGTGGTGATTGTGAACCACCTCGTGGCGCACGTGGATCGGCGCACCGAACAGCTCGAGCGCCCGCTCGACGATATCGATGGCGCGATCGACGCCGGCACAGAAGCCCCGCGGGTTGGCGAGCAGCACTTGCATCAGGCGCGCACCCGCCTGGCCGCCCGGGTCTCGCGCCAGGCATCGATCAGCAGCACCACGGCGCCCACGGTGATCGCCGAATCGGCGAGGTTGAACGCGGGGAAGTACGCTTGCCGCCAGTGCACATGAATGAAGTCTACCACCCGGCCCAGAGTCAGGCGGTCGATCATGTTGCCGAGCGCCCCGCCGACGATGAGCGCCAAGCCGCAGGCGAGCAGGCCATGGACCGCGGCGCGCAGCCGCCGCATCCACACGATGAGGACCGTGCTCACGCCCAGCGCGAGCAGCACGAACAGCCAGCGCTGCCACCCCGAGGCTTCGGAGAGGAAACTGAACGCCGCACCGGTGTTGTAGGTGAGAATGATGTCGAGCACGCGCAGCACCTCCACCCGCTCGAGTGGCGCGAAGTGCTGCACCATCCAGGCCTTGATGAGCTGGTCAGCAGCGATGATTGCCGCCGCCAGCGGCAACCAGCGCCAACCGCTCGCCGCCGCCGGCACGGCAGCAGCCGCGCCCGCGACCGCCGCCTGGGGCGCGGGCGCGCTGCCGTTGCCCGCTTCGCTCATACGAATTTCCTTCGCTCGCCAGGACCTTCGATATTGCTGACGCAGCGTGCGCACAACTGGGGATGGCGTGCGTCCGAGCCGACATCGGGGCGCCGGTGCCAGCAGCGCACGCACTTGGGATCGGCGCTCGCCTGCGCGAGGATCGACACGCCGCTGCGACCGGTGTTGGTGGCCGCCACCGCCCCAAGGGGCGCGAGCGCCACCTCGTGCACCTGCGCGTGCGAGGTGATCAGCAGGAAACGCAGCTCCTCGCCGAGTACCGCGAAGCGCGCGAACTCGTCCGCCACGCAGTACACCTCGACCCGGGCATCCAGCGGCCCGCCGATCGCGCCCGTGTCGCGCAGCTTTTCCAGCTCACGCGTGACGTCGGTCCGTAGCTGCAGGAGTGCGTCCCAATCGATGGAGTCCGCAGGCGCTTGCGGCAGGGCATGCCAGGTCTCGTGAAACACCGACTCGCCTCGCTCGCCCGGAAGGTGACGCCATACCTCCTCGGCGGTGAAACTGAGGATCGGCGCGAGCCAGCGCACCATGCACTCCGCTATGTGAAACATGACGGTCTGGGCCGAGCGGCGCGCGGCGCCCGCCGCGGGCGTCGTGTACATGCGGTCCTTGATGACGTCGAGATAGAAGCCGCCCAGATCAACGCTGCAGAAGTTGTGCACCTTCTGATAGATCAGATGAAAGGTGTAGTTGCGATAGGCCTCGATGACTTCCGCCTGCAGGGTGCAGGTGCGCGCGAGCACCCAGCGATCGAGCGCCAGCAGCTGCGCGCCCGGCAAAGCGTGGCGTGCGGGATCGAAGCCGTGCAGATTGCCGAGCAGGAAGCGCAGGGTGTTGCGCATGCGGCGATAGGAATCCGCCATGCGTTTGAGGATCTCGTCCGACACGCTCATCTCGTTGGCGTAGTCGGTCGCCGAAACCCACAGTCGCAACACGTCGGCGCCGAGACTGTTCATGACCTTCTGCGGCGCCACGACGTTACCGAGCGATTTCGACATCTTGCGGCCCTTCTCGTCGACCGTGAACCCGTGGGTGAGCACGCCACGGTACGGCGCTCGCTCGTACAAGGCCTCGGACATCAGCAGCGAGCTGTGGAACCAGCCGCGATGCTGATCCGAGCCCTCGAGGTACAGCTCCACCGGCGCCGTCACTTCCGGCCGCTCGGCGCCGACGCACTCGAACGACAGCCCCGAGTCGGCCCACACGTCCATGACGTCGGTGACCTTGTCGTAATGCTCGGCATCCGCCCCCAGGAGCTCCTGCGGCTCGAGCGCGAACCAGGCCTCGATCCCGCCCTGCTCGACGCGGGCGGCGGCCGCCTCGATCAGCTCCT
>DATKEZ010000148.1:0-14403 GCA_035511775.1 Steroidobacteraceae bacterium | reverse complement strand
AGCAACCCGGCCGCCCGTGTGTTCAAGGACGACCGCGCAGCCTTCGGCAAGGTCGCCCAGTTTCCCCATATCGGGACGACCTATCGCCTCACGGAGCACTTCCACTACTGGACCAAGCACGTGCGGCTGAATGCGATCCTGCAGCCGGAGCAGTTCGTCGAGATCGGCGACGCCCTGGCGATGGAGCTCGGCATCAAGGCGGGCGATCGGGTGAAAGTGGAATCCAACCGCGGCTACATCAAGGCCGTGGCCGTGGTCACGAAGCGCCTGAAACCCATGCATGTGGACGGCAAGACCCTCCATCACGTCGGGATCCCGATTCACTGGGGTTTCACGGGGCTCGCTAAGCCCGGGTACATGACCAACACGCTGACGCCGTCCGTGGGTGACGCCAACTCGCAGACTCCCGAGTTCAAGTCCTTCCTCGTGAGAGTCGAAAAGCTTTAGGAAGGAACCAACATGGCCCTGCAATCCCTCGACATCGTGCGGCGCTCGGCGACCACCACGGCCCCGCCGGGTGTGCGCGAAGCGTACACCGGCACGGTCGCCAAGCTCATCGACACCACCAAGTGCATCGGCTGCAAGGCCTGCCAGGTCGCGTGCATGGAATGGAACGACCTGCGCGACGAGATCGGCACTAACGCCGGCGTCTATGACAACCCGGGCGATCTGTCCGGCGAGTCCTGGACCCTGATGCGCTTCACCGAATACGAGAACCCCAAGGGCGATCTGGAATGGCTGATCCGCAAGGACGGGTGCATGCACTGCGCCGACCCGGGGTGCCTGAAGGCCTGCCCGGCGCCGGGCGCCATCGTGCAGTACTCGAACGGCATCGTGGACTTTCACGAAGAGAACTGCATCGGCTGCGGCTACTGCATCACCGGCTGCCCCTTCGACATCCCGCGCATCTCCAAGCGCGACAACAAGGCTTACAAATGCACGCTGTGCTCCGACCGCGTGGCGGTGGGGCTGGAACCCGCTTGCATCAAGGCCTGTCCAACGGGTGCGCTGGTGTTCGGAACCAAGGAGGACATGCAGCAGCATGCCGCCGAGCGGGTGGAAGACCTGAAGTCACGCGGCTTTGACCAGGCGGGGCTGTACGATCCAGCCGGCGTGGGAGGCACGCACGTGATGTACGTGCTCCATCATGCCGACCAGCCGCAGTTGTACGCCGGCCTCGCGCCGGACCCGCACATCAGCTCGCTGGTTGGACTCTGGAAGGGTGCCGGCAAGCCGATCGCGTTGGCCGCCATGGCCTTCACGGCCCTCGCCGGCTTCTTCCACTTCGTGCGCGTCGGGCGCAACCAGATCGATGAGCCCGACGAGGCGGCCGCGCAGCAAGCTCTCGACGCCGCGCCGCAGCGCAACGCAGCGCAACGCCCCGGCGCGCAACCACCGGACAAGCGCCCATGAGCGATAACGAACGCCGCGCGACTGTGGAGCGCTACAGCTCCGGCGAGCGCACCAATCACTGGCTGATCGCCCTCGGCTTTGTGCTCGCGGCGCTCTCGGGGCTGGCGCTGTTTCACCCCGCCCTCTTCTGGCTCAGCAATCTGTTCGGCGGCGGCCCCTGGACGAGGATTCTGCATCCGTTCGTCGGGCTGTTCATGTTGCTCGTGTTCCTGCCGCTCGCCGCGAGCGTTTGGGGTGACAACCGCATGCAGGCAGCCGATTGGCAGTGGCTGCGGCAACTGCCGGACGTGGTGAACAACCGCGAGGAGCATCTGCCGGAAGTCGGCCGCTACAACGCCGGGCAGAAGCTCCTGTTCTTCGCCATCGCCGCCTGCCTGCTCGGGCTGCTGCTGTCCGGCCTCGTCATCTGGCGCGCCTATTTTTCGCTGTACTTCTCAATCGGCGTGATTCGCCTCGCTTCCGTGGTGCACGCCGTATGCGCGTTCGTGTTGATCTGCGCGATCCTGCTGCACATCTACGCCGCGATCTGGGTGAAGGGCTCGCTGCACGCCATGCTCCGGGGCACCGTGACACCGGGCTGGGCGTGGAAGCATCACCGGGCCTGGTTCCGCCAGATCACTCATGCGGCGCATCCTCGAACCCGGTCAGATTGAAGCCTTTGCCGAGGGAGCGATTCCCCGGCTGCGGTTGCCCGACCGGACCAGGCTGTTCGCGGCACGCGCCCAGCGTCTGCGGCAGCTGGGCGCGCCCGGCGCGCCGGGACAGGCCATCGGCGACTACCTGCGCTTGATGGCGGCGGTCGCCGATGCTCAACAGCTCGCGCTCGGGGCTTGCGAGCCTGCGCTGCCGAGCCCCACCCAGCTGGCCCGCTCGCATACCCACGGCATGCCGCCCATCCATGCCGGCGGCTGGCCACGCGAGCGACAATGGCGCGATCTCACGGCGCGGATCTGTGACTCGGTGGTGGCTGCTGCCGAGGTTCCGCCCGGCGCCCGTCAGGCATGCGAGCGACTGCGTGCCCTGCCGCCGCCGCAGCTGGAGGCTCAGGCCGACGCGCTGCTCGCAGCGCGCACCGACGCCATCGAGATGGCGGCCGCGCCGTTTCTGATGGCGGCACTGCAGGTCTACTGGGTGGCGCTCGCGAGCCGCCTCACGCCCGAGAAAGTCCAAGCGCTGGAAGTGCCCGGGCTGTGTCCGGTGTGCGGCACGCTGCCGGTGGCCAGCGTCGTTCGTGTGGATAAGCACTCGCAGGGCTACCGCTACCTGCACTGCGCGCTGTGCGCCAGCGAATGGCACCTGGTGCGCATCACCTGCAGCCAGTGCCACAGCACCGCCCACATCGCCTACCACTCGATCGAGGGCGGCGCCGAGGCGATCCGCGCCGAGTCTTGCGATGCGTGTCACACCTACCGCAAGATTCTCTATCAGGAGAAAGACACGCAGGTCGAGCCGGTGGCGGACGATCTGGCGAGCCTGGCGCTCGATCTGCTGATGTCCGAGGCCGGTTATCACCGCGGCAGCGGCAATCCGCTGCTGTGGCAGGCCCCTTAAGCAGCGGCGTGCCGAGAGTGTCTCTCCGACTTGACACTTGCAAACGGCCACGTGAATGTGCTGCGCAAGAACGGCGCGAGAGCCATGCCCGCAGCCAAAATGCGCAATCTGGTGGAGCCCGGTCACGCGGCCGACATTCCTGCAGTCGATCGTCTGCTGAACGCGCGCGCGTTCCAGGCGCTGTTGGCGCAGCACGGACGCACGCAGGTCGTCGCGGCGCTGCGCACCCACCTCGATAGTCTGCGCCACGCCTCGCTCGCCGGTGCACTGCCCCGCACCAGCCTCACCGCGGAGGCGATCGCCGCTGCCGTGGACACGGCGCTGGCAGAGGCCGCGCGTCCTGCGCTGCGGCCGGTGTTCAATCTCACCGGCACGGTGCTGCACACCAATTTGGGGCGCGCGCTGCTGCCCGAGGAGGCCGTACGCGCCGTGGCACGCGCACTCAGCGCGCCGGTGAATCTGGAGCTCGATCTGCAATCCGGCCGGCGCGGCGAGCGTGACCTCGCCGTCGAGGGGCTGTTGTGCGAGCTCACCGGCGCCGAAGCGGCCATGGTCGTGAACAACAATGCGGCCGCGGTGCTGCTGATGTTGAGTGTGCTCGCGAACCGCCGTGAGGTGCTCGTCTCGCGCGGGGAGCTGATCGAGATTGGCGGCTCGTTCCGGCTTCCCGACATCATGCGGCGCGCGGGCGCGCGGCTCGTCGAAGTGGGCACGACCAATCGCACCCACCTGCCGGACTACGCCGCAGCCCTGGGTGCACGCTCGGCCCTGCTGATGAAGGTCCACACCAGCAACTACGCCATCTCCGGGTTCACCAGGAGTGTCGCGCTGGCGGAGCTCGTCGAGCTCGGGCGCGCGCACGGTGTGCCGGTGGCGGTGGATCTGGGCAGCGGTTCACTCGTGGACCTGACGCGCTGGCAACTGCCGCGGGAACCGACGGTGCGCGAAACCGTGGCAGCGGGGGCGGATCTCGTCACCTTCAGCGGCGACAAGCTGCTCGGCGGACCGCAGGCGGGGCTGCTCGTCGGCCGCGGCGACCTGATCCGCAAGCTGCGCAAGGATCCGCTCAAGCGCGCCCTGCGGGTGAGCAAGCTGACGCTCGCCGCCCTGGAGGCCGTGCTGGCACTGTATCGCGCGCCGGAGTTCCTTGCCGAGCGACTGACGACACTGCGGCTGCTGCTGCGAGCGCCTGCACACCTGCAGGCGCAGGCCGCGCGCCTGCGGCCGCTGCTGCAGCACTCGCTCGGCGAGAATTACCAGGTCGTCGAGGCGCCGATGTTCAGTCAGATCGGCAGCGGCGCGCTTCCCATCGACCAGCTGCCGAGCTACGGGCTCGCCATCCGCGCCGTTCGGGGCAAGCGCGCCAGTCTCGAGCGCCTCGGCGCGGCGCTGCGCGCCCTGCCGCGGCCGGTGATCAGCCGCGTGGCCGAGAAGACCCTGTGGCTCGATCTGCGCTGCCTCGAGGCCTCCGACGAGCCGGCGTTCGACACGCAGCTCGCTGCGCTTGCCTCCCTGATCGTAGGGCTGCGCCCATGATCATCGGCACCGCCGGCCATATCGATCACGGCAAGACCACACTGGTGCGTGCGCTCACCGGAGTGGACACCGACCGCCTGAGGGAAGAAAAGGTGCGCGGCATCTCGATCGAGCTCGGTTACGCCTACACCCCCATCGAGAACGGCGAGGTGCTCGGCTTCATCGACGTGCCCGGCCACGAACGTCTGGTTCATACCATGGTGGCGGGCGCGTGCGGCATCGATTTCGCACTCCTGGTCGTGGCGGCCGACGACGGGGTGATGCCGCAGACGCGTGAGCACGTCGCCATCCTCGAGCTGCTCGGTGTATCACGGGGTGCCGTGGCGGTGACCAAGATCGATCGCGTCGAGCGCCAGCGCCTCGGTGAGGTGGACGCGCAGGTGAAGGGGCTGCTCGGGCTCACGGCGCTGAGCGCGGCGCCGCTCTTTGCGCTCGACGCAACCGCCGCCGATCACCCCGGCACCACCGCACTGCGAGACCACTTGCACCAGATGGCGGCGCAGACACGGGCACGCTCTCACCAGGGCCTGTTTCGCCTGGCAGTAGATCGTGTTTTCACGCTCGCCGGTCACGGTACGATCGTCACGGGCACGGTCTTCTCCGGGCAGGTCCGCACGGGCGATACGGTGGCCGTCATGCCGGCGGGCCTGACGGCGCGGGTACGCAGCATCCACGCGCAAAATCGCGCGGCGGACATCGGGCGCGCCGGTGAGCGCTGCGCCCTCAATCTGGCGGCGCTCGACAAGACTGCGATCTCGCGCGGCGACTGGCTCGCCGATCCGCGCGCCCTGGCTCCGAGCACGCGCATCGACGTGCGTCTCACGCTGCTGGCAGACAGCGGCGCGCACCTCAAGTCCTGGTCGCCGCTGCACGTGCATCTCGGCACGACGCACCGCCTGGCTCACGTGGTGCCGCTGGAATCCCCTGGCCAATCGGCCGGTGAGTCCGCTCGGGTGCAGCTGGTATTCGACACGCCGATCTGCGCCATGCCCGGCGACCGTCTGATTGTCCGCGATGCGCAGGGCCGGCACACGCTCGGCGGCGGTAGCGTACTGGACCCCTTCGCGCCGGCGCGCCGGCGACGCTCGCCGGAGCGTCTCGGGTTTCTCGCGGCCCTGGAGCGCATGCTCGCCGGGGAAGGTCTCACGCCCTTGCTGCAACAGGCACGCGTCGGTGTGCAGATCTCGGACCTGGTGCGCCTCACCGGATACCCTCCGGATCGCCTGCCCCTGCCCTCCGCGGCGATCACCATCGCCGCCGGCGGCGAGCACTTTGCGCTGCTGCCGGCCCGGTGGCAGGCATTGCGCGAGGGCGCACTCAGCGCCCTGCGGCGCTTTCATGCGGACGTCCCCGACGAGCCCGGGCCGGATGTCGGCAGGCTGCGCCGCATCGCGCTGCCGGATATGCCAGCCGCGCTGTGGCGGGCCCTCATCGATGAGCTCGCGCGCGAGCGCCTGCTGCACTTCAGCGGTGCCTGGCTGCATCTGCCGGAGCACTCGGTGACGCTCTCCGCGAGCGACCAGACTCTCGCGCACAAGCTGCGGCCGCTGATCGCCGCCGGGCGCTTTGATCCTCCCTGGGTCCGCGAGCTCGCAGCCCGCGTGCACGAGCCAGAGGATCGGGTGCGCGAGGTGTTGCGCAAGCAGGTCACGCAGGGCGACGTTCATCAGGTGGTGCGCGATCTGTTCTACGATCGCGAGCGGATCGCGGAGCTGGCCGAGATCCTCGGCGCGGCCACCCGCGAGCACGGCGGCGTCAATGCCGCGCGCTTTCGGGATACCCTCGGCACGGGGCGCAAGCGCGCCATCCAGATCCTGGAGTTCTTCGATCGCGTGGGTTACACGCGGCGCGTGCGCGACGCACATGTCCTGCGTCCCGACAGCGCCTGGCGATCGACGAGCGGCTCCGCCACCGCATCTGCGGGATCCGCAGCGGCGCCTTCCCGGGACAGCGGCGCCACGAGCGCCCCAAGATGACACGCGGAAGGCACACGTACCCGGTGGTGCGGCTGGGCTTCAAACCCAGGAGGGGGCGTCAGACGCTTCCTGGTAGGTTCGACTCCTGCTGCCTTCCGCCATGACCGCGATCAGCACGACCTCCGCTGCGCCGCCGCGGCTCACCTCCCTGTCCCACGGCGGTGGCTGCGGCTGCAAGATCGCACCGGGCATGCTCGCCGAGCTGCTCAAAGGCTCGGCCCCCGCGGCGCCGTTCGCGCAGCTCCTGGTCGGTCTGGAGAGCGCCGACGATGCCGCGGTCTATCAGCTCAGCGAGCATCAGGCCGTGGTGGCGACCACGGATTTCTTCATGCCGATCGTCGATGATCCGTTCGACTTCGGCCGCATCGCGGCCGCGAACGCCCTGTCGGATGTGTACGCGATGGGCGGTACGCCGATCCTGGCGCTGGCGCTGCTCGCCGTGCCGGTCAACGTGCTGCCGCCGCCCGTCATCCGCGAGATCCTGCGTGGCGGTGAGACGATCTGTGCCGAAGCCGGCATTCCCGTCGCAGGCGGTCACAGCATTGACTCGGTGGAGCCCATCTACGGCCTCGCGGCCATCGGGCTGGTGCACCCGCGGCATCTGAAACGCAACTCGACGGCGCGCGCCGGGGATGCGCTGATCCTGAGCAAGCCCCTCGGCGTCGGTGTCCTCTCGGCCGCGCTCAAGAAGGGGCAGCTCCCGGCCGCCGACTATCGGGCGATGATCGACACCACCACCCGTCTCAATCGTGCCGGGCCGGATCTGGGCGAGCTCCCGGGGGTGCACGCCATGACCGACGTCACCGGCTTTGGCCTGCTGGGGCATCTGCTCGGGATGTGCCGGGGCGCGCGGCTCGGCGCACGAGTGAGCATGGCGCAGGTGCCGTTGCTGCAGAACGTGCTTTCCATGGCCGACGAGGGCCATGTCACCGGCGCCTCGGCGCGTAACTGGGGCTCGTACGCGCACGAGGTGCGGCTGGCGGCGCAGCTCGCGGGCGCACATCAGGCGCTGCTGTGCGATCCGCAGACCTCCGGTGGACTGCTGATCGCGTGCACGCCTGACGCGGTCCCCGAGGTCATGAGAATTCTTCGGCGGCATGGCTGCACGCAGGCCTCCGCCATCGGCGTGATCACCGCCGATGCGCCGCTCGTGCATGTGGAAGCTTAAGTTACGAATCCACCGAAGCAATCCCATGGCGTATGGCGAATTTCACCAGTGCGGTGATGTCCCGGACCTCGAGCTTGTGTTTGATGCGGCTGCGATAGGACTCGACCGTCTTCGGAGACAGCCCGAGGGCCTTCGCGGCGGCGGCGCTCGATTTGCCTTCGGCGGTCAAGCGCAGCACGTCGCGTTCGCGATCCGTGAGTCTGCCGAGCGGATCGCCGGCGGCACAGCCTTCGGCTGTGATGTCGCCAATCACCAGGTCGGAGACCGCTTCGCTCATGTAGCGATTGCCGCGGCTGATGCGGCGCACGGCGTCGAGCACCTCGGTGGCGCGCGCCGCCTTGATCACATAGCCGTCGGCCCCGGCACGAAACCCCTGGTAGACGTACTCCGGGCCCGCATGCATGGATAACATCAGAACACGGGTCGCCGGAGCGCGCCTGCGGATCTGCCGCGTGGTTTCGACCCCGTTCATTCCTGGCACGTTGTGGCCGACGATAGCCACGTCGGGACGCAGTTCGACGGCGAGAGCGACCGCGGCGCCTTCCTCGAGCGCGCAGCCCACCACCTCCATGTCTGCGAAGGTTTTGAGCAGGACCTGCAGGGAGTCCACCAGAATTGCATGATTGTCGGCGATCAGTATCCGGATCGTGGGATCAGCGAGCGTCGCTTTCTTGGGTGTCTGATGTTCCATGCCACCACTGCGCCGGAGGTGCGACGCTGACTCGATCGCGGAGCTTCCGCTGGAAGCTGCGGGTGCCCAGCGACGGCACCGATTGGGAAAACTATAGTGGGAGCCGCCATAGGTGTCTGTCGCGAAATCCGTACATCGCAGCTGTTACGTGCTGGCGATGTCATGCTGGATCGCGAAGCGCACCAGGCCCGGCAGATTGGGAGTGTCGAGCTTCAACATCATGCGGCGACGGTAGGTGTCGACGCTGGCCGGCGCGATGCCAAGTTCGGCAGCGATTTCCTTGCTGGTGCGACCGGCGAGGACGCCCTGCAGAACCTCGCGCTCGCGCCTGCTCAGGGGCGCGAGCGGATCGCTCCCGGCCTCGATCATCCTGTCTACGTGGGTGAGCACGAAGTGCGGCTCGCCCGAGGCGCCGGGTCGCAGCGAGGAGCGTTCGCGTGCCCGCACGATGAGGCCGCACTTGGTGCGATAGAGCCGGTTGCTCGGGACCTCCTCCCAGCCGCGCGCCAGCAGCTCAGCGACCAGCGCAACCGCGTTCCCCTCCGCCGTGATCCCCGCGATACTCTTACCTTGCAAGTCAACAGTGGTGTAGCCGAGCATATCCGCAAAGGCGTGGTTCACGCCGGTGATCTTGCCGGCCAGATCCGTGATCAGCATTCCGCGCGGCGCGCCCTCGAACACCGTGCGCAGCAGATCGTCGTCGCGCTTCGCATCGATCGCGACGCGAGCCATTTGCGTAGCCATGTCGATGAGCTCGGTATGCTCCCGGGCGGGCAGCCGCGGCGTGTCGTAATACATTGCAAAGGTGCCGAGAACGGCCTGGGTCGCCGAGAGAATCGGTGTCGACCAGATCGCGCGCAGGCCGTTGCGCACCGCAATCCCGCCGCAGTGCTTCCACAGCGGGTCGGTGGCCGTGTCTTCGGTGTACACCGGCCGGCGCAGGTACGCCGCGGTTCCGCACGACCCCATGCCCGGCGCGATGCACAGGTAGGGCTCGATGCCGAGCTTGTAATCCTCGGGAATGCTCGGAGCGGCCACGAAGCGCAGCCTCTGCTGCCCGGCGTCCGCGAGCAACACCGCACAGCGCATCCCGCCCGCCTGCTCCTCGAGCAGCCGGACAAGGGCTTCGAGGATTTCCTCCAGCGGCGCACCGCCCGCGATGCGCTCGAGCACGCGCCGCTGGCTCCTGAGCAGGGCGGCGCGCAGGCGCCCGCCCGACGCGACTCGCGGCTTACTGGTGCTTCCGATGTTTACCTCCAGCGCCCCTCTGCGGAGCAGTCTCAGCGGCGATGAGCCGCACCCCAACCGCTTTCGCGCGGCGTGCGGCGCCCCGGTCACCGGCGTAGGCGGCGACAATCGACCCGATCATCAGCATCTGCCACTGCCGTGCGAACCCATCGACATCACGCACGCCGGCATCGGCAACCAGCCGCTTGATGAACGCACGAATGTTGCCGATGTGGCGTACCGCCGCCCGCCGTACCGGGTGACCAAGCTCGTGGTGCTCGAGCAGCACCCTGACAAACGCACAGGCCTCAAAGTCCTGACGGCGGAACCACTTGTCGAACACATCGAAGATCGCCAGCAGCTTCTCCCCCGCCGTCCCGTTGCTGCGCTCGGCCTCGTGTTGCAGCCAGGCGTGCGACCAGAGCTCTTCCCGGCGCCGCAGGAAAGCCAGGACGAGTGCGTCCTTGGAGGGATAGTGTTTGTACAGGGTCATTTTCGCGACGCCCGCTCGCGCCGTGATGGTGTCGACACCGACTGCGCGGACCCCGTGGCGGGAAAAGAGCTCGTAGGCGGTGCGCTCGATGCGCTCCCGCGTACCCGGGCGGTACCGCAAGCGACGTCTTGGCCGCAAAGACTGAGTGGCGCGCATCGAAAGCAGGCGGAGCTGTCCCGTTACGGTCAGACGCCCGGAAGTCAGTGTAGCGGCAACCGCCCAATGGCGTCCACCCGGATAGACAGACCTGTCTATATAGACAGACCTGTCTGTAAAATGGTTCCCGTGGGTGTTGCCGGTCAATGCGCTGGGTTCGCAGTCGCCAGCTGATTCTTGTAGATCCGTCCGTCCTTCATGATCAGGGCGAGCGCGACGTCCGGATGCTCCAGCAGGGTGATGTCCTTGAGCGGCTCGCCGTTGATGAGCAGGATGTCCGCATAGGCGCCCTCCTCAATGACCCCAAGCTTGCCGGGGTAGGGATTGCGAGGGCCTGACATCGCGAGCAGCTCCGCATTGCCGGAGGTCACCTGGCGCAGAATCTCCACCGCAGAAAACCACCGCGCCCGCAGCGTGAACTCCCGGTTCTGGCGCGCCATCTGCTCCAGTCCGAATACCAGGTCCGTGCCAAAGCCGAGCTTCACGTGGTACTTCTTCGCCAGTTTCATCATCGCGTCCGCGGCGGCCTGAACCTGCAGGAACTTGGCCCGCTGTGTCTCCGATATCCCCGGCGGCGGTACCTCGTACACCACCACGTTCGTGGAAAGGAAGATCCCCCGCTCCGCGATCAGCTTCATCGTTGACTCATCGATGAGATGGCCATGCTCGATGCAGCGAACCCCAGCCTCGATCGCGCGGCGGGTGCTCGCGGAGTTGTAGCTGTGTACCGTAACGTAGGTGCCGAAGCTCGACGCGACCTCGACCGCCGCCCTGAGCTCTTCGGGTGTGTATTCCACCACCTCAATTGGATCAAACTCGGAAGCGGCACCCCCACTGGCCATGACTTTCAGCATGGCGGCGCCGTGGCCCATCTGATCGCGGGCAGCTGCGAGGACCTCCGGGACGCCGTCCGCAATCGTCGTCATGCCGGTACGCTCTTGCAGAGTCAAACCACCACCGAGCCTTCTCGGAGGGTCGATGTAGTGGCGGTCATCGCCGTGACCGGCCGTCTGCGATAGCGCAGCGCCCGCCGGGTAAATGCGCGGACCCACGACGTAGCCCGCGTCGATGGCTCTCTTCAGACCGAACACCGCCCCCGCGACATCGCGTTGGGTGGTAAACCCACGTAACAGTGCCTGCTCGGCACCGCGAATTTCGAGCGCCGCGACGTAGACCGGATCGGCCTCCTGCGCCTCCTGTCTGGTCAACACACTGCTCATGTGAACGTGTGCGTCGATGAAGCCCGGCGTCAGCACTCGGCCGCCGCCGTCGATTGCGGTTGGGTGAAGCGCGGCTGCGGCAGCAATTGCCTCATGTGAGACCGATTGAATCCGGTTGCCCACGACCAGGACCTCGCCGGCGTAGGGTGCGTCGCTTCGGCCATCCCAGACGCGCACGTTTCGAAACAGATAGGCACCTGGGGCGGTGGCCACCGGCGCCGCCTCGGCGGAGGCCGCGACGCTCGCCAGGAGCAACCCAACCACGAACAGCCGCATGGGCACGCGTTCTGGAAGTAAAGAGATGGAGCGGGAAACGAGACTCGAACTCGCGACCCCGACCTTGGCAAGGTCGTGCTCTACCAACTGAGCTATTCCCGCATCCGCAGAATCAGGAGCCGCGAATTCTATGTACACCCCTTTGGAAGTCAAGGCGAGTCTGAAGCGCGCTCAGGGCTCACTTTCGATCCGAAACCGGAGAAGATAACTTGCTTATATACAGTAACTTACAATATATATCTAACGTTTTAGCTCAGGCCATGCGATGCGCAGATAGGCCGCCATCGAAACGAGCGTTGCGGCGGCGGCGATCTCCGTGAGCCCCACGCCGAGCCGGTAGATCGGCAGCCCGAACAGTTGCCAGCGGTACAACATCAGCGACAGACCGATGATCTGCAGGATGGTCTTGTACTTGCCGAGCTGCGAGACCGCGACCTTGCGCCGCGCGCCGATCTCGGCCATCCACTCGCGCAGCGCCGAAATGGTGATCTCACGGCCGATGATGATCGCCGCCGTGAGCACGATCGGCCAGCGCGAATCCCTGCTCACCAGTAACACCAGCGCGACGGCGACGATCAGCTTATCCGCGACCGGATCGAGGAATGCGCCCAGGCGTGAGACCTGCCCGAGCCGGCGCGCGAAATAGCCGTCGAGCGAATCGGTGACGCCGGCGGCCGCGAACAACAGGCCCGCGGCCGGATCGGCCCACGGGTACGGCATGTAGAACAACACCACGATGAGCGGGATCGCGGCAATGCGCGCCCAGGTGAGGGTGTTGGGCAGGTTCCACGGCATCAGCTGCTTCTCACGAGCCCGGATGCAGGTGATCATAAAGGCTTCGCGCCAGCGTCGCTCCGATTCCCGCCACCTGGGTGAGGTCCGCCACGCCGGCGCGCATCACCCCCTGCAGGCCGCCGAAGTGCTTCAGAAGCGCGCGCCGCTTCGCAGGCCCGAGTCCCGGAACCACTTCCAGAACCGACTCGTTGTAACGGCGCGCGCGCTTGCGGCGATGACCGGTGATCGCGAACCGATGCGCTTCGTCGCGGATTCTCTGCACCAGGCGTGCGGCCGGGGAATGGCCTTCGGGCCTCACCGGTGCGGCCACCCCGTACACGAACAGCCGCTCCTGTCCGGGCCTGCGGTCCGGACCCTTGGCCACCCCGACGAGTGTCAGGTCGCCATAGCCCAGCTCCGCGAGCACCGCGTGCACCTGGCTGATCTGCCCCGCGCCGCCGTCGATCAGCAGCAGGTCCGGCGCCTGCACTTCCCCCTGGCGCACGTGCTTGTAGCGGCGCTCCAGCGCCTGCCGCAGCGCCGCGTAATCGTCCCCCGGCACGACGCCGGTGATGTTGAAGCGCCGGTACTCCTTCTTCAGCGGACCCTCCGGACCGAACACGACGCAGGATGCCACCGTACCCTCCCCGCCCGTGTGGCTGATATCGAAGCACTCCAGGCGCGCCGGCGGCTCGGGCAGGTCGAGCACCTCGGACAGGTCCTGCAGCATCTCGTCCATCCCCTGGCGCTGCGCGAAGCGCATGCGCAACGCCTGCACCGCGTTCTCCTGGGTCAGCTCGACCCAGCGCACCGCCAGGCCGCGCTGCGGATGGCGCACTTCGACCGCGTGCCCGGTGCGGCTGCTGAGCAGCTCCGCCAGGGATGGCGCGTCTTCGAGCGGGCTACCGAGCAGTACCTCCGCGGGGGCCTCGGCGCTCGCGTAGTACTGCAGGACGAAGGAGGCGAGCGCCTCGTCGGCTTCCGCGAGCGCGGCGCGCGGGAAGTAGCTGGTGGTACCGAGATTGCGGCCCCCGCGCACCAGCATCACGCTCACGGCGTATTCGCCGGCCTCGCCGACGATCGCGAACACGTCCACGTCGCGATGCCCTTCCGCGGTCACGACCTGCTGCGCCTGGATGCGCTTGAGGGCTGCGAGCTGATCGCGGATCTGGGCGGCGCGCTCGAACTGCAGGCTGGCGCCGGCCTCCTCCATGCGCGCCTGCAGCTCGGCATTCACCTCATCGCTGCGGCCATCGAGCACCTTGACCGCCGCCGCCATGTCCTCGGCGTAGGCGGCGCGCGTGATGAGACCGACGCACGGTGCCGAGCAGCGGCCGATCTGGTGCTGCAGGCACGGCCGGCTGCGGTTGGCGAAGAAGCTGTCGCGGCAGTTGCGGATGCGAAACAGCTTCTGCAGCTGGTTGAGCGTGTCGCGCACCGCGCCCGCATTGGGGAAGGGTCCGAAGTAGCGGCCGGGGGCGCTGCGCGTGCCCCGGTAGAACATGAGCCGCGGAAACTCGTGCTCCGCGCACAGGTGAATGTAGGGAAAGCTCTTGTCGTCGCGCAACACCACGTTGAAGCGCGGCTTGTGCGCCTTGATGAGGTTGTACTCGAGCAGCAGCGCCTCGGTCTCGGAGTTGGTCACCGTGACTTCGATGGCGGTGATCTGCTGCACCAGCGCCTGCACCTTGGGATTGATGTTGCCGGCGGCAAAGTAGGTCCCGACCCGGTCCCGCAGGCTGCGCGCCTTGCCGACGTACAGCAGCTCGTGCCCGGCACCACCGAACATGCGGTACACACCCGGACGCTTGGGGAGTGAGGCGATGTATTCCTTGGGGTCGAACACGGTCGGCAGCTTCTAAGGCACCTGCAGCGCCGCGGGCACCGGCAGGCCGGCGAGCTCGCAGGCGCGCGCCATTACC
>DATKEZ010000147.1:0-4113 GCA_035511775.1 Steroidobacteraceae bacterium | reverse complement strand
GCCACCGCCGGGCAGTCCGAGATCGGCATCGGCGCGGGCACCCTGGTCACCAAGGCCGACCAGGTGCAGATCCTGAAGTACGCGGTGCAGAACGTGGCGCACGGCTACGGCAAGACCGCGACCTTCATGCCCAAGCCCCTCGTGGGGGACAACGGCAGCGGCATGCACGTGCACCAGTCGCTGCAGAAGGAGGGCAAGGCGCTGTTCGCCGGCGACAAGTACGGCGGACTGTCGGATCTGGCGCTCTACTACATCGGCGGCATCATCAAGCACGCCCGGGCGCTGAACGCCTTCACCAACGCCGGCACCAACAGCTACAAGCGCCTGGTGCCCGGCTTCGAAGCTCCGGTGCTGCTCGCCTACTCGGCGCGCAACCGCTCCGCCTCGATCCGCATTCCGTGGGTGTCCAACCCCAAGGCACGGCGCATCGAGGTGCGCTTCCCGGACTCCAGCGCCAACCCGTATTTCGCCTTCACGGCGATGATGATGGCGGGGCTGGATGGCATCCAGAACAAGATCCACCCCGGGGACCCGGCCGACAAGGATCTCTACGATCTCGAGCCCGAGGAGGCGAAGCACATTCCGACCGTGTGCCACTCCCTCGACATGGCGCTCGAGTACCTCGACCGGGATCGTGAGTTCCTCACCCGCGGCGGTGTGTTCACCAACGACGTCATCGACGCGTACGCGAATCTCAAGCTCCAGGAGGTCACGAAGTTCCGCATGTCGACGCACCCGATTGAGCTGGAGCTGTATTACAGCTGCTGAGGCCATCATGAGGCGACAGCATTCCTCGCTCGCGAGCGGCACGCGCGGACGTGACGGGCGTGCCGGCGCGAAGGGGAAAGGGGCGCGGGTAGCGGCGTTCACTGGGCGCCGCTACCCGCTTTTGTCGCCGGCCCCGCCGCAGGCTATGCTGCCTCGTCATGCGCAGGCGCCTCTTTACCTTAATGTCACTCGTGTGCTCGCTGGCACTCGCCGCCACGGTGTACAAGTGGGTCGACGAAAACGGCGTGGTTCACTACAGCGATCAGCCGCACCCGAACGCGCAGAAAGTGAGCGTGCAGGCGGCGCAGACCTACAAGGCGGGCGATATGCCGGCTGCGCCCGGCGGACCGCCCGCACCGCCCGCCGCCGCCGCGCCACCGCCGTACCGGGGCTGTGCGATCGCGCAGCCGACGGAGGACCAGACCTTCACCAGCGTCGACTCCCTCAGCATCATCGTGCGCACCGATCCGGAGCTGCAGCCCGGAGACCAGATCTTCCTCATGCTCGACGGGCAGCCGCTCAATGGCGGGGCGGCTACGGGGAACCAGTTCACCCTCACCCCGGTGGATCGCGGCGCGCACACCGTGCAGGCGGTGGTGCGCGACAGCGACGGCGGGGTCAGGTGCAAGACCCCGGGCGTGACCTACAACGTGCAGCAGCCCTCGCTTCTGAGCCCGGCCAACCCCCTGCGTCACTGAGCCGCGCATCCGCGGTGGCCAGGGCGCGCGGTGCGGCTGGTGCGTGCCATGGCGGTTGAGCGTGCCAGCCCCTCGGCCCTTGCGCACTTCGATCCGGCGGACCTGCTCGATGCCTTGTCCACGGGCATCATCATGCTCGATGCGCAGCTGTGTCCGGTGTACGCCAACGTCGCCGCGCAGGACCTGCTCGCGTTCAGCCTCAACACGGCGCGCGGCCGTCCGTTCGCCGATTTTCTCCACGACGCGGAAGGCCTGTGCCGCATCCTGCGGCGCGCGCTCGACACCGGCGAGGGCATCGCCGACCGCGAGCTCGCCGTGCGGCCCGCGGGCGCGCCGCGCGAAGTGCGCACGCTCGATGTCACCATCACCCCGCTCACCGGCCTCACCGGCGCTCATCTGCTGCTCGAGCTCGCCGACACCACCCAGCGCCAGCGCATCACGCGCGAGAACGATCTGCTGGCGCGCCTCGATGGCAGCCGCCTGATGGTGCAGCAGCTCGCCCACGAGATCAAAAACCCGCTCGGCGGGCTGCGCGGCGCGGCGCAGCTGCTGGAGCGCGAGCTGCCGGCGCCGGCGCTCAAGGAATACACCCAGGTCATCATCGCGGAAGCCGACCGCCTCACCGCGCTCGTCGACTCCATGGCGGGCCCGAGCCGCGCGCCGAGCAAGAGCGAGCTCAACGTTCACGAGATCTGCGAGCACGTCTATCACCTGCTGCGCGCCGAAGCCCCGGGCGGCATCGTGATCGAGCGCGACTACGACCCGAGCCTGCCGAACGCCATGCTCGATCGTCACCAGCTGATCCAGGCGCTGCTGAACGTCGCGCGCAACGCCCTGCAGGCGCAGGGCGATCTGGGGCGCATCGTGCTGCGCACCCGCGCGCGCTCCAACGTCAGCATCGGCTCGGCGCTGCACCGCCTGGTGGCGAGCGTGCAGGTCGAGGACTCAGGTCCTGGCGTGCCCGCGCACCTGCGCTCCTCGATTTTCTATCCGCTGGTGAGCGGGCGCGCCAACGGCACGGGCCTCGGGCTTGCGGTCGCCCAGGACCTGGTGACACGCAACGGCGGCATCATCGAATTCGAAAGCGAACTGGGGCGCACGGTGTTCACGCTGCTGCTGCCCCTGGGAGAGGACAAATGAACGGCAGTGCACTGCGGGTCTGGCTGGTCGATGACGACGCGTCCATTCGGTGGGTGCTGGAGCGCGCGCTGCGCAGCGACGGCATGACGCCGCGGGCATTCGAGGCGGCGGAACCGGCGCTGGATGCCCTGCGGCGCGAATCCCCGGACGTGCTGATCACCGATATCCGCATGCCGGGCGCCTCGGGGCTGGAGCTGCTGCGCCGCATCCGCGACGCGCGCCCGGCGCTGCCGGTCATCGTCATGACGGCGCACTCGGATCTGGGGAATGCGGTGTCGGCTTACGAGGGCGGCGCGTTCGAGTACCTGCCCAAACCCTTCGATATCGACCAGGCGGTGGCCCTGGTGCGGCGCGCCGCCAGCGCCGGCCAGGCGCCCGGGAGCGAGCTCGCCGGCGCACCGCGCATGCCGGAGCTGCTGGGACGGGCGCCGGCGATGCAACAGGTGTTTCGCGCCATCGGACGCCTGGCGCGCTCGAGCGTCACCGTGCTCATCACCGGGGAGTCCGGCACCGGCAAGGAGCTCGTCGCCCGCGCGCTGCACGAGCACAGCCCGCGCGCCACCCGACCCTTCATCGCGCTCAACACCGCGGCGATTCCGGCCGACCTGCTCGAGTCGGAGCTGTTCGGGCACGAGCGCGGCGCGTTCACCGGGGCGGACGCGCAACGCCGCGGGCGCTTCGAGCAGGCCGACGGCGGCACATTGTTCCTGGACGAGATCAGCGACATGTCCCTGCCGCTGCAGACCCGGCTGCTGCGGGTGCTCGCCGAGGGCGAGTTCTACCGCGTCGGAGGCCAGACCCCGATCCGCGTCGACGTGCGCGTCATCGCCGCGAGCCACCAGAACCTGCAGGAGCGGGTGACGCGCGGCCTGTTCCGTGAGGACCTGTATCACCGCCTGAACGTCATTCGCATCGAGCTGCCGCCGCTGCGCGCCCGCGCCGAGGACATCCCGGACCTGCTGGCCTACTACCTGGTGGTGAGCGCCCACGAGCTGGGGGTGGACGCGAAGTCCCTCGCCCCGGACACCCTCGCCCGGCTCGCCGCCTACGACTGGCCCGGCAACGTGCGCGAGCTGGTGAACCTGTGCAGGCGGCTGTCGGTGCTGGCCCCGGGGAGCGAAGTGCACCTGGCCGACCTGCCGGCGGAGCTCGCCGCCGTGCCCGCGGCGCTCGCGCCGGCGGACTGGGCCACGGCGCTCGAGCGCTGGGCCGAGCGGCACGCGCTCGCGGGCCAGGCACCGCTCCTGGATACCGCGCAGCCACAGTTCGAGCGCGTGCTCATCCGAGCGGCCCTCAAGCGCACGCAGGGCCATCGGCAGGAGGCTGCGCGGCTACTCGGGTGGGGGCGCAACACCCTCACCCGCAAGCTCAAGGACCTCGGCATGAGCGGCGCCGACGCGGGCGAAGAATAGTCGCAGGCCGCGCAACCTTAGTAAGGTTCGCGGCCAGCGGTGAACCTGGGGGAGTGATCCGATGGCGGGCTGGCTCTGGCACTTCGAGTTCCTGG
>DATKEZ010000146.1:0-19475 GCA_035511775.1 Steroidobacteraceae bacterium | reverse complement strand
ACACTGCGGAGCAACTATGTCGCAACCAGGGTCTGACCTCTCGCGCAATCTGCGCAACCGGCACATCCAGCTCATCGCCATCGGCGGCACGATCGGCGTCGGGCTGTTTCTCGGCTCCGCCAAGGCGATCCACAACGCCGGCCCCGGGCTGCTGCTCGCGTACGCCTTGGGTGGCCTCGCGATCTTCTTCATCATGCGCGCGCTCGGGGAGCTGCTGACCTATCGGCCGGTGGCGGGCTCCTTTGCCACCTACGCCGACGAGTTCTGTGGGCCGTTCGCCGGCTTCGTCACCGGCTGGTCCTACTGGTTCATGTGGGTCGTCATGGCGATGGCGGAGCTGACGGCGATCGGAATCTACGTGCGCTACTGGTTTCCGAACGTGCCGCAGTGGTTGCCGCCGTTGATCGCGCTGCTGGCGCTCTACGGCTCGAACCTGCTGGCGGTGCGCGTCTTCGGGGAGCTGGAGTTCTGGTTCGCCCTCGTCAAGGTCGCGACCATCGTCGCACTGATCCTCGCCGGCCTCGCCGTGATCGTGCTGCACGCCGGCAGCCTCGGTGCGACGGCGAGCTTCGCCAACCTGTGGACGCATGGCGGTTTCCTGCCCCTCGGCATCAAGCCCGTGCTGCTGACGCTGCAGATCGTCATGTTCGCCTACGCGGGTGTCGAGCTGATCGGGGTCACCGCCGGGGAGGCGCAGGATCCGGCGGTGGCGCTGCCCAGAGCGACCAACGGCATCATCGCGCGCATTCTCATTTTCTATCTCGGGGCGCTGCTGGTCATCATGGCGGTGGTGCCTTGGGATGAGCTGAGTCCGAGCGTGAGCCCGTTCGTTTTCGTGTTCGACAAGCTCGGCGTGCCCGCCGCCGCCGGCATCATCACCGTGGTCGTCATCACCGCGGCCTCCTCCTCCTGCAACAGCGGCCTGTTCAGTACCGGGCGCATGCTGTGGTCGCTGGCGCAGCGTGGCCAGGCGCCGCGCGCCTTCAGCGCGCTCAATACGCAACACGTGCCGGCCGCCGGCATCCATGTATCCGCCGCTTTCATGCTGCTGACCGTGATCCTCAACTACCTCGTGCCCAAGGAGGTGTTCACCTGGGTCACGAGCATCACGCTCATCGGAACGCTGTGGACCTGGGGCATCATCCTGGTGTCGCATCGCAACTACCGGCGCGCGGTTCAGGCCGGTCGGGCGGCGGCGGCGCCGTTTCGCATGCCCGGTGCGCCGTTCGCGAACTGGGCGGTGCTCGCGTTCCTGATCGTGGTCAGCGGCCTGCTCGCTGTCGATCCGGACACCCGGGTGGCGCTGTACGTGGCGCCGGTGTGGTTCGCGATCCTCGGGATCGGCTACGCCCGCGCCAGGCGCGTGAGTTCGGCGGACGCGGCCCGGTGACTGCTGCAGTGCTGCGGCAGCGAAGATGCCGCGGCACTACATGAGCGGCTCGCCGCCACCGATGAGGCCGCCGCCGTCCACCACCAGAGTCTGCCCGGTGATGAAGCTGCCGGCGCGCGAGGCGAGCAGCACCGCCGTGCCGGCGACATCGTCCGGTTCCCCGAGACGGCGCAACGGATTGGCGCGCGCGAAAGCCGCGGCGCGCCCCGGATCCGCCCACAGCGCCTTGGAGAAATGGGTACGGATGATGCCGGGCGCGATGCAGTTGACGCGGACGTTGTGCGGCCCCCATTCGACCGCGAGATTGCGCGCCAGCTGCATGTCGGCCGCCTTGGAGATGCAGTAGGCACCGAGCAACGCGCTGCCCACGAAGCCGCCCACCGAGGAGATGATGATCACCGCTCCGTCCTTGCGCTGCGCCATCGCCGGCAGCGTCATGTTGCACAACCACAGGTTGCTGTGCAGGTTGGTCTGGATGATCTTGTCGAACACCTCGTCGGGAGTGGCCGCCGACGGGCCAAAGTGCGGGTTGGCGGCTGCATTGCACACGACGATGTCGATCCGGCCCCATTTTGCGATGCTGGCATCGACCAGTGCCTGCAGCTCGGCCTTGTGCCCCACGTGACAGGCGTGCGCGAGCGCCGTGCCGCCGGCGGTGGTGATCTCCGCCGCGGTTGCCTCGCAGCTCTCGGGCTTGCGGCTCGAAATGACGACGCGCGCGCCGTGCAGCGCCATCTGCATCGCGATCGCCTTGCCGATACCGCGGCTCGAGCCGGTAATGAGGGCCACCTTGCCCGACAGATCGAACATGCTCATGTGCGGCGTCCTCTGCGGCAGATTTGCCGTGCATTCTGCCCGCGGCACCGGCGCTTGGCGAATGTGCCCGCCGTTACTCAGGCAGCGGGTTCGCAGTAGAATCCGCGCGCCGCGCCCGTAGCTCAGTTGGATAGAGCATCAGGCTTCGAACCTGAGGGTCGGGAGTTCGAATCTCTCCGGGCGCGCGAAAATCCAACACAACAGGAACGAGTCCGGAATAGCCCCCTGACCAAGTTGGACGCACGCGCGGCTCCCGCGCGGGCGGTCCCGAGTCCCCGAGGGACGAGCGGGCGAATCGCTCTAGCCGCAGATTATTGCTTAGCCGCCAGCTCAGTGCATCGGAGGCGGATTTCCGCTGGTTCGCTCCGCGCGTTGCGCCAGGTCCTTGCCCTGCTGCTCGTCCCGGAGAATATGCCCTGCGGTCTTGCATGTTTTCGTTTCGAAACGCGTGCCAAGTGGACGCTCGCGGCGGCAGTAGAACACTTCGTGCCCAAGCGCTTGGCCTTCGGGCTTGTAACCCTTTGCGAGAATCTGCTTGAGCTGTGCGTCCGTCACCGTGTCGTCCACCAGAACCAATTTGGCCGGCTTGTTCGCGACAGAACTAGCCTTGGCAGTATCGGGCGACTGTGCCAGGGGGGATGTCCCTGTGTTCGCCGGTTGAGTGCCCGCATCCGATTTGCCGCCCGGAGTTATCGCCCCCGGGGTCGTTGTGCTCGAGGCACTCGGCGCCGCAGCCGGGGATGGCGCAATGGCGCCCGCAGGAGCCGCAGGAGACGATTGCGATGGCGGCTGACCCGGCTCAACCGCATTCGAGTCGGAACCGGCAGCAAACGCATGAGCGACCGCGCAAGCGCAGCCTACGAGCAGCAGGCGACGGATAGCATTCACGACACTATCTACCCCCTATGCTAGATCACTCGGCCCCATGAGGCATCGGCTAGCTGCACACCGCGATGCTGGTCGAATGCAATGCAAAAGTGACGATCCGCCAATCCTCATCGCTTTGCAAGCGGCGCTGGCTAGTCTGCGTTTTCTGCTCACGGCCATGATCGGCGACCTTCGAACCTGAGGGTCCCGAGCGCGAGCGAGGGACGAACCGGCGCAGCCCGCGAGCACGCCGCCGTGGCGGCGAACGCCCGCAAGGGCGGCCCCCCGGGGGGCGAGGCGCGCAGCGCCGATTAATCTCTCCGGGCGCGCAGTGTTTTCAGCGCATAAATAATTCGGGAGTCTTAGGATCAGAGGCTACGATCACCTCGATCTACGCCACCTGCAAGCCATCAGGTCGGAGTATCGCGTATGGCCAAAGACATCGAACAGGAGCTTGACGCCATCTTCGCCCACCACAAGGCCCGCGTGGAACAGGCCCGTAATGAAGCAGCCGGCAAGACCGCGGGCGAGGAGGATTTCAGTCAAGCCGCCACAGCTTGCTTGGCCAGTGTGGTTGCGCCTGCCCTTCGGCAGATGGCTCAAGCACTCAACGAGCGAGGTGTGGCGGCGAGAGTGCCGACTGACGCAAGCGATGTGCGGATTGACATCCCCGTCAGCAGACACGCGCGCCTTGGTCACGGCTTCGGCGGTTACCCGTACCTCCGGGCCAGGCCAGATTGCCAGACTCGGCGGATCCATTTTGAGCGAAATACCTCTGACAGTCGTGGCGGTAGCGCGGTAGGCGACTACACGATCGCAGAAGTCAATGCGGAGTTGGTCAAGGCCATGGTGATTGGGTTGGTCCGCGAACTGTACGGACCCGTGTAGCCGCCGCGGCGCTCACTCCTCCATGTATGCGGCTCTGAAGAATTCACGAGCCAAGAAATACATGGGTTTGGCGCGCGGCTTCATTTGGGCAAGAATTCGCAACTTCATAAGCCGACGGACATCCGCCTGCGCAGCCGGACTGGCCGTGCGCTCGTCCGCAACGCGCGGAGCGTCAAATTCGGACAAACACCACCGCAAGGCGCGGCAAGCCTGTCTTTTGCAGTACCGTACCGGCACGGTTCCGCAGCATGCAGGCCAGCGCCTCACCCCGTACCGGGTGGCGCGCGTACCGGGTTATCTGGGAAGAGAACCGGAGCGCGCCGCATCCAGGATTCCGTCGTACAGAGTCAGAATCTGGCGAGTCGCCTCGGCGACCTCATCGTCACTCATCGCTTCGATGGCAATTTCCGCATCAAGCTGCTCCCCGTGCGTCAGGGTGTCGCGCAACTGCACGAACTTGGCTTGTTGCGATATCGGCAGTTCCGCATCCTGCAGATCACTCAGGTGATCCAGGTATGCGTTCTCCAGTCGCTTCCGCTGAGGAGCGGCGCCGATCAGTGCACGCAGCGCCTCATGGAATTTCTCTTCGGCGTGGTATGGAGCGGGCATGGCAGTCTCCGGTTGCGTCCGCCCTCGGACATGCGCATTTTCGCGCCAAACTGACCCGATATCCAGCAGCGCCGCGGCACCCCCGCGTGCGCAAGCTCACGGGGTCTGCGGCCGTCGCAACGTCGCCTCGGCGAGGCGGGCCTGCTGCTCTTCCCGCACCTCCACGAGCGTCAAGCGGGTGTCACCGGCGATGACCTCGAGGATGGGGTGGGTTGAATCGGCCGGCATGCGCAACCCGTGCACCTTCTCCCAGGCTCGGATGCGCACTTTGGGTGGATTCAGATCCGAGCGCTGCTCTTCCAGGTCGATACGCCTTCGCTGCGCGCGCTCCTCCTCTTCCAGGGCACGACGGGCGCGGTAGTCGTTGTTCAGATCACCGACGCCGCGATGCGGGGAGGTATCGTTCGCAGAAGGCAAAGACGTTGGGGGCACTGGCTCTCCTGGTTGACGCTCGGGATAGTGGGCCCGCACAGCGAGCCCTGGATGAGCAATCGAGTCTGCGCCTGTCACGCGAATATTGACAGTAAAATCCTCACTGCGCTCTTTCGACCCGGTTGCACTCGTGCTTGACTTGGGAGCCGCTTGCGATGCTTCTGCTGGTGCGATCTTGAAAATGAAAGGGACCCGTGACTGACAAATCCCGGGCGGCCGGCGGGCGCCAGGCTGGCAGACGCCGCTGCGCCTGGGCGCGCAGCGCCGACGCCGATTACGTCCGCTATCACGATGAGGAATGGGGACGGCCGGTGCACGATGACCGACGGCTGTTCGAGATGCTGACCCTCGAGGGCGCGCAGGCGGGGCTGTCGTGGTCGACCATCCTGCGCAAGCGCGCCGGCTACCGCCGCGCGTTCGCCCGCTTCGAGCCGCGCAAGGTGGCGCGCTTTGATGCCCGCCGCCGCGCGGCCCTGCGCCGCGATGCCGGCATCGTGCGTAACCGCCTGAAGATCGAGTCCACCGTCAGCAACGCGCGGGCGTTCCTCGCGGTGCAGCGCGAGTTCGGCTCCTTTGACCGCTACCTGTGGTCGTATGTTGCGGGCAAGCCGATCGTCAACCGCCCGCGCAGCGGCGCGGTGCCCGCGCACACGCCGCTCAGCGACCAGGTTTCCCGGGACCTGGTGAAACGCGGCTTTCGCTTCGTGGGCACGACCATCGTGTATGCCTTCCTGCAGGCGGTCGGGGTCGTGAACGATCACGCCCGGGGTTGCTTCCGCTGTCCGCCGCGGCGCGCACCGGGGGCCCGGCGCGTGGCGCAGCGCCCCAGGCGGAAGTAGCCTTGGGCGGCGGGCGCCTCTTAAGATAGCGGTCCGACTCATGGGTTTTCAGGATCTGGTCATGAAGGCACTGTTTGCGATGGCGCTCACCGCGGCGCTTACGGCGGCACCGGTGCACGCCGACTGCCCCTACCCGGTAGCTCCAGACAAGCTCCCGGACGGCTCCTCCGCGAGCCTCGAGGAGATGGTCGCGGGACAGAAAGCGGTCAGGGCATACGACAAGGCGATCAACGACTACGTGAGCTGCATCGACCACGAGCTCGATGAAGCCATCAAAAGAGGGGGCGACCAGCTCAAGCCGCAGCAGAAGTCGGACATGCAGCATGTCGAGGCCCAGAAACACAATGCCGCGATCGATCAGCTGCAGAGCATTGCCGACCGTTTCAACGAGCAAGTGAAGGTCTTCAAGGCGAGGACCGACAAGAAGAGCTGAGTGCTCACACCGGCCGAGGCTGATCTGCTGATCGGGCAGCACCTGCAATGCCTGCCGATCGAGTCGCTGCCTCTTGCGCAGTGTGCCGGCACGGTGCTGCGCGAGAACATCTACGCCGAGCGTGACCAGCCGCCCTTCGACCGCGTCGCCATGGATGGCGTGGCGCTCGACAGCCACACGGTCGGCGCCGGCACGCGCTCGTTCCGCGTGCAGGCGACGCAGGCCGCCGGCGACCCGCCGCTGACGCTCGCCGCTGCCGGAGACTGTATCGAGGTCATGACCGGAGCGGTGCTCCCGGTGGGTTGCAACAGCGTGATACCCGTCGAGGAGCTCACGGTCGCGCGCGGGCAGGTGGCCCTCGCGCCGGGCACGCGTGTCGAACCCTGGCAGCACGTTCACCGGCGCGGCAGCGACACGCGCCAGGGGACGCTGCTCCTGTCGTCGGGTGTGCGGCTGCGCGCCCCGGAGATCGCCATCGCTGCCTCCGCCGGCATGGCACGCATCCGCGTGAGCAGTCAGCCGATGCTCGCCGTCATCTCCACCGGCAACGAGCTGGTCGAGCCCGGGGAGCCGGTGCTCGCTCACCAGGTGCGCCGCTCGAACGCCTACGCGATCGTGAGTGCGCTGCGCGAGCGCGGCTTTCAACGCGTCGCCGACGATCACATCCAGGACGACAGCCGTGAGCTGCGTGAGCGGCTCAAGTTTCACCTGCAGACCCACGACGTACTGGTGCTGTCGGGCGGCGTGTCGATGGGCAGGTTCGACCTCGTGCCCAAGGTGCTGGAAGAGCTCGGCGTGCGGGCGATCTTTCACAAGGTGGCGCAACGGCCCGGGAAACCGCTGTGGTTCGGCGTCGCGCCCTCGGGAGCCGCCGTGTTCGGCCTGCCCGGCAACCCGGTCTCGACGCTGGTGTGCCTGACACGCTATGTCCTGCCGGCGCTGTGCGGCAGCCTCGGTCAGAATCCGCAACCGGTGGAGCGCGTCGCGCTCGGGGCGCCCGTGACCGTGACGCCGCCGCTCACGTACTTCCTGCCGGTGCGCTTCGAGCAGGACGACTGGGGGCGCACCTGGGCGGCGCCCGCCCCCACCAACGGCTCCGGAGACTTCACCTCGCTCGCCGGGACCGGTGGCTTCGTCGAGCTTCCCCCCGGCCCCAACACCTACGCCAGGGGGTTCGTCACGCGGGTCTATCGCTGGTCGTAACGCCTTGAATGGCTGGGGGAAGCCTAAGCGGTCCCTCCCCTTCGACCGATAGCCATCGCCCCCCGCGGTGAGCATACTGTGAATGGCCATGTCCAGAGGCGAGGTCATCGTCCCGCTGAACGCGCTGCCCGCGCCGCGGGACACGTTCGCCCGCCCGATGCGCGATCTGCGCATCTCGGTCATGGACCGGTGCAACTTCCGCTGCCCGTACTGCATGCCGCGGGAGACCTTCCACGAGCAGTACCGCTTCCTGGGATCGCACGAACGGCTGTCGTTCGATGAAATCGTGCGCCTGGCGCGGCTGTTCGTGCAGCTCGGAGTGCGCAAGCTGCGCCTGACGGGCGGAGAGCCGCTGCTGCGGGCGAACCTCCCCGACCTGGTCGGCGACCTGACCACCATCCCGGGTGTCGAGGATGTCGCACTCACCACCAACGGGGTGCTGCTCGCCCGCTACGCGGGCGAGCTCAAAGCGGCGGGCCTGAAGCGCGTCACCGTGAGTCTGGACAGCCTGGACGCCGCGGTGTTCGCGCGCATGAGCGGCGGTTTCGGCGGCGTCGATGAGGTGCTCGCCGGCATCGAGCAGGCGCGCCGCGCGGAACTGACTCCCGTCAAGATCAATGCCGTCGTGCAGCGCGGCGTGAACGATCACACGGTGCTCGAGCTGGTGGAGCGCTTCCGCGGCACCGGCGTGATCGTGCGTTTCATCGAGTACATGGACGTCGGCAACCGCAACCATTGGCGCTCGGAGCTGGTGGTGCCGGCGAAGGAGCTGGCTGAGCATATCGGCCGGCGCTGGCCCCTCAGCGCGCTCGAGCCCGGCTATCGCGGAGAAGTGGCGCGGCGCTACGCCTTCACCGACGGCCAGGGCGAGGTGGGATTCATCTCGTCGGTGTCGCAGCCGTTCTGCGGCGACTGCTCGCGTGCGCGCCTGTCATCGGACGGCGCACTCTACACCTGCCTGTTCGCCACCCACGGCACCAGCCTGCGCGATGCTCTGCGCGGCGGCGCGAGCGATGATGCGCTGCTCGAGCTGATCCGCGGCGTGTGGTTGAAGCGTTCCGACCGCTACAGCGAATTGCGCGCCAGCCGGCACGCAGCGCCACCCGAGCAACGCAAGGTCGAGATGTTCTACATCGGTGGCTGATGGCGCGCCGCCGCCTCACGCACGTGGATGCCCGTAACCGCCCCGCCATGGTCGACGTTGGCGCGAAGGAGGTGACGCAGCGCCTGGCGGTCGCCGAGGCGCGGATTCTCCTGCCGCGCACTGTGGCGCTCGCGCTGCGCGCCAGCGGTCACCGCACCAGCAAGGGGCCGGTGTTCGACACCGCGATCGTCGCGGGCGTCATGGCGGCGAAACGCACGCACGAGCTGATCCCGTTTTGCCACCCGCTCGCGCTCGAGGACTGTCAGATCGAGATCGCGCCCGTCGGACGCGCGCAGATCGCGGTGCGTTGCCGGGTCGCGGTTCATCACCGCACCGGAGTGGAAATGGAGGCGCTGACGGGAGCTGCGGTGGCGGCACTGACGATCTACGACATGTGCAAGGCGCTGTCCCACGACATCCAGATCACCGGCGTGCGCCTGTTGGAAAAGTCCGGCGGCCGCCGGCGCTTCGCCCGCGCCGCCGGCCGGTAGTGGCTCATGGATCCGCTGACCGCCGGGCGCCTCGCTCCCCCGCCGCTCTACGGCCTGGTACTCGCCGGGGGGCGCAGCACGCGCATGGGCCGCGACAAGGCCGCGCTCGCCTACCGGGGGCGCACGCAACTCGAGTGGGCCATGGCGCTGCTCAGCGCGCACGTGGCGCGTGCCTTCGTGTCGGTGCGCGCCGACCAGCGCAGCGATCCGGTGCGCGCGCGCTTTGCGCACATCACCGATGCGCATGAGAACCTCGGTCCGATCGCCGGGCTGCTCGCCGCGCAGGCGCAGCACCCCGAGGCCGCCTGGCTGGTCCTGGCGTGCGATCTGCCGCTGCTGGATGAGGCCACGCTCGCGCGCCTGCTGCACGCGCGCGACCCCGCTCGCACGGCCACCGCCTACCGCTCGAGCCACGACGGACTGCCCGAGCCCCTGTGCGCGATCTACGAGCCGCGCAGCCGCGAACCGCTCGCTGCGTACGTCGCCGCCGGCAAGCACTGCCCGCGCAAGTTCCTGCTGGGCGCCGACACGCTGCTCCTCGATGAGCCGAACCCGCGCGCACTCGACAACATCAACACACCCGAGGAGTATGGATCGGCCATGGCGACGTTGACTGCTGAGGACTCCGCGACCACCCGGCACATCACGGTGCAGTACTTCGCGCTGCTGCGTGAGCAGGCCGGACGGCGCGAGGAGGCGCTGGTGAGCGCCGCGCGCACGCCGCGCGAGCTGTACGCGGAGCTGGCGGCACGCTATCCGTTCACGCTGGCTCCGGAGGTGCTGCGAGTCGCGATAAACGCCGAGTTCGGCGAGTGGTCGACGCCGCTCGCGGACGGCGATGCGGTGGTGTTCATTCCGCCGGTCGCCGGTGGTTGAGGACGCGCCCCCGCAAGCCCCATGTTCCGCTTCACCCGCACGCCCATCGAGCCGCAGGCGCTGCGCGCGCAGCTCGCCGATCCGGCCTGCGGCGGATACGCGGCGTTCGAAGGCTGGGTGCGCGATTCCCACGAGGGCATGCGCGTGCGGCGCCTGGAGTACGAGGCCTTCGAGGCGCTCGCCGTGCGCGAAGGTGAGCGCATCCTCGCCGAGGCGATCGCGCGCTTCGGCGTGGCGCACGCCGCGTGCCTGCACCGCGTCGGCGAGCTTGCGATCGGCGAGCTGGCGGTGTGGGTCGGAGTGAGCGCACCGCATCGCCACGAGGCGTTTCTCGCCTGCCGCTACATCATTGACGAGGTCAAGCAGCGCGTGCCGATCTGGAAGAAGGAGCACTATCTGAGCGGTGACTCGGGCTGGGTGAATTGCGAGCGCTGCGCCGCCCCGCCCGCGCACGCAGCGGGCGCGCACCAGCACGACTAGCGCCGCTTCAGGGGCGCACCTGTCCCGCGCCGCGCACGATGTACTTGTAACTGGTGAGTTGCTCGACCCCGACCGGCCCGCGGGCGTGAAAACGGTCGGTGGAGATCCCGATCTCCGCGCCCATGCCGAACTCCCCGCCGTCGGCGAACTGGGTGGACGCGTTATGCAGCACGATGGCGCTGTCGACGCGTTGCAGGAAGCGCTCGGCGGTGACGCGGTTCTCCGTGACGATCGATTCGGTGTGCGCGGAGCCGTAGCGCGCGATGTGCGCGATGGCCGCATCCACGCCCTCGACCACGCGCGCGGCGATGATCGCGTCGAGGTACTCGGTGTACCAGTCGTCCTCGCTCGCCGGGCGCACGCGCGGATCCACCTCGAGCACCGTGGCGTCGCCGCGCACCTCGCAGCCGGCATCCAGCAGATCGCGCACGATCGGACCCAGGTGTGTGCCCGCGCAGGCGCGGTCGACCAGCAGCGTTTCGGCGGCGCCGCAGATGCCGGTGCGGCGCATCTTGGCGTTGAGCGCGATGGTGCGCGCCATGCGCACGTCGGCGTCGCGGTCGATGTACACGTGGCAGTTGCCCTCCAGGTGCCCGATCACCGGCACGCGCGCTTCCTTCTGCACGCGCTCCACCAGGGTCTTGCCGCCACGCGGCACGATGACGTCGAGGTACTCGCTCATGCCGGCGAGCATGTAGCCGACCGCCGCACGATCGGTGACTGGCACCAGTTGGATGCATTGCGCCGGCAACCCTGCCGCCTGCAGCCCGTGCACGAGGCACCCGTGCAGCGCGTAACTGGAGTGCTGGCTCTCGGAGCCCCCGCGCAGGATCGCCGCGTTGCCTGACTTCAGGCACAGCGCGCCGGCGTCAGCGGTGACGTTGGGCCGGCTCTCGTAGATGATGCCGATCACACCGAGCGGCACGACCACGCGCTGGATCTTCAGTCCATTGGGCCGTTCCCACTCCGCGATGGTGCTGCCGATCGGATCCGGCAGCGCGATCACCGCGTCGATGCTGGCGGCGATCCCTTCGATGCGCCGCTCGTCCAGGCGCAGCCGTTCCAGTCGCGGTCCGCTCAGGTGCGCGGCGCGCGCCGCCGACATGTCGCGCTCGTTGGCCGCGAGAATCGCCGCCCGCCGCGCGCGCACCGCGGCCGCGGCCGCCGCCAGTGCGTCGTTCTTCTGCTGCGTGGGGGCGAGCGCCAGCACGGCCGCAGCGTCGATGGCGGCCTTGCCGAGCCCTTCCATCAACTCACCGATGTGGTCCGCGTCCACGGCGTCTCTAAGGTACCGGTTGCGGGACGGGCACGGCTTCCGCGGCGCCGGCGGCTGGCTGGCGCATGAGCACCAGGTCATCGCGATGGATCATCTCGTCACGGCCGCGAAACCCCAGGATATCGGCGATCTCCGAGGACCTGCGTCCCATGATGCGGGCGGCATCCACGTCGGAGTAGGCGACGATGCCGCGGGCGATCTCGGCACCGTCCGCGGCGAGTACGCTGACGGTGTCGCCGCGGTCGAAGCGTCCGCGCGCCGCGGTGACGCCCGCGGGCAGGAGGCTGCGGCCTTCGAGCAGCGCGCGCAGCGCTCCCGCATCGATGGTGATGGCGCCGGCGGGGCGCAGCGTGCCGGCGATCCACTGCTTGCGCGCCGCGGCCGGCGTCGCACTCGGAACGAACCAGGTGCAGTCCGCTCCCTCTTCGATACGCCGCAGGGGGTGCCGGTGCACACCGGCTGCGATGCACATGTGGCAGCCGGCCGCCATCGCGATGCGCGCCGCGGCAATCTTGGCCGCCATGCCGCCGGAGCCCACCTGGGAGGCGGAGCGCCCGGCCATGGCCTCGATCTCGGGCGTGATCTGCGGTACCTCGTGAATGAAGCGCGCACCGGGCTCGCGGTTCGGATCGGCGCTGTACAGTCCCTCGACGTCCGACAGCAACACCAGGCAATCCGCGCCCGCCATCTGCGCGACACGAGCGGCCAGGCGATCATTGTCGCCGTAGCGGATCTCGGCGGTGGCCACCGTGTCGTTCTCGTTGATCACCGGCAGCGCGCCGAGCGCGAGGAGCGCTTCCAGGGTGGCGCGCGCGTTCAGGTAGCGGCGGCGGCGCTCGCTGTCCTCCAGAGTGAGCAGCACCTGCGCCACAGTCACATCGCACCCCTCGAGCAGCTCCTTGTAGGCGTGCGCGAGCCGGATCTGTCCCACCGCGGCGGCGGCCTGACTCTCCTCCAGCCGCAGCACGCCGGGCTTGAGCCCGAGCCGGCGCCGGCCGAGCGCAATGGCGCCCGATGACACCAGGATGACGCGCTGCCCGCGCTTGCGCAGCCGCAGCAGGTCCTCGACCAGGGTCTCGAGCCAGGCGCGGTTGACGCGCCCGCTCTCGCCATCCACCAGCAGCGCCGAGCCCACCTTCACGACGATTCGCCGTGCCTGCGTGAGGGGCGCTGCCGAGTCCGGACGCCGGGTGTTCATGGAGGAAAACTATACGCAATCGAGCTGCGTTGCCCAACCCGACCGCAGCCCCTACACTTATCGGCGGCGGATGATGACAAGGGTGGCTTTCGCGGTGAGCAGAGATTACGAGCCCGTGCCCTCCCAGTGGTACGAAAACGTCGAAGAAGAAGAATCGTTCCGCGTGCTGTCGGTCGACGAGGACTCCGAGCTCATAGAGATCGAGTACCTCGACGGCGACATCGAGGAACTCGACCTCGAGGCCTGGCACGAGATGGACCTCGAGAAGATTGCCCAGCCTGAGGGCTGGTCGGAGTCCGACGACGAGGACACCGACGAGGACGAGGAGTACGACGAGGAAGACGACGAGGATGAGGATGACTGGGACGACGACGAGGACGAGGACGACGTCGACGAAGAACGGGACGAGTATTGACCGCCTCAGGCGTCGATAGCTGGTACCACGAGAAAGAATCGGCCTGGCTGTACCGGCGGGTCGCCGCCGCCGAACCGGATGCCGGCAAGAGCGAACTGTTCCTGAAGCTCGCCGCGGCTGCGGAAGAACAGGCGGCCAAATGGCAGCTCGCCGCCCGGCGCGCGGACCCGGGCGCGCCCGCCAGTGCGCGAGCGTTCGTGCCCTCGCTGCGCGCGCGCATCGTCGCGCGTCTGCTGTCGCGCTTCGATCCGCGCTCCCTGCGTGCGGTGCTCGCCGCCATGAAGCTGCGCGGCCTGTCGGTCTACAGCTCCCCGGCGGGCGTGGCCGGGCATCCGATGCCGACCACGCTCGCGGAAGTCGGCGCGCGCCATCGCAGCGCCCTCGGCGGCAGTCTGCGGGCCGGGGTGTTCGGGGTGAACGACGGGCTGGTGTCGAACGCCAGCCTGGTGCTCGGTGTCGCGGGCGCGGGCGCGGCCAGCGGCTACGTGTTGACCACCGGGGTGGCGGGATTGCTCGCCGGCGCGCTGTCCATGGCGGCGGGGGAATATGTCTCGGTGCGCTCACAGCGCGAGATGTACGAATACCAGATTGCGCTCGAACGCGAGGAGCTCGCCGAGTACCCGCAGGAGGAGGCCGAGGAGCTCGCGCTCATTTACCAGGCGCGCGGCATGGATCTCACCCGGGCGCGCGAGGTGAGTCAGGCGTTGCTGGCGCGCCCCGAGCAGGCCCTCGAGGTGCTCGCGCGCGAGGAGCTCGGCCTCAACCCCGATGACCTCGGCTCCCCGTGGCGCGCGGCCAGCGTCTCGTTCGTCGCGTTCGCGGCGGGCGCAGCGCTGCCTCTCATCCCCTTCCTCGCAGGCCTCGCGGGCGTGCGCGCCATCGCGACCGTGGCCGGGGTCACGCTCACGGCGCTGTTCGCGGTCGGCCTGGGACTGTCGTTGTTCACCGGCCGCAACGCGCTGCGCGGCGCGTTGCGCATGGTGCTGATCGGCGGCGGCGCGGGCGCGGTGAGCTTCCTCGTCGGGCGGGTCCTCGGGGTCGTGATCGGCTGACGGCTCACCGCTAAGGGCTTGAAAACGCGGGCCACGACCCCACGCTGGCGAGGGTAAGGCCGTAACGGTAGAGTGCCGTTCGCGGAAATCGCTTAGCCTCAACCACTTACCTTCACCGAAAGGTTCCATAGCCGCCATGAAGCGCATCGTGTTGTTCCTCGCCACCAACCTCGCGGTCGTGCTGGTGCTGTCGGTCGTCGCACGCCTGCTCGGGCTCGACGCCTATCTGGCCGTGCACGGCCAAAGCCTCGCGGGCCTGCTGGTGTTCGCGGCGTTGTTCGGCTTCGGCGGCGCGTTCATCTCGCTCGCCATTTCGAAGTGGATGGCGAAAATGACCATGGGGGTGCGCGTCATCGGCCCCTCGGGCGATGCCACCGAGCAATGGCTGCTGTCCGTGGTGGAACATCACGCCCGCGCCGTGGGCGTGCGCACGCCCGAAGTCGGGATCTTCGATTCTCCGGAGCCGAACGCTTTCGCCACCGGCGCCAGCCGTAACGCCGCCCTCGTCGCGGTCAGCAGCGGGCTCGTGCAGCGCATGAGTCGCGAGGAGATCGAGGCGGTGCTCGGCCATGAAATGACGCACGTCGCCAACGGGGACATGGTGACCCTCACGCTCGTGCAGGGCGTGGTCAACACCTTCGTGATCTTCCTGTCGCGCGTCATCGGCAACATCATCGACCGCGCCGTGTTCCGCTCCGAGGATGGCCGCGGCATCGCCTCCTTCGTCACCATCATCGTGCTGCAGCTGTTGCTCGGGATCCTCGCCAACATGATCGTCATGTGGTTCTCGCGGCGGCGGGAATTCCGCGCCGACCGCGGCGGAGCGCAGCTCGCCGGCACCGGCAACATGATCGCCGCGCTCGAGGAGCTCAAGCGGGTGCACGAGCCGCTGCCCTCACAGCAGTTCTCCGCCTTCGGGATCGCCGGCGGCGGGGGTGGCCTCACGCGCCTGTTCATGAGCCATCCGCCCCTCGATGAGCGCATCGCCGCGCTGCGCGCCCTCGGCAGCCATTGACAGCGCCCGCGCCAGCCCTGGCAGGCCGGCTGCGCGAGATCCTCGGCGTTGGGGGCGTACTGACGGATCCCGCGGACTGCGCCCCGTTTCTCGTTGACCACCTCGGGCGCTGCCGCGGGCGCGCCGTGGCCGTGGTGCAGCCGCGCTCGCTGGCGCAAGTTTCGCAGCTGCTGGGGTTGTGCGACCGCGAGCGCATAGGCGTGGTGCCGCACGGCGGCAATACCAGCTACTGCGGCGGCGCTATCCCAGATGATTCCGGGCGGCAGCTGGTGCTGTCGCTCAAGCACCTGAACCGCATCCGCAGCGTCGACGTCACCAACTACTCGCTCACCGCGGAGGCCGGCTGCATTCTGTCGCAGGTGCAGCAGGCGGCAGATGCGGCCGGGTGCTTCTTCCCGCTGAGCCTGGGCTCGCAAGGCAGCTGTCAGATCGGCGGCAATCTCTCGACCAATGCCGGCGGCGTGAACGTGCTGCGCTACGGCATGATGCGCGACCTGGTGCTCGGGCTCGAGGTGGTGCTGCCCGGGGGGCGCGTGCTCGAGGGCCTCTCGTCGCTGCGCAAGGACAATACCGGCTACGACATCAAGTCGCTGTTTCTCGGCGCGGAGGGCACGCTCGGGGTGATCACCGCCGCGACTGTGAAGCTCTTCCCGCAGATCCGCGCCCGCGCCACGGCGCTGGTGGCGCTGCCGGACGTGCGCGCCGCGGTCACGCTGCTCGGGGAGCTGCGCGCGGGGAGCGGCGATCGCATCAGCTCCTTCGAGCTCATCTCGCGCCCCGCCCTGGAGCTCGCCACGCGCCACATCCCCGGCGTGAGCGACCCGCTTACCGGCGCGCACGCCTGGTACGTGCTGTGCGAGCTGTCGTCCGCGCGCGCTGCGGAGCCGCTCGATGAGGTGCTGGAGGAGGCGCTCGGCGCGGCCCTTAGGCGCGGTACCGTGCTCGATGCGGCACTGGTGCGCAGCGAGCGCGAGCGCGCTGCGCTGTGGAAGCTGCGCGAGAGCATCCCCGAGGCGCAGCGCCACGAGGGCGCCAGCCTCAAACACGACATTTCGCTTCCCATCGCGGTGCTCGCGGATTTTGTCGCCCGTGCCGCGTCCTGGATCAGCGCCAACGTTCCCGATGGCCGGCTGGTGGCGTACGGCCACGTGGGCGACGGCAACCTGCACTTCAACATCAGTCAGTCTGCAGGCAGTGACCGCGAGCGCTTCCTCAGTCGCGCCGACAGCGTGCGGCGCGCCGTGCACGAGCTGGTACACGAGTTCGGCGGCAGCTTCAGCGCCGAGCACGGGGTGGGTCGGACCAAGGTGGCGGAGCTCGAGCGCTACGCCTCCCCGGTCGAGCTCGCGCTCATGCGCGCCGTGAAGCACGCGTTCGACCCACACGGCATAATGAATCCGGGCAAGGTCCTGCGCGAGCCATGAAGGAGCCACGGATGGTTTACGCTCGGGTGGCGGGCTGCGCCGTGCTGCTCGGCGCCGTGGCGGCCTGCAGCCGGCACGGCCCCGCCGAGGCTGTGCCCGCGACCGCGGCCGCCGGCGGGGACGAGGGTCCGCGCATCGCCATGTCCCCCGACAACGTGCACATCGACTACCGCGTCTATGGACACGGCGACCCCGCCGTGGTGCTGGTGCACGGCTGGGCGAGCGACGCCAATTACTGGAATGCCCAGCTCGAGGCTCTAAGGTCGCGCTACACGGTGGTGGCGCTGAACCTCGCCGGCCACGGGGCTTCGGGCAACAACCGCAGCGACTGGTCGATCGCCAACTACGCGCAGGACGTCGCGGCGGTGGCACGACAGATCCCCAACCCACGCCTGGTGCTGGTCGGGCACTCCATGGGTGCTGCGGTGTCGCTGGCGGCAACCCCGCTGATCGGTACGCGCGTGATCGGCGTGATCGCGGTCGAGGCGCTGCGCTCGGTCGGGCTGCCAGCGCTCAGCCCGTCTGAGATCGAGCAGCGCATCGCACCGTTTCGCGCTGACTTCGTAGGCGAGACACGCAAGCTGGTCGCCGGCTCGCTGTTCACGCGCGATGCAAATCCGCTGCTGGTGCAGAAGGTGGCCTACGACATGTCACTCGAGCCCCCTGCGATCGCCGTTGCCAGCATGCGCTCGCTCCTGTCGATGGATTTTGCGGCGGTGCTGCCGGGCGTGCACGTGCCGGTGTTCGCCATCAACTCGGATCTGCTGCCGACGGACGCCGCGCGTATCCGCAAATCACTGCCGGACTTCACCCTCGACGTGCTCGACCACAGCGGCCACTTCCTCATGCTGGAAGCGCCGGCGCGCTTCAACCCACTGCTGCTCAAGGACCTCGACGCTCTCGGCGCACGTGCCACTCACTGAGTGAGCTCGTCCGAGTCCGGTACCATCGAGCCGCAACGCACCTCGAGCCAGCCCAACTCGAGTGCGATGTGCTGTGCGCCCAGCTGCGCCCACGCGGTCGCGAAGGGAGTGTCATGGCCCTGCTCCTGCAGCAGCAGAATGAGAGCATCACGGTCCACGGCGAACGGCCAGTCGCGGCCGTGCAGCGTCAGCTCGAGCGCGCGTCCATCGGGGGTCACGAAGCGGCTGCGTCCGCCTTCCTCATACACGTCGAGGGTCAGGAGCGGGCGCAGATCGCGCGACGCGCCGCTGGCGGACCAGGCGATGCGGCAGGCGTACAGGCGCGCCTCATTGGGCTCGAAGCGGTTGAAGCCGATCACCTCCTCCTGCAACTCACCGTCGCTCTGCCGTAGCGTGCGCCGGCGATACCAGTACAGCTCGTGGCTGATGACCAGCTGGTAATCGAGGTAGCTCGAGACACCGGGGCTGCCATCCAGGCAGTGGCGCCCGAGCGTGCCGCCCTGAAACTGCTCGCCGGCCCGGGTCAGAGTCAAATCACAGCCCGGGGAGGCAACCAGGTCGCGCCACGCGAGTCTCGCCGTCAGCCGCGGGCGGTAGTTGAGATGCATCCAGTGGCGCGGGCGGGCGAAGGTGAACAATCGCACCCGCACCGCATGCGCGGGCGTGCCGGCCGGCTCGAGCGCGAGCAGCAGCTGGCGGCGCGGGTCCTCGGGATCGTCCTCGAGAAACTCCTCCAGATACAGCACGTGCGCGCCGAGCCAGGCGACGCTCACCGGGGCGACGATGGTGCGCACACGCTGCTCGCCAAGTAGCGGCCATGCGCCGGCGCCGCGCTCGCCGCTCATCACCACCTGCTCGCTGGAGTCGCGCACCCCGGACCACAGTCGCTGCAGGGCCTCGACATCGGCGCCGTCCGCCGCCGCTGCGGCCAGCAACACTCCCAGGAGCGCAGCCATGACTGTGGCGGCCTGCGGGGGCTCAGGAGTCCTTCCTGACGCGCACCAGACCTTCCTGGGCCGCGCTCGCCACCAGCCGGCCGTCGCGCGCGAACACGCTGGCCCGGGCGAAGCCGCGGGCGCCGGAAGCGCTCGGGCTCTCCATCGCATACAGCAGCCAGTCATCCACGCGCAGGGCGCGGTGAAACCACAGGGCGTGATCGATGCTGGCCATCACCAGGGCGGGTTTCAGGAACGAGGTGCCATGCGGCAGGGTCGCGGTATCGAGCAGGAAGAAATCCGACACATACGCCAGCAGTCGCCGGTGCAGCATCTCATCGTCAGCCAGGGCGTCGACGGCGCGGAACCAGATCTGGCGCTCCGGTGGCGCGCGCTGCGGGTGCAGGTAATCGATGCTCTGCACCATGCGGAATTCAAACGGTCGCGGCTGCTCGAAGAGGCGCCGCACCCGCTCCGGCAGCCGTGCGAGCAGCGCGGCCGGCGGACCGCTCGTGTCCGCGAGGCTCTCCGGCGGCGGCACCGGCGGCATCGGGATCTGGTGATCGAAGCCCGCCTCGCTCGCCTGGAACGAGGCGGTCATGGTGAAGATCTGCTGCCCGTGCTGGATGGCCACGACGCGACGGTTGGCGAAACTGTGGCCGTCGAGACTGCGATCGACCTCATAGACGATGGGGGCGTTGCAGTCACCGCGCCGCAGGAAGTACGCGTGCAGCGAGTGCACCACGCGACCCTCGACGGTGGCGGCTGC
>DATKEZ010000145.1:0-15820 GCA_035511775.1 Steroidobacteraceae bacterium | reverse complement strand
CAGTTCCGCGGCCGCCTATATCCTGGTGGAACGCGGGTTCGATGCGTATGTGCTGACCGGCGGGGTGAGCAGCAGTGAGGGGCTGCAGCTGGTGCGCGGCGGCGCGGCGGACAAACCCTAGCAGCACGCCCGCACGAGAGCCTCTACATGGTGTGCGTCGCCTTGTCCCCTGAGAGCGCGCCGGCGAGATAGGTTTCGATTTTCTTCTGCGTCTGGCCGCGATCCTGCTCGCTGAACTGCACGCCGATACCGGCGGTGCGCTTGCCCTGATTGCCCTGGGCGCCCTTGGGCGTCACCCAGATGACCCGCCCTGCTACGGGCAGCTTCTCGTCCTCGCCCATGAGGTTCAGCAGCATGAACACCTCATCGCCCAGGCGGTAATTGCTGTTGGTGGGAATGAAGAGACCCCCGTTCTTCACGAACGGCATGTAGGCAAGATACAGGGCGCTCTTGTCCTTGATGGTGAGGGTCAGCAGACCCGGTTTGTTCCCCACTCTCAAATTCTGTCCCCACGGCGCCCGTCCGCGGGCGCGAGTCGCCTGAAAAGAGCCTCCAGTGCCAGGCCCCGGTTCAACGGGACGTCGAGCGTGGTGCTCAACTCCCGTACTTCGTCCAGCAGCCCGAACAGCTCACGTATATTCAAGAACGCATCACCCGCTGGCAAGTAGGTGGCAGGCCGCAGTTCCGTCAAAAAGGTCCCGTCGCGCTCGCGGCGGCGGATGTGTTCTGTGAGCCAATTCTCAAAGCACCGCAGGCGCAGCGGCAACTCTGCGCGCGCCCAGCGCTCTGCCGCAGCTACCGGGTCGCCCTCCCCGCTCGCCAGGGCATCCAGGGTAGCGCGCGCCTCTGCCGCTGTCTGCGCCACCTCGCGGGGCTCGGTGCGCGCGGCGAGCATCGGAGCCTCTCCCAGCACCTCGAGCGCGGCGTTCCAGTCACCGGCCCCCCGCAGCGCCGTCAGCCAGGCCACGCCCTCGGCGCGCGCCGGCGCGCGCACCCGCAGCCGTTGGCAGCGGCTGAGCACGGTTGCGGGCAGGCGCGAGGGCTGGGTGGTCACGAGCACCAGCAGCGTGCGGGCGGGGGGCTCCTCGAGCGTTTTCAGCAGCGCGTTGGCTGCAAATCGGTTGAGGGCTTCCGCCGGCGTGACGATGCCGACCTTGTAGCCGCCGGCGTGGCTGGTGAGGGCGAGGTCGGCCGCGAGATCGCGCACCTGCTCGATGCGGATCTGCTGCGAGTCCTCGGCGGTGCGCACCCAGGCGAGGTCCGGGTGCTGCTGTGCCCAGACTCGCCGGCAGGCCGCGCAGGCGCCGCATGGCGCCTGGGGAACATGCTGGCAGAGCACCAGCTGTGCCGCCCAGGTCGCAAGCCACTCCCCGCCGGCACCCGGGGCTTCGTGGATCAGCAGCGCGTGCGGCATACGCCCTGCCCTGAAGGCGCTGATCAGGGTGGCGCGTTGCGCAGCCGTCCAGGGCACGGTGTTCACTGCGCCCGCCGTGGGCGCCGGCCGCTGCGTCGCATCACCCGTGCTGCTCACGCCCGCAGCTCCCGCGCCTGCAGCTCCCCGAGAGCCTGCGCGATGCGCTGCTCCACCTCGGACAAGGGCGCCGCGGCATCGATGATGCGGAAGCGCCGCGGCTCGCGGCGCGCCAGCGCGAGGTATCCCTCACGCACCTTCTCGAAGAAGCCGACGGTCTCGGCCTCGAAGCGATCCGCCGTGTCGCCCTGACGGGTGCGCGCCCGGGCGAGGCCCACCCTCACCGGCAGATCGAGCAGCAGCGTGCAGTCGGGCTTGAGATCGCCGTGCACGGCCAGCGCGAGCGCTTCGATCAGCGCCGCGTCCACACCACGGCCGCTCCCCTGATAGGCGCGCGTGGCGTCGGTGAAGCGATCGCACACCACCCATTCCCCGCGCGCCAGCGCCGGGCGGATGACATTCTGCACGTGCAGGGCGCGCGCGGCGAACATGAGCAGGGTTTCGGTGAGCGGCGATACCGCCTCCGCGCCACGCTCCAGCACGATCTGCCGTACCCGCTCCGCGAGCGGCGTGCCGCCGGGCTCGCGCGTCAGGCGCACCGTAATACCGTGGCGCCCGAGCCAGGCGCCCATGAATTGCGCGAGGGTGGACTTGCCGGCGCCCTCGATGCCCTCCAGCGTAATGAGCTTACCCGCGCTCACGCGCCCAGGCGCGCTCACGGATGCACCGCGACGGGCTTGTGGAGTGCGCCGCGTTCCTGGCTGCGCAGCCGTGCGAGATAGGCCTTCACTGCGGAATTATGCTCTTCCAGACTCCTGGAGAAGTGATGAGCGCCATCGCCGAGCCCGGTCGCCACGAAATACAGCGCATCGGTTTGCTCCGGCCGCACCGCCGCCAGCACCGACTCGCGTCCGGGCAGCGCCACCGGCGTCGGTGGCAGTCCGGCGCGGGTGTAGGTGTTGTAGGGAGTGTCCTTGAGCAGGTCACGGGTGTGTATCGAGCCGTCGTACCTCTCACCGAGTCCGTAGATCACGGTCGGGTCGGACTGCAGGCGCATGCCCTTGTGCAGCCGGTTGACGAACACTCCGGCGATGCGCGCCCGCTCGCTCTTGAGCGCGGCCTCCTTCTCGACCATGGATGCGAGGATCAACGCCTGGTACGGCGTGTCGAAGGGCAACTCGGCGCTGCGCTGCGCCCAGGCGCCTGCCAGCAGCCGCTGCATGCTGTCGTAGGCGAGCTCGAGGATCGCGACATCGGGAGTGTGCGCGGCGAAGCGATAGGTGTCGGGAAAGAACTGGCCTTCGGCGCGCACATCGGGATGTCCGAGCGCCGCCATGATCTCGGCCGCGCTCTTGCCGCGCAGGGTATGCAGCACGTAGGGATGCTGATCGAGAGTCTCGACAAACTCGCCGAACGTCGACCCTTCGACGACCGTGAGCTGCTCCAGCACGACTTTGCCCTGCTCGAAGAGCGCGATGATCTCCCCGGGGCTGGCCCGCGGGGGTATCTCGTAGGTGCCCGCCTGCACGCGCGGCTGAAGGTGGCGCAGGCGCAGATAGATCTGTACGGCGCGCGCATTGCGCACCGCGCCGCTCGCCTCGAGCCGGCCGAGGACGCTGCGCAGAGTCGACCCCGGATCAACCTCGATGCGCGCCGCCGCCGGGGCAGGTCCTGGAGCCTCAAACTGCTGCTGCAGCCAGAAGTAGCCTCCCGCGGCTGCAAGGGCCAGCAGGACGAGGAGCAGCACGACAGCGCCAGCCAGGATGCGCAGCCGCCGGCGGGTGCGCGCGCTAGGCACCGCCGGCCCCTTCGGGTGATGGCGCGCGCGCCTCGAGCAGCGGCGCGAGTCGCTCCTGCAGGCGGCGCGTCAGTCCCGCGGGCGACAGCGGCCGGCCATCGAGCTCACGCACCGGGCGGATGCCAATGAGCGCGTTCGTGAGGAACACCTCATCCGCGGCCTCCAGATCACTCAGGTCCAGCACGCGCTCCTCGGTGGCGATGCCGGCGCCCGCGGCCGCCGCCAGTACCACCTGGCGCATGATCCCCGCCACGCCGCAGCGGTCCACGCGTGGGGTGTACAGCCTCCCGTCCCGCACCAGGAACACGTTGCTCATCGTGCCGCAGATGAGAGCTCCCGAGCTGCTGAACATGAGGGCCTCGGCAATGGCGCTATCGGTCCACTCGCGGCGCGCCAGTACCTGCTCCAGGCGGTTGCAATGCTTCAATCCCGCCAGCGCCGGGTTCTCTCCGAGGCGCAGGGCGGCGATGCGCACGCGCACGCCTTCGCGCGCCAGCCCGGGATCTTCCGGGGGCCAGGCATAGCGCAGCGAGATGCGGGTCGGGGACTCCGATCCGGTCAGCGCATAGCCGCGGCTTGCTGCCGCGCCGCGCGTGAGGAGCACCTTGATAATGGCGCGTGCGCTTGGCGCGGCGAGCTGCTGCACTTCAGCGCGCAGGATCGCTTCATCGGGAGCCGCGAGCCCCAGCCGCGCGCAGCCGGCGGCGAGGCGCTGCAGGTGCAGCTGCAGAAACCGCGCCCGACCGCCTACGCAGGCGATGGTCTCAAACAGACCGTCGCCGAAATGAAGACCCCGCTCGAGCGCGGAGACTGCCCCGGCCGCGCGGCCGTTGACCCACACCAGCTGCGCAACAGCCGGTCCCGGGAGCGGCTGAGAGCTCCCGGGCGTCACTGCCGCTCTCCCAGTGCCGCCAGGAGCCCGCGTGCCTTGGCGCGCGTCTCCTCGAGCTCGCGCTCGGGATCGGAGTCGGCGACGATGCCGGCGCCGGCCCGAAACGTGAGCTGTTGCGCGCTCAGGGTCATGGTGCGAATGAGGATGTTGAGGTCCAGGCGGCCGTCGCGCGTCAGGTAGCCGAGTGAGCCGGTGTACGCGCCGCGCCCTGCCCCTTCGAGCTCCGCGATGATCTGCATGCAGCGAAATTTCGGGCAGCCGGTGATGGTGCCGCCCGGAAACACTGCGCGTAACGCCCCGATGGGCGTGACCTCGCCCTTCAGCTCGCCGCTGACATTGGACACGATGTGGTGCACATGGGCGTAGGACTCGATGGTCATGAACTCGTCCACGCGTACCGTACCCGGCTCGCACACGCGCCCGAGATCGTTGCGCTCGAGGTCGATCAGCATGATGTGCTCGGCGCGCTCCTTCGGGTGCGCCGCGAGCTCGCTCATCTCGTGGCGGTCCCCGCCCGGCAGACGGCTGCGTGGCCGGGTGCCGGCGATGGGGCGTGTATCGATGCGCCGTCCCACGACCCGCACCAGCCGTTCGGGCGAGGAACTCAGGATGGCGACTCCCCGCCACTGGGCGAGAGCCGCGAACGGCGCCGGGTTGGCGGCGCACAGGCGCTGATAGAGCGCCGCTGCCGGCTGCGCTCGCGCCGCGCTGCCCAGCTGCACCTCCCATGGGCGCGAAAGGTTGGCCTGATAGATGTCCCCGGCGCGCACGTACTCCTTGGCGCAGCGCACGCGCGTGAGATAGGCCCGCGGGTCCTCCTCGTGCACCTGCTCGAGGTGCAGCGTGTCGAGCGCATCGGCTGCGCCGGCCGCCTCGAGCGCCTCGCCCGCGATGCGCGCGAGCGCATCCGCGGCGTGCGCTTCGGCGACGGCGAATACCCGGCGGCGCTGCAGATCGTGCACCAGGGCAGCGGGCGTGCGCAGCGCGAAGGCAGCCCAAGGGAGCGGTGAGCGCGGCAACGCCAGCTGCGGCTCGATTTCCTGCGCCAGCTCGTAACCGAGGAACAGCGCCCAGCCGCCCTCGAATGCGAGCCCGGTGGCGGTGTGCGGCCGCGCTTCGGTGAGCGGTGTGCTGCGCTCGGCGAGCCACCAGTTCTCGAGCGCGGCGAGAAAGCTCGTGCCCTGCGGCACGAACCCGTGCGCACCCAGGCGTCCGTCGGCGCCGAGCCAGAGCGCCGCGCCCGGCTCCGCGAGCAGCACGCTCGTGCGGCTCAAGGGCCCGGAGGCGGCACTGTCGAGCAGCAACGGATAGCGATCGGGGAAGCGCGCCGCCAGGCGACGCAACACCGCGGGCGGAACGTCGAGCTCGCGGACCAGGGGTGCGTGCGTGGCGGACTTACCTTTCGGCTCGCGCCCTCAGGCGCTGAAGCGCCGGAACACCAGCGACCCGTTGGTGCCGCCGAAGCCGAAGGAGTTCGAGAGGCTCACGTCGATCTTCATGCGACGGGCGCTGTTGGGGACGTAGTCCAGGTCGCACTCGGGGTCGGGCGTGCGGTAGTTGATGGTCGGAGGCGCGACACCATCGCGGATCGCGAGCACCGAGAAAATCGCTTCCACCACACCCGCGGCGCCGAGCAGGTGCCCGGTCATGGACTTGGTCGAGCTCACGGCCAGGCGCCTGGCGTGCTCGCCGAAGGCGCGCTTCATCGCGACCGTCTCGGCCTTGTCGCCCAGCGGAGTCGAGGTCGCGTGGGCGTTGACGTACTGCACGTCGGCGGGATTCAGGGCGGCATCCTTGAGCGCGTTCACCATCGCCAGGCGTGCGCCGTCGCCGTCTTCCGGGGGCGCGGTGATGTGATAGGCATCGCCACTCATGCCAAAGCCCACCAGCTCGGCGTAAATGCGCGCACCGCGCCGGCGCGCGTGCTCCAGCTCCTCCAGCAGCATTGCGCCGCCGCCGTCGCTCAGCACGAAGCCGTCGCGGTCCTTGTCCCACGGGCGGCTCGCCTCGGCGGGAGCATCGTTGCGCGTGGAGAGCGCCTTCGCCTGGCCGAAGCTCCCCAGCCCGCAGCGTGTGGTGGCCATTTCCCCGCCGCCCGCGATCATCAGATCCGCATCGCCGTACTGGATGGTGCGCATGCCTAAGCCGATGGCGTGCGTCGAGGTGGTGCAGGCGGTCACCACGCCCAGATTCGGGCCCTTCAGGCCGTAGCGGATCGAGAGGTGCCCGGCGATCATGTTGATGATGGTTGCGGGGACGAAGAACGGCGAGATCTTGCGCGGACTCATCGCCTTCAAGTACTCGCCGTATTCGGTCTCGATGGTCCACAGGCCACCGATGCCGGCGCCGCACACCGCGCCGCAGCGCTCCGGATCGGTCTTGGCGAAGTCGATACCGGCGTCGCCCACGGCCTGCACTCCGGCGGCCACGCCGTAGTGCATGAACTCGTCCATGCGGCGGGCTTCCTTGGACGAGATGTACTGACTGACGTCGAAATCGCGCACCTGCCCGCCGATGCGCACCGGAAACGCGGTCACGTCAAAGCGCGTCACCGGACCGATGCCACTCTGCCCGCGCAGAATGGCATCCCATGCCGATTGAACGGTGCTCCCGACCGGGGACACCACTCCAAGGCCCGTTACGACGACACGGCGCTTGCTCACACGCTACCTGGATCGCGCCCTGGTGTGGAATCAGGACTTGCTGCGGCGCTCGTTGATGTAGTCGATGGCCTGGTGGACGGTTGTGATCTTCTCGGCGTCCTCATCCGGGATTTCGATCTCGAATTCCTCTTCGAGGGCCATGACCAGCTCGACCGTGTCGAGTGAATCGGCCCCCAGGTCGTCGACGAACGAGGCATCGTTAGTGACCTGTTCCTGTTTGACGCCCAGCTGTTCGGCAACGATGGCTTTGACCTGCTGCTCAACTGTGCTCATTAGCGATGGGTCCTTATGTAGGGCTCCGGTAGCGGGCGCGGTATTGTAGGGGAACACCCTTGGGGCTGCCACTCGCCCACCGCCGGTGCGAGTGATTGTTTTTACTGGCGAAACTGACCGCCGGTTCCGCGCGCTCGCCGTCGTGCCCGCTCACCCTGTGGCGTGCGTCCAACGGCCCACTCTACGGCATGTACATGCCCCCGTTGACGTGCAGGGTCTCCCCGGTGATGTAAGTCGCCTGCGGTGAGACCAGGAACAGGACCGCGCCGGCCACATCCGCAGGGGTCCCGAGCCGGCCCACGGGAATCTGCCCGACGAGCGCGGCGCGCTGCGCCTCGTTCAGCGCGCGTGTCATGTCAGTATCGATGAGGCCGGGGGCCACGGCATTCACCGTGATGCCTCGCGAGGCGAGCTCCCGGGCGAGTGACTTGGTGAACCCCAGCAGTCCCGCTTTCGCCGCGGCATAGTTGGCCTGCCCGGCATTGCCCGTCACCCCCACCACGGAGGTGAGGTTGACGATCCTGCCCCGCCGCTCCTTCATCATGTGCCGCACGCACGCCTTGGAGAGGCGAAACACGCCGGTGAGATTGGTGGTGATGACCGCCTCCCAGTCCTCGGGCTTCATGCGCAGCAGCAGCGAGTCGCGCGTGACGGCGGCGTTGTTGACGAGGATCGTCGGCAGCTCAGAGGCAGCTTCGAGCTCCCCTATCAAGGTGTCGACCGAAGCGGCGTTCCCGGCGTCGAGCACCGCGCCGCGGCCGTTGCATCCATGCGACGCAAGCGTGGCGCCCAGGCGTGCGGCGCCTTCCGCGCTGGTGGCGGTGCCGATCACCCGGGCGCCGGCCCCTCCCAGGGCGAGCGCGATGGCGTGCCCGATGCCGCGCGAGGCGCCGGTGATGAGTGCGACGTCGTTTTCAAGCATGGGAGCCCCCTCGGGTCGCCGTGAGTGCCGCCTCCATCGAGGCCGGGTCCTCCAGCGCCAGAAAAGCCAGGTTTGCGCGCCGCTCGATGCGGCGGTTCAGGCCGGTGAGCACCCGGCCCGGCCCGCACTCGATCACCTGCACGATGGCGCCCGCGCTCAGCGCGCGCAGCGCGTCCGACCAGCGTACCGGGTTCGACAGCTGCCGCACGAGCAGCTCGCGGATCTCGTCGGGTTGCTCGTGCGCGTTCGCATCCACCGCGCTGATGTAGCGGATGCGGGGCACGCTTACCTCGAGCGAGCGCAGCCGCTCCCTGAGGCGCTCGGCCGCGCCGCGCATGAGGCTGGTGTGCGAAGGCACGCTCACCGGCAGCGCCACCGCGCGCTTGGCGCCGCGAGCGCGGGCGGATTCGATCGCGCGCTGCACCGCCGCCTTCTCGCCGGCGATGACCACCTGCCCCGGGGAGTTGAAATTGGCCGCTTCCACGGTGGCCCCCTGCGCGGCTTCCCGGCACACCGCCTCGATCGCCTCATCATCCAGCCCGATAATGGCCGCCATCGCACCGCTCCCGGCCGGCACGGCCTCCTGCATGACCTGTCCGCGGAAGCGCACCAGGTCCACCGTGGCGCCGAAGGGCATGGCTTGCGCGCACACGAGTGCCGTGAATTCCCCGAGACTGTGACCGCAGACGGCCGCCGGCAGTGCGCCGCCGCGTGCGCGCCACACGCGCCAGGTGGCCACGCCCGCGGCGAGCATCGCCGGCTGTGTGCGCTCGGTGGCGTTGAGCGCCTCCTCCGGGCCTTCGCTCACGAGCTTCCACAGATCAAAGCCCAGCACCGCGGAAGCCTCGTCGAAAGTGTCGCGAATGGAGGCGTCCGCGTCGGCGAGCGCCGCGAGCATCCCCACCGACTGCGAGCCCTGACCCGGAAACACGAACGCAAAGGCCATGCACTCTCCTGCCGAAGGCCCGGGTACGAAATTATAGCGGCGCCCCATGGGGCCTCAGGAACGCGGCCACGGCGACACCTCCGATCACCCCGTAAAGGTGCGCACTCACCACCACCGGGTCGCTCCCGGAGAGCGGTAGCGCCCCCAGCCAAGCTTCGTAAGCGAGTTTCACCGCGAGCAGCCCCGCCAGGACCCAGCCGGCACGCTCCCCGCGACGCACCTGCGCCAGGGCACCCGCCGCCATCACCCCGTGCAGCGCGCCGGAGGAACCGACGTACCACAACACGGTCGAATCGCACAGCCACAGCCCCGCGTCGATGGCCACCATCGCGCCCAGCACGATCGGCACCCACTGGCGCGGGGAGTACTCGCGCGCGAACAGCGCCCACACGAGAGCGAGGCCCAGACTATTCAGCAGCGCGTGCCGGATATCCAGATGAACCACATGCGCCGTGAGCAGCCGCCACCACTGCCCGGCCGCGAGCGCCCCGCGGTCATAGCGCAGCAGCGCGCGCCCCGCATCTCCGGCGAGTGCGGGCAGCAGCAGTACGGCGCAGCTGATGAGCAGCGCCAGCCCCAGGCGGCCGTCGCAATTGACAGACTGGAGCACCCTGCGCACGGGCTTCACAGGCCGGTCGACCCCCAATGTTATGATTCGACCCGTTTTTGCCTCAACGGCGGCAGCGCCGCCCCGGACACGCAGCACATGAGTTACATCGCTGGCGAGGGTAGCAGACGGCCCGGCGCACGGCGCGCGCGCGGCTTCACCCTCATCGAGATCATGGTGGTGGTGATCATCATCGGCCTGCTCGCGGCGGTCATCGTTCCAACGGTCCTCAGCAAGGTGGATGACGCGCGCGTCGCCAAGGCGAAGCAGGACATCCAGAGCCTGGAGGCGGCGCTCTCCATGTATTACCTCGACAACTCGAAGTATCCGAGCTCTGAGCAGGGCCTCACGGCATTGGTGCAGCAGCCCACCGACCCCTCGATCAAGCACTGGAGGCCCGGGGGTTACCTGGAGCGGGTCAGCAAGGACCCGTGGGGCAACCCTTATCTATACGTATTCCCCGGCACGCACGGCAAGACGTACGACCTGTACACCCTGGGTGCCGATGGCCAGCCCGGTGGCGATGGCATCAACGCCGATATCGGCAACTGGAATCTCGGCGACTAGAGCCGCAGCGCGACCATGCGATCCGGATGCGCTCACCGGGCCAGCGCCGGCTTCACGCTGGTCGAGATCCTGGTCGTCGTGCTCATCATCGGCGTGATCTCCGCCGGCGTGCTGCTGTCAGTGAGCCTGACGGGACGCGACCGCGAGCTCGAGAAGGAGAGCGACCGGCTGCTCGCGCTGTTCACCTACGCGCGCGAGCAGGCCGAGCTGCAGACCCGCGAGTACGGCGTCCTGTTTCAGGATGATGGATATGAGTTTCTCACCTATGACATGCGCCGCGCGATGTGGCGCAGCGTGTTCGAGGACGATGCACTCAGTGCGCGCAAGCTCCCCGACGGGCTCGGTGTCAAACTCACGGTGGAGGCGCGGCCTGTCGTGCTGACCCGTCCGGCGGATGCCAAGGACAAGACTCCCCAGGTCATGATTTTCTCGAACGGCGATCTGACGAGCTTCACCGCCACGGTGGAGCGCGACGGCGGCCGGCGCAGTGTCACCCTCACGCAGGACGAGCAGGGTCTGGTGATCGAGCAGGACATGGTGGAGGCGAAGCCGTGAGGCGCACGCGCGGCGGCGGCTTCACGCTCATCGAAGTGCTGGTGGCGCTCGCGATCGTCGCGATCGGCATGGCGGCGGTCATGGGTGCCCTCACCTCCTCGGCGAACATGATCTCCTACCTGCGCGACAAGACCCTGGCCCAGTGGGTGGCACTCAATCAGATCGCGAACCTGCGCCTGTCCGGCCAACAGCCCCCCACCGGCACCAGCACCGGCGACACCGACTTTGCCGGCCGCAGCTGGCACTGGCGCCAGGAAGTCGTCGCCACCGAGGTGCCGGGCGTCGAGCGTATCGACATCAGCGTGCGCCCCGCGGAGGTCAAGGCGGGCGATGACAACGGCTGGTTCACCACGGTGAGTGGTATCTGGGGCGATGCGGTCGGGACGCCCAACGGTTTCCAGCCCGACTGGGGCGCGCAGACTGTCGGCGGGCCCGCGAGCCCGGGAACCCTGGGGGGCGCACAGGCGCCCGCCACGCCGGGCACCGTGCCACCGGCCGGCGCTCAAAATCCACCGGGCTCGAAGTGAGCTGCCGCGGCTTCACGCTGCTCGAGCTCCTGGTGGCGCTGTTCATCGCCGCGATCATGTTCGCGATGGGGTATGGCGCCATCAGCCAGGCGGTCACCAGCCGCGACTCGCTCAGGCAACAGCAGGCGCACCTGCTCGAGCTGCAAACCACGGTGCGGGTGCTGGAACAGGACTTCGTGCAACTCGCCCCGCGTCCGGTGCGCCAGGCCATCGGGGATGAGCCCGCGCAGCCTGCCCTGCAGGGCTCGGTTCCCGGCACGCAGCCGATCGTCGCCCTCACCCGAGGTGGCTGGGCGAATCCGGTCGGGCTGCAGCGCCCTGGATTGCAGCGGGTGGCGTACTTCCTGGAGAACGGAACATTGCGGCGCGAGTACTGGAACGTCCTCGATCCCACGCTCACCAGCACGACGAGCAAGCGCAACCTCATGACGCACGTCAAGGCGATGACCCTGCGTTATCTGGACCAGTCCCATCAGTGGCAGGAGCAGTGGCCACCGGGCAGCGCGGTGATCCAGACGCAGGAATGGACCCTGCGCCAGCGTCCACTGGCGGTGGAGATCACACTCGACACCGATGACTGGGGCAGGATCGTGCGCATCATCGAGATTGCCGGATGAGCAGAGTGTCCTTGCGAGCTCGCCGCCAGCGTCCGCGCTGCACGCCGTGCACGCAGCGCGGCATTGCGCTGCTGGTGGCCATCCTGCTGGTCGCACTCGGCACCATCATCGCCGCGGCGGTGGCGTACGAGAACGCGACCACCGCGCGGCGCGGTACGGCGACCTATGCCTTCGATCAGGCATTGCTCATCGCCGAGGGAGCCGAGGCGCTCGCTGCCTACGGCCTGCGCCAGATACGGCAGAACGACCAGAGCCATACTACCTATGCCGCACAGGGCTGGGCCAAGGGCATCGGACCCATCGAGGTGGTTCCGGGCGTGATGCTCGAGGCGTCGCTCGAGGACCTGCAGGGACGATTCAACCTCAACAACCTGGTGAAGAACGACACCACCCCGGACCCGGTGCAGTTGCAGGCCTTCATGCAGCTGCTCGCGCTGGCGGGTGTGGAGACGAAGTGGGCGGGTTACATCGTCGACTGGATCGATGGAAATATCACCCCGTCAAGCCCGGATGGCGCGGAGGACAGTGTCTACATGGGCCAGACGCCGCCCTACCGGACGGCCAACCGTTACATCACGAGCGCGAGTGAGTTGCTCGCGCTGCCGGGCTTCGGCCGTGACCGCTACCTGAAGCTCGCCCCCTATGTCACGGCGCTCCCGTATAACACGCCGGTCAACCTCTGCACGGCGCCCGGGCTGGTGCTGGATGCGTATCTCGGACAGCGGGACTTCAGCTCCGAAGCGGATTCGCTGGCGAAGAACCGCGCCACCGCTCCCGGGTGCTTCCCCACACAGCGCGACTACGAAGCGGCCTTTGCCGATCCGAAGCTGCTCGGGCAGGTGCGGCCGAAAATCGCGCAGATATCGAGCTACTTCCGCCTCACGAGTTTCATCACTATTGGCAGCACGGAATTCAACTTGTACAGTCTTCTGTATCAGGACCAGAACAGCGTGCGCCCGATCCTGCGCAGCTTCACGCCCGATTGATGCAACGATGACGGTATCCGCCCATGGCTGACTGGCTGCTGCTGCGCCTGCCACGCGCCGCCGGCGAACTGGCGTCCTGGCTGGTGGCCGATGCGCGCGGCGCGCCGGCAGGCCCTGCGCAAAGCGGTCCGCTGACGCTCGCGGCCGCGCGGGCCGCGGGACGACGCGTGTGTGTACTGGTGCCCGGCGCGGATGTGCTGCTGGCCGAGCCGGAGGTGCCGGTCAAGGCCGGTGCCAAGCTGCAGCAACTCCTGCCGTACGCACTCGAAGAGCAGCTCGCCGATGACATCGACGATCTGCATTTCGCCATCGGCAAGCGTGCCGGGGACTCCTCCCGCTCGCCGGTCGCCGTGGTCGCGCGCGCACTGCTCGATGAGTGGCTCGTGACGCTGCGCGCGAGCGGCATCGAGCCCGAGGCGATCTACGCCGACAGCGAGCTGCTGCCGCGCAATCCGGGCCAGGCGGTGGTGCTCCTGGAAGAGGACGGGGTGCTCGTACGCTCGCCCGGGGCCTGCCCGGTGACTCTGCCCGCGGATGCGCTGGCGGAAGCGCTGGAGATCGCGCAATCAGGCGCGGAGACAGCGGCGGGCAGCGTGCGCGGCCTCATTCTGTACACGGGCGCGGCGGAGTGGCAACGGCATTCCGCGCAGATCGAAGCCGCGCGTGCTCGCTTCGACGGCGTCAAGATCCAGGTGCTCACCGGCGGACCCCTGGCGCTGTTCGCGCAGCAGCTGCCGTCGGAGACCCCGATCAACCTGCTGCAGGGAGCCTACGCGCCGACGGCCTCGCGGGCCGTGGGGCTGCGGGCCTGGCGGGTGGCGGCGATCCTGCTGGTGTCTGTCATCGGGCTGCACCTGGTGGGCAAGATCGGCGAGCTGCAGCTGCTGAAGAGTCGCGAACGCCAGGTCGATGCTTCGATTCGCGACACCTTCCACACCGCCATGCCCGGCGATCCCAACACTCTCGATGCACGCCGCCGCATGGAGCAACGCCTGAACGCGACGCGCGGGGCCGGCGGGGGGTTGCTGCCTGCGCTGCAGGCACTGGCGCAGGCGCGCGATGCCACCCCCGGCATGAACGTCCAGTCTCTGCAGTTTCACGGCGGCGCGCTCGACATGAAGCTCTCCGCTCCGGATGCCGCGAGTCTTGACCGCGTCAGCCAGGCGCTGCGCAGTAGCGGCTGGCAGGCCGACCTCACGGGCGGCAGCAATGCCGCCTCGGGCTACGAGGGACACATCCAGGTGCGCACCGGCGGCACCTAGAGGCGCTCCCATGAAACTCTCGCCCACCTCAGTGTCGCTCGACTCCCTCGCCGCCCTTCCCGAGCACGAGCGGCGCCTGCTCGCGGCGGGCCTCGCGCTCGCGGCGGCGATCCTCGTCTTCGGCGTGGTGATTCCGCTCGATCGCAGCGTCGCGCATGCGCACGAGCGCCTCGCCCGCAAGCACGCCGATCTCACCTGGATGCAGGGCGTCGCCCCCGAACTGGCCGCCGCGGCGCCCCCGCCGGCGGCCACGGGTGAATCGCTGCTCGTGATCATCGACCGTTCGGCGCGCGAGTCCGGGTTGGCGGGTGCACTCGCCGGCAGCGAACCGGGCGGACCCGGGAGCCTGTCGGTACGCCTCGCCAAGGCGCCCTTCGATACGCTGGTCGGGTGGCTCGGCCGTCTCGCCCAGCAGAACGGCGTCAGTGTGGAGTCGGCCAGCATTGAAAAGGCCGATGCGCCCGGGCTGGTGAACGCCGCCATCGTCCTGCATTCGGGTTGAAGTGAGGCGAGGGATCTGGATCGCACTGCTGGCGGCGGTCGTTTTTTCGGCCATTCTCCTCGCCCGCCTGCCGGCCGCCTGGATCATCCCGGCGAGCGGCGCGCGCGGTTGCTCCTGCGCTGGCGTCGATGGCTCGCTGTGGAGCGGAGTGTGCACCGGTCTCACGGTGCAGCGCACGGCGGTCGGGGATGTCAGCTGGGAGCTGCACCCCTGGCTGCTGCTCTTCGGCAAGCTCGCCGCGCACATCGCCGTCACGCGTGGCGATGGCAACCTCGAGGCGGAGCTGCAGCTGGGCTTCGGCGAGCGGGTGACGGTACGCCATCTGCTCGCCGACCTGCCCCTCGATCCGGCGCTGCTCCCCGGCCTGCCGCCGGATCTGCACGGCCGCGCGCATCTGGATCTCGCGCTGGCGCTGTTCGAGCACGGCATCATCAGCGAGCTTCAGGGGCGCATCGAAGCGCGCGACCTGGAAGATCGCTCCGGTGGGGCGACGCCGCTGGGCAGCTACGTGGTGACCTTCCACGGCGGCCCCGGGGAGCCGACCGGCAAGCTGCGCGACCTCAACGGCCCACTCGCCGTCGAGGGCACGCTGCGCCTGACGCGTCAGCCGGGCTTCGAGCTCGAGGGGCTGGTCGCCCCGCGCGCCGGCGCCGCGCCCGAGCTGGTCAACAACATCCGCTACCTCGGCTCCCCGGATGCCACCGGCCGGCGGCCATTCTCGGTCGCGGGGACGTTCTGACCCGTCGCGCGCTGCGCCTGAGCGTCAGGCCGCGAGCACCCCTTTTGCCTTGGCGGTGTGAGTCGCGATCAGGTCCATGAGCGCCGGCGACAGGCAGTCGTAGGGCTCAAGACCGAGCTCCTTCAAGCGCGCGCGCACGGCGCCCATCTGGTCGGGCTTGGCGCCGGACTCGATGATCGAGGAGACAAAGGCCGCGAACCGGGGCTCTTCCCAGCCTTGCTCCTTCGACAGCTCGACGTGGATGAAGTCGAGTCCATGAAACGCGTGGGCCTTGTTCTCGATGCGGCCGTACATGTGAACGCCGCAACCGGTGCAAGCGTAGCGCTGGATGGTCGCACTCGGGTCGACGACTTTGAGCTTCTGACCGTTGGCCTTGACCGCGACCTTGTCCTTCGACACCACCGCGACCACCGAGAAGAGCGCGCCCTTGGGTTTCCAGCACTTGGTACAGCCGCAGGCGTGATTGAAAGCCACGTTGGACCCGATGCTGACC
>DATKEZ010000144.1:0-1102 GCA_035511775.1 Steroidobacteraceae bacterium | reverse complement strand
CTCGCGGTTGGCCTTGTACGGCGGGTAGATGCGATTGCGGTAGGAGCCGGCGCGGCGCTGATCGAAGGCGACCGCCATGTAGGTGGGGCGCACCCGCTCGATGAGATCTCCGAGGAAGCGCGCGAACCCGAACACGGCGTGGGCAGGGTTGCCGTCCCGGTCGCGCATGTCGGGGAGCACGGAGTGCCAGGCGCGAAAGACGTAGACCGAAGCGTCCACAAGGAAGATCAAGGCGCCGCTCCGTAAGACAGACCGGCGCCACCATAGCAGCCGGCGGCCCTGATCGTCACGCGCGCATCAGGCGTCCTGCAGCGCGCGGCTGCTGCTTCAGCTGAGCCAGCGCTGGATGCGATCGTGCAGTGGGCTCGAGCGCGGAAAATGCGCTACCAGGTATTCCATCTGATCGGCGAGCACGCGCCGTCCCTTGAGGAAGATGTATTCCGCATAGGTCGGCGTGAACGGCACCGCGATCAGCTGCATGCGCGCCTGCTCGGGCGTGCGCGAGGCCTTCTGGTTGTTGCAGCGGCGGCAGGCCGCCACCACGTTGGTCCAGATGTCCGTGCCGCCCTGGCTGAAGGGGCGGATGTGATCGCGCGACAGCTCGCGCGAGGCGAAGCGCTGGCTGCAGTACATGCACAGGTACGCATCCCGCCGGAACAGCGTCTGGTTGTTCAGCGGCGGCACGTAGTCGTGGCGCGTGTTGCCCGGATTGCCGGTGTGCCCGACGGTCGCGACGATGGAGTTGACCTCCAGCACCGTGCGCCGCCCGGTGCGCGCATTGGTGCCGCCGTACAGCTCATACAACAGCGAGCCGCACGTGTAAGCCACCTGCTCTTGGGTGTACAGTCGCGCGGCTTCCTTGTAATCGATCCACTCGAGCGGCATGCCGGCGACGTCGGTCCGCAGTACCAGCTGCGACAGCCCGCGCGCCGCCGGCGTCGCGACTATCGCGAAGTCCTCCGGGAGGCCGTGGTCGGCGCGCTCGAGATCGATGCCCAGCATGGCGGCGTACGATACGGCACTTGTGTGCATGAGTTCAACATTGCAAGATCTTAATTCGATTGGGGATTTCCAAATACGTGGCCGGCCGGCCACGGCCGTT
>DATKEZ010000143.1:0-4114 GCA_035511775.1 Steroidobacteraceae bacterium | reverse complement strand
GCGGCGTGAGCCGGCGGGTCGAGGTGTTGTAGCGGCTGCAATGATACGAATCGAGCATGTAGTGCGCTGCATCGAGGTGGTGTTCGCGTCCGTGGGCGAAAGGGAAGCGCGCGCGCGTGAGGTCGCGCGTCAGCAGCACCGCATCGTGCGCCACGCGCCCCAGCGCCAGGTACACGCGCGCCGTGGACAACTGCCGCAGCTCGGTGGCCAGGTAGGCGTTGCAGCAGCGGATCTCCTGCGGCAGCGGCTTGTTGTGCGGCGGCACGCATTTGACCGCGTTGACGATGCGGGCGTTCGAGAGCGTGAGCCCGTCGCTGGCGCAAGCCGACACCGCGCCGCTGGCAAGCCCCGCCTCGTAGAGCGTCTGGTACAGGAGGATCCCCGCGTGATCTCCGGTGAAGGGCCGGCCGGTACGGTTGGCGCCGTGCATGCCGGGCGCGAGACCCACGATCAGAATGCGCGGCTCGCGCGCACCGAAGGACGGCACCGGTCGCGCCCAGTACCCGGGATGACGCTCGCGCGCCTGCGCCAGAAAGCTCGCGAGCCGCGGGCAGCGCCTGCAGTCTGGATCGTACGCGGCGGCCGGCTCAGGACTGATGCGCTGCAAAGCTCTCAGGGCGCGGCGGTGCCGGCGCGTTTGTCGGCGCGGCGGCTCTGGCTGCGCTCGGCGATCAGCATGGCGAGCTCGAGGGCCTGCTCGTGGTTCAGGCGTGGATCCACGCTCGAACGATAGGCGCGCTGCAGGTCCTGGTCGGTGAGTCCGCGCGCACCCCCGGTGCACTCGGTCACGTCGTCCCCGGTGAGCTCGATGTGCACGCCGCCCAGATACGATCCCAGCTCGGCGTGGATGCGGAACGCCAGATCCAGCTCCTTGAGGATGTTCTCGAAGCGGCGCGTCTTGATCCCGCCGGTGGTTGTCTCGGTGTTGCCGTGCATGGGATCGCACACCCACAGCACCGTCTGTCCGGTCTGGCGGACCGCTTCGATCGCCTTCGGCAGCGCGGCCGCGACTTCCTTCGCCCCGAAGCGGTGTATGAAGGTGAGCCGGCCGGGCTGGTTCTGCGGGTTCAGCGTCGTCACCAGGCCCTGCAGCCAGGCAGCGTCCATGGCGGATCCGACCTTGACGGCAATGGGGTTGGAGATGCCGCGGAAGTACTCGACGTGCGCACCTTCGAGCCCGGCGGTGCGCATGCCGATCCACGGCAGGTGTGTCGAGAGGTTGTACCAGCGGTTCTGCCGGGGGAGGAAGCGTGTCTGTGCCTGCTCGTAGTGCAGGTGCAGGCCCTCGTGACTCGCATAGAAGTCCACCAGCGTGGCCTCGTGAACCTGGCGGCCGCTGATGCCCTCGAAAAAATCCAGCGCATCGCCGATCGAGCTCACGATGCGCTGATAGGCGTGCTTGAGCGGCGCCTGGTGCACGAAACCCAGATCCCAGTACTCCGGGTGGTGCAGATCCGCAAAGCCCCCCTCGACCAGCGCGCGCACGAAGTTCAGGGTCAGCGCTGCACGCTCGTAACCGCGCAGCAGCAGTTCCGGATCCGGTGCACGCGCCTCGGGAGTGAATTCCGGACGATTGACCAGGTCGCCGCGATAACTCGGCAGCGTCACCCCGTCGCGCGTCTCGGTGTCCGCCGAGCGGGGCTTGGCGTACTGACCGGCCATGCGCCCCACGCGGATGATGGGTTTCTTCAGTCCGTGCAGCAGCACCAGACTCATCTGCAGCAGGATCTTGAGCTTCTTGGCGATGGTGTCCGACTCACAATCGGCAAACGCTTCCGCACAGTCACCGCCCTGCAGCAGAAAGGCCTCTCCGCGCTGGGCGGCGGCGAGCCGACCGCGCAGCGTCTCGATCTCCCAGGAGACGACGATCGGCGGCAGGCGCGAGACGTGCGCCACGATCCGCTCGAGCGCGCGCGGATCCGCATACACCGGCTGTTGCTGGGCCAGCCGCGTCTGCCAGCTGGCGCTGTGCCAGGAGGTGGTTTCGGGTGAGCGCATGTCATTGATCCTAGCACGCTTTCCGTACCGGTCCGGCCACCGGCGCCTCCGCTGCCCGGCGCCGCGGCGCGGCGCTGGCGCTGCGGGCGCTTCGCGGGCAGAATGCGCCCCTTTTCCGCAAGGGGCTCTATGCACCGCGTATTGGTTCTGGGCGCCGGCAAGATCGGCGCATTGATTTCCGGATTGCTAGCCGAATCGGGCAGTTACAAGGTTCAACTGGGCGATATCGACGGCACTGCGGCGGAGGCGGTGGTGCGTGCCCACGAGACCCGCAACATCCTCGCCTTTGCACTGGACGCGAGCGACGCGGCGGCGCTCACCCGCCATCTCGCCGAGCACCCGCTCGATGCCATCGTTTCCAGCCTGCCGTACTACTGCAATCTCGCAGTCGCCGCGGCCGCCCGCAAGGCGCGCCTGCACTACTTCGACCTGACCGAAGACGTGGACGTCACGCGCTCGGTGCGCACCCTCGCCGCGGGGGCTGGCCAGGCATTCGTGCCGCAATGTGGGCTCGCTCCCGGATTCATCAGCATCGCCGCCGCCGAGCTGATCACGCACTTTGACGCGTTGCGGGCGGTGAAGCTGCGCGTCGGGGCTCTGCCGCAGCACCCGAACAACGTCCTCAAGTACTCCCTCACCTGGTCCACCGAGGGACTCATTAATGAGTACGGCAATCCCTGCCAGGCGGTGAGCGACGGGCGGCTGCTCGAGGTTGCGCCTCTCGAGGGACTCGAGGAAATCGAGATCGACGGCACGCTGTATGAGGCGTTCAACACCTCCGGGGGTCTGGGGTCGCTGGCCGAGTCGCACGGCGCGCACCTCGAGACGATGAACTACAAGACCATGCGTTACCCGGGTCACTGCCAGCAGATGCGCCTGCTCATGCACGACCTGAAGCTCAATCACGATCGCGGCACGCTCAAGCGCATCCTGGAGAACGCCGTCCCGCAGACCCTGCAGGATGTGGTGATCGTGTATGCAGCGGTCACCGGCATGCAGGACGGACAGCTGCGCGAGGAGAACTACGTCAACAAGATCTATCCGCAGGTCATCGCCGGGCGACTGTGGTCGGCGATTCAGGTGACGACGGCGGCCGGAATCACCGCGGTCGTGGACCTCGTGCTCGAGCACCAGGGGCGGTACAGTGGCTTCGTGGCGCAGGAGCAGTTCCGGCTGACGGAGATTCTCGCCAACCGCTTCGGCCGTTACTACGCGCCGGGCGGTACCAAGCACGTATCCGGCGAGGTGGTCGTATCGGGTAAGGCCGGCCATCAGCGCCGCCAGGCGGCGCACGGATGAGCACGGACATCGGTGCGCTCCTGAAGCGCCTGGGATTGGGCGCCGTCAACCCCGGCGCCTGGTCCGGATCGCACGGCTGGTCGAACGCCACCGACGCCGCGCTCATGAACGTGCACAACCCTTCGGATGGGACGCTGCTCGCGCAGGTGCGGCCGGCCAGCGCGCAGGATTACGAGCAGGTGCTGAGCTCCGCGGTCGAGGCTGCGGCTGCCTGGCGCGACGTGCCGGCGCCCAAGCGCGGGGAAGCGGTGCGCCTGCTCGGGGAGCAGTTGCGACGGCACAAGAACGACCTCGGTACGCTGGTGTCACTGGAGAACGGCAAGATCCTCGCGGAAGGGTTGGGCGAGGTTCAGGAAATGATCGACATCGCCGACTTCGCGGTCGGCCAGTCGCGCATGCTCTACGGCCTCACCATGCACTCCGAGCGCCCCAGGCATCGCATGTCCGAGCAATGGCACCCCTTGGGGGTCGTGGGCATCATCACGGCCTTCAACTTCCCGGTCGCGGTATGGTCGTGGAACGCGTTCCTCGGGGTCGTGTGCGGCAACGCCTGCGTGTGGAAGCCTTCCCCCAAGACACCCCTGACGGCGCTCGCGCTGCAGCGGCTGTGCAACAGCGTGGTCGAAGCCAACCATCTGCCGCCGGTCTTTCAGCTGTTCGTGGACTCCGGCACGGAGCTGGCGACGCGCTTGGTGGCGGACCGGCGCGTGGCGCTCATCTCCTTCACCGGCTCGACCGAGGTCGGCCGCAAGGTCGGCGAGCGGGTCGCCGCGCGCCTCGGCAAGAGCCTGCTCGAGCTCGGTGGCAACAACGCCGT
>DATKEZ010000142.1:0-1641 GCA_035511775.1 Steroidobacteraceae bacterium | reverse complement strand
CCGAGCCAACTGCGGTCGCCGGCGGCGCAGCCGCCGAAACGTGAAGCAGCGCGGAGCTGGCGAGCAGGAGTGCCGCGACGAGCCCCGGGTAGCGTGCGCCGCGCAGTATCTTCATGAGGTGCACCCTACTCTCGCGCTGGCGGCATCCGCAATCGCACACCCCTGGCGGCGCCGGCGTTACGATTTCAGGAGCGTTTGAGGACCGCGCGGTGCGGCTTACGGCCCGGTGTGCGCGGCAGCCCCGTGTGCTGGGTGCGGAACGGCCGGTTGACTCCCCGCTGTCCCTCGGGAGCGCGCCCCGTGCCGGGCGGCTGATGGGGCGGCACGAGGTGCCGGCGGCCGTTGCCGATCAGATCCGCCCGCCCCATGCGGCGCAGCGCTTCGCGCAGCAGCGGCCAGTTGTTGGGATCGTGATAGCGCAGGAACGCCTTGTGCAGACGACGTACCTTGAGGCCCTTGGGGATCAAAACCTCCTCGCTGGTGCGCGTGATCCGCTTCAGCGGGTTCTTGCCCGAGTGGTACATGGCAGTGGCGGTCGCCATGGGACCGGGCAGGAAGGCCTGCACCTGATCGGCACGGAAGCCGTGCTGCTTCAGCCACATCGCCAGCTCCAGCATGTCCTGGTCCGAGGTACCGGGGTGCGCGGCGATGAAATAGGGAATGAGGTACTGCTCCTTACCGGCCTCCTTCGAGTAGCGCTCGAAGAGCGCCTTGAAGCGATCGTACGCGGCCACTCCGGGCTTCATCATCTTCGACAGCGGCCCCTCTGCCAGCGCCTCGGGCGCGATCTTGAGATAGCCGCCGGTGTGGTGCTGGGCGAGCTCCTTGACGTACTCGGGCGACTCGATGGCGAGGTCGTAACGCACGCCCGAGGCGATCAGTACCCTGCGGATACCGGGGAGCGCCCGCGCGCGCCGGTAGAGCTGGATGAGTGGCGCGTGGTCGGTGTTGAGATTGGGGCAGATGCCCGGGTAGACGCACGAGGGACGCCGGCAGGCGCTCTCGATCTCGCGGCTCTTGCAGGCGAGGCGATACATGTTGGCGGTCGGTCCGCCGAGATCCGAGATGACACCGGTGAATCCCGGCACGGTGTCGCGCACCGTCTCGATCTCGCGCAGCACGGAGTCCTCGGAGCGGCTCTGGATGATGCGGCCCTCGTGCTCGGTGATCGAGCAGAAGGTGCAGCCGCCGAAGCAGCCGCGCTGAATCGCGACCGAGAAGCGGATCATCTTGTAGGCCGGGATGTTGGCCTTGCCGTAGAACGGATGCGGCGCGCGGGCGTAGGCCCGCTCGTAAACCCAGTCCATCTCCTTCATGGTGAGCGGGATCGGCGGCGGATTCAGCCACACCTCCGTATCCCCGTGGCGCTGCACCAGGGCACGTGCGTTACCGGGGTTCGACTCCAGGTGCAGGATGCGCGAGGCGTGGGCGTACAGCACCGGATCGGCGCCCACGCTCTCGAACGAGGGGATGCGGATCACACTGCGCTCGCGGTCGGCGTTCTTCACACGGCGCACGAAGCGCACCACCTTCTCGCCGCCCGAGGTCGCCGCGGCGTTGGCGCACGGCGGCGCGGCGTCGGCCGCGCCGTCGGCCGGAGAGCCGCTGTCGCTCGGCGCGCTACCGCCACCGGCAGAGCCG
>DATKEZ010000141.1:0-23365 GCA_035511775.1 Steroidobacteraceae bacterium | reverse complement strand
CTGATTCGCGCCATGCGCGGGGGCCGCGCCAACGATCCGAATTTCGGCTCACGCATGCGCGGCACCGGACCCTATGCGCTGCTGCTCAGGAACCGCTTCCGCATCGCCTGCCGCAGGCTGAACCTCAATGCCTCCTCGCGTGACCCACTGAATACCACGCTGTTTTGTCCCCCGGTTCCTGCCGGCTCGCAGTTGCGGCTGGGCCTGTAGGGCGTTCCCCGCCCTTCGGGAACCGCTCGCAGGGCACGCGGTCAGACATCCCGAGCGGTGGCATACTGCGTCACAGCAGCAGTTTCGCGTGAGAGTTTCGGCCTGCGCGCAGGACTGATGGGGAGTCCACCATGAACAGCCGCTACATCGTTTCATACAGCGCGTTCACGCTGGCCGCGATCGCGAGCCTGCCCGGTTGCATGCAGTCGCGCGTGGACGAATCGCGCGAGCTGCACACCCGGATCGTGAAGAGCGAAGCCGTGGTCATCCTCCCCAAGCCCCAGGTCGAGGGCGCTGCCGCCGAGGAAGGCTTCATGGATTGCGTGGGCGGCGGACTCGCGGGCCATGGCGACAGCGCCATCGCCGTCCGCGGCCACCAGGAGTTTCTCGATTCGACGTTCCCGTGGTTCGAGCCGGGCACGGCGCCCTCGCGCCCCGAGGCTGTCGAGCAGCTCCTGACACGACCGGGACTCGCCGAGAAGGTGGCACAGTCGCACGTGCGTTACATCGTCTGGCTTGACGGCGGCACACGCAAGACCGACGGCGGCGGCAGCATCGCCTGCGGTGCCGCGCCGGGCGCGGCGGGTTGCATCGGCTTCGGCTGGTGGGAGAAGGAAACCAACTACGAGGCGACGATCTGGGATCTCAAGGAGGCGAAAACCGCCGGCAGCGTCGGCACCGACGTGACCGGGACTTCAGCCATCGTGGGGGCGGTGGTCCCGTTGCCCTTCATCGCGCGCGTGCAGGGCGTGGCCTGCGATCGCATGGCCGGCCAGCTGCGCACCTTCTTCAGCGGCGCGGACGACACCCTCGATGCCGACGCCAAGTACAGACCGGCGTCCTCGAAGTGAGCGATGAGCGTGCGTACCGCGCCGAATTGCATCCTGCTGGTCAGCGCGCTGCTGCTGGGCGCGGGTTGTGCCTCATCGCCGTCGGCACCGTCGGCGACGCGCGGGCAGGATGGCGGCGCGGGCGCAGCACCTGCGGCAGGTCAAACGCAGCCGGCCACGGCGAGCACCGGCGCCGCCGCTGATCCGGTATCCGGCGGCGCCGCGCCGGCGGGCGGTGGGCCGGGGGATGCGGCTGCCGCGGGCGCAAACGGGCCGGGGCAGACTTCGGAAGAACGCCAGGCGGCGATCGACAAGCGGTTCAGTGATTCGCTCGGCTCCTTCGATGCCGAGCTGCGTACCGAGCAGCAACGCGTCGCGCAGGAGCGCGATGCGCGGCGGGCGGCTGCCGCCGGCAGCGCCACGGCCGAGGGACAAGGCGCGGACAAGAGCGCGGACTCCGCGGGCACTGCGTCCACCGAGGTGCCGCAGGAGGACGCGGACAAGCCGGGCCGGCACCCGGGCCCGGGCAGGGCCAAGCCCCGCGATCCCTCGGGTGACCTGAAGTCCGAGAAAGCCGGCAGGAAACCCGACGACAACGCCGGCAACGGCGCGGCCGCGCGTGAGATTCCCGACGGCAGCGACGACGATGTGGTCGCGCGGCGGCTGCGGCAGGCGGCGCAGCAGGAGACCGATCCGGAGCTGAAGGAGAAGCTCTGGCAGGAATACATCGACTACAAGAGGAATGCGCAGGGCAAGTGACGATGCGCGAGCAGACAGACAAGCTGCGAGGCAGGATGGGGCGAGGGCTCGCCGTGCTGGGCTGCGCCGTGCTGCTCGCGGCGGGCGGCTGCGTGGTGCACGAATCCAAGCCGCTACCGAAGCTCAACCCCATCCAGGCGCAGCGGCAGATTCCGCAGGACGAGCTGCTCGACGTCACCGTGCATCCGCTCGACCCCGGCGTGCCCCCCAACCTGGACGCCAAGGCGCTCGAGAAACAGCGCATCAACCCCGATATCCGCAAGGCCGAGTCGCGCTATATCGCCACGCTGTTGCGCGGCACGCTCGAGTCCTCGGGACAGTGGGGAGCGGTGCGCGTGGCTCCCGAGAGCGCGCAGTTCGTCGACGTGCTCGTGTCGGGCCGCATCCTCGAGTCTACCGGCGCGAAGCTCGCGCTCGAGATCACGGTGAAGGATTCCACCGGGCGTGTCTGGATCGGCGCGCGCCGCTACGAGAACCCGCCGGATACCGGCTCGTACAAGACCGATGCGGCCCTGAAGGCACGCGACCCGTTCCAGAACCTGTACTCGGCCATCGCCAACGACATGGTGGCGGCGCGCGATGCGCTGCAGGCCGGCGACCGGCGCGACATCCGCCGCGTGACACAGCTGGCGTTCGCGGGTGATCTGGCACCGGCGGCGATGAGCGGCTACCTCGCCAGGGACCCGAAGGGACTGGTGAAAGTGACGCGCCTGCCGGCCACCGATGATCCGATCGCCACGCGCGTCGAGCGCATCCGCCAGCGTGACGCCACCGTGATCGACACCGTCAACGGCTACTACGCGAATTTCAGCGACCAGATGAACCTCTCCTATGGCCAGTGGCGGCGCGCGAGCTTCGAGGAAATCGAGAAGGAGCAGCGCGCGCTCAACCAGGCGCGCACCCGTACCTACCTCGGTGCAGCCGCGGTGCTGGCGAGCGTGCTGGTGCCCAATCAGTGCGGCGTCTATGACTACAACTGTCAGCGCGTTCAGTCCGCGGCGCGTTACGGCGGCGCCATCGGCGGCACGGCGGCCATTCTGTCGGGACTCAAGAAGTACTCGGACGCCAAGGTGCATGCCCAGGCGCTCAAGGAAATGTCGGACACCTTTCAGTCCGAGGTCGCACCTCAGGTCATCGACGTCGAGGGCCGCACGCTCAGGCTCACCGGGACCGCCGAGGAGCAATACCGGGAATGGCGCAAGATGCTGCACGATCTGTACCTGGAGGAGAACGGCACTGCGGTGCAGGTGGCAACCGAGCCCGCTCCCGTGCCCCCGGTACCGGTCGCGGTGGATGCGGCACACTGACGGGCCATGACCGAGGCGGTGACTGCGGATCCCGGGCGTGCAATCAAGGCCCGCTACACTCTGCACGAACGGCTGGGCACCGGTGGGCAGGGCGAAGTGTGGCGCGCGCATGATCCGCAGCGCGGGACCGACATTGCGCTGAAAATCCTGCATCCGGCGCCAGGAAGCACCGCGACCGCGTGGACCGTGCTGGTGCACGAGTACCAGAACGCCAGCCGCCTGGATCATCCCGGGATCCTCAAGGTGTTTCCGCCGGAGACCGGGGACGGCGCGCTGCTGCTGCCCATGGAGCTGGCCCCCGGAGGCGATCTGCGCCGGCTGCGCGGCGCCGGCTACCTCGCCATCGTCCCGGTGCTGCTCCAGATCGCCCAGGCGCTCGAGCACGCGCACGAGCGCGGCGTGATCCACCGCGACCTCAAGCCCGCGAACGTGCTGTTCGATGCGCGCGGACGCGTGAAGCTGGCGGACTTCGGCGCCTGCGGCCAGGTGCTGGATGCAGGCAGCGAGTTGGCGCGCACGCTGTCGCCCTTCAGCGCAAGTCCCCAGCAGCTGCGCGGCGAGCCGCCCGCGCCGGCGGACGACGTGTACGGGCTGGGCGCGCTCGCCTACGAGCTGCTGTCGCGCTACCCGCCGCACTATCCGAGCTTCGACGCCCAGCGCGTGCAGCGCGAGCCGGTGCCGCCGCTCAGGCCCGCCGAGCGCATGCCGCTGCAACTCGGCTCGTTGGTGAGCCGCATGCTCGCCAAGGATGCGAACGTGCGGCCGGCCTCGATGCGCGAAATCATCGATGGGCTCGATGCGGCGCTCAACGACACCCTCACGTTCGACTTCGAGACTGCCGAGCCGCCGCGCGATGCGGAGCCGGCCAAGCCGACGGATCCGCCGGATCCGCCGTCCGCAACGCCGCCATCCGGGTCGCCACCGAGTCCGCCGCCGCGCGCGCCGGGGCCCGGCGTCAGCGACGGACAGGCGCGGTGGGAGGAGTTGCGCCAGGCGGCCATCCCGCAGCGGCCGCGGCTCGAGCCCATGCGCAGCCATACCCCGCGGATACTGCTCGCGCTCGCCGGGCTGGCCGCTGTGGCACTCGCCGCGTTCTTCTGGCTGCCGCGTTACGCAAGGCTGCCCGCGGTGCCGGCCGCGGCGCCGCTCAACGGCGCTGCCGACAACCTCGCGCCCCCCGGCAGCACCGCGGCGCCTGCAGCGACGGCCAAGGCGAGCGCCCGGTTCGCGACCGACCGCGCGGGGTTCGACCGCCGGCTTGCCGTGCTCGAGACCCGCGGCGCGGGTGTCTGGGGCGGCGCCGACTTCGCCGCGGCCAAGACACGCGCCGCCGAGTCGGTTGGCGCGTACGACGCCGGCAGCCTCGCGCTCGCGCAGCAACGCCTCGCGCAGGCCTCGCGGCTGCTCGAGGCGGTCGAGCGTGCCGCGCCGGCGGCGCTCACCGCCCAGCTCGCCGCGGGTGAGCGCGCGCTCAGCGCCGGCCAACAGGAGCTGGCGGCCCAGGCCTTCGATCTGGCGGCACGCATCGATCCGCAGGACCAGCGGGCGGCGCTCGGGCAGAGCCGCGCGCGACGCCTGTGGGGCGTTCTGCCGCTGCTCGCGGACGCCGAGAACGCGCAGGCCGCGCGCGAGTTCTCGCGCGCGGCGCAGGACTACACCCAGGTGCTGACACTCGATCCGAAGAATGCGCAGGCCCGCCTGGGGCTCGCGCGCTCGATCGCCGCCTTCGGCGATGACAGTTACGCCAAGGCGGCCGGCGAGGGTTTCGCGGCACTCGGTGCCGGCCGCCTCGAGGAGGCGCGCGCCGCTTTCACACGAGCGCACGACCTGCGTCCCAGCGGGGTCGAGGCTGTGGAGGGCCTGCGGCGGGTCAATGCGGTCACCGGCGAGCGCGGCTTCGCGGCGATCCGCGCGCGCGGCGTGGGGCTCGAGGCGCAGGAGCGCTGGGACGAGGCGTTGCAGCTCTACACCTCGGCGCTGCGTCAGGATCGCTCACTCGTCTTTGCCCAGGAAGGCAGGGCCCGGGCCACGGCGCGCATGCAGCTCGAGGATGCCCTGCAGGCGTTGATCGATCGTCCCGAGCGGCTGGCGTCGCCGCAGGTTCGCAATGAGGCGGTCGCACTGCTGCAGTCGGCGCAGGAGCAGCCGTCGCCGGGTCCGGATCTGCGCGCGCAGATTGCGCGTGTGTCCGCGCTGCTGCCGGAATTCGACAAGCCCGTACCTCTGTCCCTGACATCGGACAGCCTCACGCAGGTGGCGATACCCAGCGTCGGCGCGTTCGGCAGCTTCGCCAGGCGCGACATCGAGCTCAAGCCCGGCCACTACACCGTGATCGGCACGCGCGAGGGTTACCGCGACGTGCGCCGCGACATCACCGTCAGCCCTGGGCAGCAGAGCCAGACGGTGAACGTCAGCTGCTCCGAGCGCATCTGAGCTGCCCATGAACGACGGCGTGTCGATGCAGCCTGGGGCGTGGGGGCAGGTGCGTGTGCTCGAGCCCGCCGGCGAGCGTGTGCTCGGGGAAACGCTGATCATTGGCGGCACCGGATCCGACGTCGTGGTGCCGGGTGTGGATGCCGGCGCGGGGTTGTCGGTCAGACGCCAACGGGGGTTGTGGCTGGTGCAGCCCGCCGCGGGAGTGGTGGTGCGCTTCAACGGCCGGCCGCTCGCGGGCGAGCGCGATCTGCGCCGCGACGATGTGCTCAGCGTCGGCGACGCGCAGGTGAGGGTCAGTGAGGCGTCGCGCACGCTGTTGCGCCTGTCGGTGGAGCATCTCGCCGGCAACGTCACCATCGCGCCCGCGGCCGCCCTCGCCGCAGTGTCACCCGAGGACGGGGGCGACCAGGATCTCGAGATCCAGGTGCCCGCCGCCCTGGCGGTGCCGCGCCCGGGCGCGCGCGCCGCGGCTTCGCCCGGGAGCGCGCGGCGCGCCTGGTGGCTCGCCGCGGCGGCGGGGACCGCCGCGGCGCTCACACTGCTGGCCGCGCGGGTCGGGTCGGTGGCACTGGATGTACGTCCGCAGGACGCGCGGGTGCGCGCGCCCGGGGCGCTGTCGCTGCACCTGGGTGGCCGGCTGCTGATTCTCCCGGGCCGGCGGATCGTGCGCGCGGAGCGCGACGGCTTCCTGCCGGCCGAGGCTGCAGTCCTGGTGCGGCCGGGCGCTGCGAGCGCGGTGCATCTGGCGCTGGTCAAACTCCCCGGGCAACTGCAGATCGACACCGCGGGCGTGGTGGCGGCGGTGAGTATCGACGGCGTCGCCGCGGGCCTCGCGCCCGCAGTCCTCACCGTGCCGGCGGGCGAGCGCACCGTCAGCCTGCGCGCGCCGCGTTACGTCGACTACGCGACGACCCTCACCATCCAGGGAGCGGGCGCGCGCCAGGAGCTGCACGTGCGCCTGCAGAGCGCGTGGGGCACTCTCACGGTGACGGCCGTGCCGCAGGGCGCGCACGTCAGCGTGGATGGCGTGGACAGTGGCCCGGCGCCGGCGACCATTGCCGCCGCTTCCGGGGTGCGCCGCATCCGCATCGCGGCGCAGGGCTGGAAGAGCTGGGAGAGCAGCGTCGTGCTCAGGGGCGGACAGGCGCTCGCCGTCGGACCGGTGACCCTCGGCCAGCCGGACGCGCACCTCAGTGTGCGCTCGAACCCCGCGGGGGCAGAGGTCACGATCGCCGGCACCCATCGCGGCCGCGCGCCACTCGCGGTCGAGCTGCCCGCCGGTATCGCCTATCCGGTGCTCGTGAGCCTGCCCGGCTACGCCGTCTGGACGCAGGAGGTGTTCGCCACGCCCGGTCGCAGCCTGAGTGCGGACGCGCGGCTCACCGCGGTATTCGCGCGCGTGAAGGTGGCCGGCGAGCCCGCCGGCGCAGAGCTGCTCGTCGACGGCGCACCGCGCGGACTGACCCCGCAGTCGCTGAGCCTGCCGGCCGTCGAGCACCGCATCGAGGTGCGCAAGGCTGGATTCGTCTCCTTCGAAGGCATCATCACGCCCGCACCCGAGCTCGAGCGCACGGTGTTGTATCACCTCACGCCCTCGGATCGCGCGCAGGCGCTGCTGGAGAGCGCGCCGCTCACCAGGAGTCAGATCGGTTACCTGCTGCGCCTCGTGCCGCCCGGCACGTTCCAGATGGGCAGCGAACGGCGCGAGCAGGGCCGGCGGCCGAACGAGGGCCTGCGCAGCGTCACGCTGCAGCGGCCGTTCTACATCGGGGTGCAGCCGGTCACCAACGGCGAGTTCCGTAGATTCCGCGCCACCCATGCCTCGGGCTACATCGAGCGCCAGTCGATCGATCTGGACAGTCAGCCGGTCACCCAGGTGAGCTGGGATGACGCCGCGGAGTTCTGCAACTGGCTGTCGCAGCAGGACGGATTGCCGCCGGCGTACGCGCGCAGCGGCAACGGCTTCGTGCTGACGCGGCCGGTGACCCGCGGCTACCGCCTGCCGACCGAGGCAGAGTGGGAGTATGCCGCGCGCTACGGCGCCGCCGGGGTGTCGCAGCGCTTCGCCTGGGGCGATTCGCCGCCGGTGCCGCCGCAGGCCGGCAACCTCGCGGGCAGCGAGACCGGCAGCTCGCTCCCGGCGACGCTTCCCGGGTATCGCGACGATTACCCGGTCCTCGCCCCGGTCGGTAAGTTCCGCCCGACGGCCCTGGGGCTGCACGACGTGTCGGGCAACGTGTCGCAGTGGGTGAACGACTACTACGAGTCCTTCGTGGACGCGGCTGCGGTGACCGACCCGTTGGGCCCCGAGCAGGGTACGCTGCACGTCGTGCGCGGGGCGAGCTGGAAAACCGCCAGCGTCTCGGAGCTGCGGCTCGCGTGGCGCGACACCGCCGATGGTCCGGCCCCTACGCTCGGGTTCCGGGTCGCACGCTATGCGGAGGATGCACCATGAAGAACTGGATCCTGGCCCTGCTCGTCGCGCTGTGCGCCGCGCTCGCGGTGGCGACCCTGCGCGCCGCCGCGCAATCGGTCATGTCCGGGCCGCGCACGCCGCCAGGCCTCGCAACGGCGGCGCCGGCCGCTCAGGCGCCGGCCGGCCAGGCGCCGGTGGCTCAGGCGCCAGCCACTCCCGCGCCGGTCACTACCGCGCCCTCCCCTCCCGCCGGCGCGACCCAGGACGCGACGGTGGCGCCCGACAAGCGCCAGTCGGCCGACAACAACGTGAGCTTCCCGGTCGACATCTGAAGCGCGCCGAAGCCGATGAAGCCGTTTGCCATCGAGCCCGATGATCGCGCGTTCGCTGTCGCGCGCGGCGGGGTGGTGCTCGCGAGCTCCCCGTCGGCCGTGTCCGACGGCTCCGCGGTGGAGGCAGCCGGCGCCGACGCCTGGCACACGGTGCGTCAACTGCCGACGACCACTTCCACGCGTCACCTCGGCAGTGTGCTGCGCGAGGCGCAACCCGCGGCGCGCGCGCTGTCGCTGGTCCTGGCGGAGGTGACGCGGCGCCTCGCCGCTCACCCGCCCGCGGCCGGGGAGCGCATCTGGATCGCCGCGCCCGCGGGCGCCGAGCGTTTCGGACTGGGGGCGCTGTTGGGCGTCGCCCGCCAGCTGGCCCTGCCGGTCGACGGCTTCGTGGACGCGGCGGTGGTGTCGGCCGCGGCGCTGGGCGGCGCGGGAGCTGCGATCGTGGTCGAGCTCGGCCTGCACCACGTGGCCGCAACCCTCATCGAGCGCGACGACGGTCCGACCTGCCGCCGGCGCTCGTTGCTCAGCCCGCGCGGCGGACTGTGGCAGCTTTACCAGGGGTGGCTCGATCTCATCAACACGGCCATGGTCAGGCAGACGCGCTTCGACGCGTTGCACGACGCCGCCACCGAGCAGCAGCTGTTCGATGCGCTTCCCGGCCTGGCGCGCGATGCCATGGCACAAGGCGTCGCCACCGCCGCGCTCACGACCGCTGGCGGGCGCGTCGAGGTGCCGGTCAGCCGCGACCAGCTGGCGCACGCGGCGCAGCCGGTGTGGCGCGAGATCGCGCGCCTGCTGCACGAGTTGCGGCCGGCGGGCAGCGCGCTCACGTTGCTCGTGCCGCGCGCGGTGACGGGGTTTCCCGGCGTGCGCGAGGCGCTGGCGCAATTTGCCGGCTGCGAGCTCGTGAGCCTGCCGGAGGGCTTCGCGGCAGCCGCGACCTCGCTCCTCGAGCTGACGCCGCGCGGCGCCACCGAGCCGGTGCGGTTGCTGCGCCGGTTGCCCGCCGGTGCCGAGCCGGCGCTGGCGGCGCTGGCCGCGCGCGAGAGTGCGCAGGCGGACGCCCCTGGGCTCGCGCCGTCGCACGTGCTGTTCGCGGGCCGCACTTATGCGCTCGGCGCCGAGCCACTGGTGGTGGGGCGCGCACCGGGGACGGCGCATGCGATCACTCTGGCGGAAGGGCTGGCGGGCGTGTCGCGTCGCCACTGCACGTTCCTGCGTGATGGGGCGGAGCTGCTGCTGCTCGATCACAGCCGCTTCGGCAGCTTCGTGAACGGCGAGCGGGTCGCGGAGCGCGCGCGCGTGCGCGCCGGGGACGAAGTGCGCGTCGGTGACCCGGGCGTCACGCTGGCGCTGATCGCCGTCGCAGACGCGGCTCCCGGGTCGCGCGCTTAGCTTCAGGCGATTACGGCCGTGGCGCGACGCCGTAGCTTCGAGGTCTTCACCCTCTCGTTCCTGGACACGATCTGCTGCGGTTTCGGCGCGGTGATCCTCTTCTACACCATCCTGAGCGCGCAAGCCGGCGCCGTACGTCTGCGAGAGACCGATGTGCTCAGCGCCGAGGTCAGCCGGCTGAAGGAAGAGGCGCTGACGGGCACGCGCAACCTCGCCGTGCTGCGCGACACGCTCACCCGTACCCGCAACGAGATCGCGAGCGCCACGCGCGAGACCAACCGCATCGTGACCGATCTCGCCAGCCGCCGCGAGCAGCTCTCAAGCTACGACGCGCAGACCGTCGCGCGCCGCGAGCACATCGAGAAGCTCAAGGCCGACATCCGCTCGCTGGAGGAGGGCACACGCCGGCTCGAGGCCGGCAGTCTCGAGCGCGCGCCGCTCGGCCAGCAGGTGAGCGGGCGAATGGCCGCCGAGCGCCGCTACATCACCGGGCTCACCCCGCGTGGTAAGCACATCCTGATCCTGCTCGATGTCTCCGCCAGCATGCTGCACGAGGATCTGGTGGCGATCATCCGGCTGCGCAATCAGGACGACGCGCACAAGCGCGCCGCCGCCAAGTGGCGCCGCGCGGTGGCGATCGTCGACTGGCTCATGACGCAGATACCCGCCGGCAGCAGCTACCAGATCCTGACTTTCAACACTCAGGCGCAGCCGCTCGTGCCGGGCGGCTGGCTCGCGGGCTCGGACGTGGCAGCGCGCGCGCGCGGTATGCAGGCGCTCGAGACGCTCGTCCCGGCCGACGGCACCAGCCTCTACAACGCCTTTGCCGCGGCGCGCAGCCTCACACCGCTCCCCGACCAGATCGTGCTGATCACCGACGGCCTGCCGACCCAGGGCAAGACCCGGGGGTTGCGGCGCTACGTGAATTCCGCCGAGCGGATCCGCCTCTTCGACGAGGCGGTGTCGCAGCTCCCCGAGCACGTGCCGATCGACAGTGTGCTGCTGCCCATGGAGGGCGACCTGCAGGCCGCGCACCGCTTCTGGCACCTCTCGCGCGTCACCGACGGCACGCTGCTCATGCCGTCGAAGGACTGGCCGTGATGAAACGCAGGCGCGAGGTCGAGGTCTTCAGCCTGTCGTTCCTGGACTGCATCTGCTGCGGCTTCGGCGCCATGATCCTGCTGATGGTGCTGACCGCGGTCGGCAAGCCCGCGGTGCTCGAGGAGAGCCGCAGGCACATGGGGGGCGAAGTGCGACTCCTCGAGGAGCAGTTGAACATAATCCGCGGACAGACTGACGAGCTCAACCGCGAGCTCGTGGGGAGTCGCGAGACCCTCGAGCGCGAGCGCGGCAAGCTCTCGAGCCTCGCCGGCGATCTCAGTCGCATCCGGGGCCGCTACGCCGGGAGCCGCGAGGATGCCGCGGTGAGCAACATCGTCGAGCGCCAGCTTGTGGCCGCGCAGGAGGCGCTCACCGAGGAGATGCAGCGCCTGCTCACGCAGCGCGCACAGAGCCCGCACAGCGCGGCGGTCGGCGGTTTTCCGATCGACAGCGACTACATCATTTTCGTCATCGACACGTCCTCCAGCATGACGAGCGATCATTGGGACATGAACCTCGCGATCATCGAGGAGATCCTGAGCCTCTATCCGCATGTCCAGGGCCTGCAGGTCATGAACGACCAGGGAACGTACATGTACGAGGGAACCCGCGGCCGCTGGCTCGCCGACACGCCCGAGCAGCGCAAGGACATCCACGAGCGCGCCAGGAAGTGGCGCGCCTTCAGTACCTCCAATCCCGTTCCCGGCATGGTGGAAGCGGTGCGCCGCTACTGGGCGCCCGACAAGCGGATCGCCGTCGTCGTGCTCGGCGATGAGTTCACCGGCGACTCCATTCAGGAGGCGCTCGACTCGATCGGCGCTCTCAACAAGCCCGGCCCCGACGGCCGGCGGCCGATGCGCATTCACGCCATCGGGTTTCCCGAGGGGCCGGACTTTCCACCGTTTACAAACATCCGCTTTTCCGCCCTAATGAGATTGATATGCGAGCAGAACGCCGGCACGTTCGTCGGCATGAAGCATTAGACGCCGCGCGAGTGTTTGCCGGCGCCGTCGCGCTGGCCGCCCTGAGCGGCTGCGGCGCCATCACGATCACACCCGATCCGGTCCTGCCGCAGCCGCTGCTGCAGCCGCTGCCGAGCAGCGTCGGTCTGGTACTTCCCAACGAGCTGCGCAACTACGTGCACAAGGAGACACGCTGGGGCGTCGAGTGGCGCATCGCGCTGGGACCGGGGCACGTGCACCTGTTGCGCGATATCTTCAAGGACTCGTTCCGCCAGGTGCAGGAATTCAAGGATCTGGAGGCGGCGCGCGCCGGCACCGGGCTCAGGGCGGTGTTTGAGCCGCTGATCGATCAGTACTCCTTCGTGACTGACCGTGACACCGGCGGACGCTACGACGCCGCCACGATCCGCTACCGCATCAATGTCTACACGCCGCAGGGGGAGAGGGTCGACACGCTGACCCTCACCGGTTACGGCAGCGCCCTCGCCAAGGGCATGTCGAACGGTACGCCGCTCGAGCGCGCGACGCTCGCGGCCATGCGTGATGCGGCGGCCAAATTCCTGGTGCAGTTTCCGCAGCAGGCCGCCGCCCAGCAGCTGGCGCACGACGAGCCGCTGAGCGTGCAGTCGGGCGTCGAGACGGCCGCCAATGTGCTGATCGAGGCGGTGCCGATCGAGGAGGCGGGTCCGGACGGGGACGCGGCGCCGCCCTAGGGCTGGCGCGGCCTCTTCGACAGGAGCTTTTCGACCAGCGTGACGCCTTCGGTGTCGATCGGCTCGCCGTTCAGCAGGCGCGGCGCGTAGCGGGCGCGCCGCACCGCGGTCAGAACGGTCTTCTGCTGTGCGCCCGTGGCATCGCTGCTGCTGGTGACCACGTTGGCGGTGTGCCCGTCGCGCTTCACGGTGAAGGTCGCCTGGACCGAATGCTCATCGGTGTTTTCGCGCTCGGCGAGCCGTGAGCGTGCGGCCGAGGAGGCAGGCGTCCGGTAAGCCAGCTGCCTCGGCACATCGAGCGTTGCGGTCGAGCCGGCCTGCTGGAAGTCCTTCCAGGCCTCGCGATAGCGCGCGAGGCTCTTGTCGGGCTGATCAGCGCACAGGTACCAGTCGCCCAGCTCCATCAGCGTCGTGCCGCGCAGCTTGTGATCGACCGGGCTCATCTTGTCGATGGTCTGCAGCGCGAGCAGCAGCGCCTTCTCCCCGTCGGGGTGCAGGCCGTGCCCGCCATGGTCGCCCAGCACGCCGACGCTCGGCTGCCCGAACGGGTCCGCGTACTGGGCGGCTTCCTCGTCGCTGCCGTTCGTGGCCTCGAGCCGGTAGCTGCGCGCAATTCCCAGCAGCGGGTCGATCACCAGGCGTGCGGCGCGACTGCCGGCGCCCTCGGCGATGGTGAGCTCGCGGGCGTACTCGGCGCGCGCGGAAGGGTAGCGGCCCATATGCTCGAGCCAGCGCGCATAACGGTCCACCGGGCGAATGACGCGCGCATCGGTGCCGCCCCAGGCACTCTCGGCGACCCGTACCGAGTACTGGAACTCTCGATCCGCCTCGCTGTGGCGCTCGAGATTCACCAGGCTGCCGATCAGCGGATAGAGGATCGGCATCTGCCCGGGATTCAGCAGACCGTCGAGATTGCGGCTCAGATCGAGCGCGCGCTGCAGGGTGACGCTCGCATCCTCATACTGCCGAGTGGCGTAGTAGGTTGTCCCGAGCCCTTGCAGCGGGCGCAACAGCAGACGGTCAGCGCTGCCGCCGCCGGTGTCGGCGGCGATTTTCACGCTGCGCAGGTAGCTATCCTCGGCATCCTTGTAGTCGCCCATGCGGTACTGGGTGGTGCCGAGATTGGCCAGCGGATTGACCAGCTCGCGGTCGCCGGCGCCGTACTGCTCCTGGGTAAGCGCCACGAGCTTCTCCGCCAGCGGCAGCGCGTCCGGGTAGCGGTGCGCATCAAACGCCGCACGGAACTCCCGGTACACCGCCACCCGCTCGACATCGGTCACGGCGAGCGCCGAGGCCGGCGCCAGCATCGCAGCCAGCATCAAGGACAGCTTCAAGGGTCTCACCGGGTGCGCCCACCGTCAGCGCACGACGCGCCGCGGGAAATGGTAGCACTGCGATGCGGCACGGCGCGCCGCCAGCGCGGCGCCGGGGCGCTGCGGTGGCGCAACAGCGCGCGCGCCTTGCCGCCGAACACGTGCACTTCTAAGCTGTCCGAAAACGACATCCGCGGCTGCGATGAGGGGTGCAACGATGTCAGGCGCAGAGGGGCGGCTCGCGCTGCTGGCCGGAGCGAGCGGGCTTGCCGGCGGCTACGCGCTCGCAGCGCTCCTCGAGGCGCCGGACATCAGGCGCGTGCTGGCCGTTTCACGGCGGCCGCTCGGACGCGAGCATGCGCGACTCGCCAATCGCATCGTGCAATTCGAGCACCTCGAGGCGCAGCTCAAGGGCGCCAGCTGCGACGTTGCACTGTGCTGTCTTGGCACGACCCTGCGCCAGGCAGGCTCGCAGGAGCGCTTTCGCGCGGTCGACCTCGAGTGCGTGCTGGCGTTTGCGCGCGCCGCAAGGGCGGCGAATGCCCAGCGCTTTGTGGTCATATCGAGCGTGGGCGCGGACCCGAGCGCGCGCACCTTCTACCTGCGCACCAAGGGCGAGATGGAGCAGCGGCTGGAGGAGGCGGGCTTCGAATCGCTCGATATCCTGCAGCCGTCACTGCTGCTCGGCTGGCGCGGCGAGGTGCGCCCGCTGGAGCTCGCGGCACGAGCCTTGCTGCCACTGGTGAATCCCCTGCTGCGCGGCAGGTACATTGCCTACCGTGCCATCCCGGCGCGTACCGTGGGCGCCGCCATGCTCGGGGCCATTTGCAGCGGCCGACGCGGCGTGCAGCGCTACACCTACGAGGGTATCGGGACGCTGGCGCGCCTCGCGGCTTCGCGCACGCGCGCGCCGACGCAGCCCAAGGCGCCCGCCCGCGCACGCTAGTCACCGCAGTTGCGGGCACGACTTACATGCGCGCCACGCCCGCCATCGCCGTCGCGCTGCTGCTCGCCGCCTGCAGCAGCCTTCCCGCGCCGCCACCCGCGCCCCCGCCAGGCGGGGCCGCGATCGCGCAGGCCGCGGCGGCGCTGATCGGCACGCCGTATCAGTTCGGCGGCGCCGACGCCGCCGGTTTCGACTGCAGCGGGCTGGCCCGGTACCTGCACGAGCGCGCAGGCCTGGCCATTCCGCGCACCGCCGCCGAGCAGCAGCGCGCGGCGCACCCGGTGCCGCTGAAGCAGCTGCAGCCCGGGGACCTGGTGTTCTTCCACATCCGCAAGCGCGGCATCGATCACGTCGGCGTCTATGCCGGAGCTGGCCGCTTCATCCACGCGCCGCGCGCCGGCCTGGCCGTGAGGTACGGTGATCTGCGCGGCGACGGCTTCTACGCGCGGCGCCTGGTGGGTGCGGGCCGCTTCTGGGACCGGGAAGCATCTCCGCCACGGTGAGACATAAAGCGGCGCGCCTTCCGCGCCGTACGTATAACCCGCACTTGAGAGCCGCGGCACAAAATGAGGCCTTGACTGCAATCCGCGACGCTTTGACACTGGCGTCCTAGTGATAAGGGCAAACCCGTCGAAAGACGGGGACGCAAAGCTACCGGTCTAAAGGGGCGATCCTATGACGGCGGGGCTGCCACGATCGCGCAGTAGGCGCGAACGCTCGCACTCCTGCCGTCGCGCGAATCAGCGCCGTCCTCGAAGACCGTGTCCGTTGAGGGTTTCGGTTTGCGGGGAAGTCTATGACAGCAACAGCCAACTTCTCTTCGGCGCGCACCGGCGCCGAAGCAAGGCATACAGAGGCAGCGGCGGCCGGCGCCGTGCCGTTCGTTCTCAACCTGTGCTCGTCCACGACGCCGATGGCGCTTGCGCAGACGGATCTGCCCGAGCTCAAGCGCTTCACTTTCTTCGTCAGCCGGCGCTTCGAGGAGGGGCGGGAGCGCTTTCGTCTGCACATGGGCTATTTCGCCACGCTGGCCGAGGCCGAGGAGTGGCTGAGCGTGGTGCGCGAGATCTATCCGGGCGCCTGGGCCGGTGAGGCCCCGGGCCGCAAGCTGCGCGAGCGAGCCACGGCCGCGGCCGCCGCCCAGGCCCGGCATGCCACGGGGCCTCAGCCGCGGGTCGCGCCCGCACCAATGCGCACCCCCGCAGCGGCGCCGGCTGCGGCGCCCGCCGCGCCGCGTCCCCCCGCAGATCGCGTGCCGGTCGTACACGCCGCGCCGCCCGCCGCGCGGCGCGCCGCCGCGGCGCCCGTCCTGGCTGCGCCGCTTGCCCGGCCCGCAGCGCCACGGATCACCGCGCCGGCCGCAGCGCCCCGGCCCGCCGCCGGACGTGCGCCGCCGCCGCCCGCGCGCACAGCGCCGGCCACGGCGAGTGCCGCCGTACCATCCGCCGCGCGCGCTTCAGGCCGCAGCGTGAAACAGGTGTTTGAAGACTCGAACGTGCGCGAGGTGCTCGCGGCGCTCGGTGATGCCAGCGCCACCGGCCAGACGCGCCTGATGCACGCGCCGCCGCCGCCGCGCGCGACGCCGCCCGAGAGCAACTCGCTCTCCGACACCCAGGTGTTGAAAATGCTCGAGCTGCGCCGCCCCGAGGGCGGCGAGCCGGGCCCCTTCGACTCGGCGCACGGCGCCATTCCGATGCTCAAGCCCGACGATACCGGAACGCGCCGGGCACTGAAGGAGGCCGTCGTCGCCAACGCGCCGGTGTCCTTTGCGGTGCAGCTGCAATGGTCGGTGCAGCCGGCGGAGCTCGACAAGGTGCCACCGCTCGCCATCTTCAGCGCCTACACCCTGTATACCGTGGAGGGCAGCCGCGACGGGCGCAAGTGGTATGGGCTGCGTCTCGGGTTCTTCAGCGATGCCATCTCCGCCAAGCAGGTCGCCCACTACGTGCGCTCGGAGTTCACCTCGGTCGCCGTCGTGCCCGTGAGTCCCCAGGAGAAGGGGCGCGCGACGGATCAGGACGCGAAGGCCGCCACTGTGCCTCCGGTCGCAGCGCGCCCGCATACCACAGACGAGTTCAAGCTCATCGAGAATGACACCGCGAGCATCGCGGTGGCCGCGCTCCTGCAGGGCAAGCAGCAGGCGGCAGGCACGCCGGGGGCAGCGCCCTCAGCCAAGCCGATGCCCAAGGTGGCGGCGGGCCGCACCGTGCGCCCGAGCGCGGCGCCCGCCCGGGGCCGCAGTCGCGGCAAGGTGGGTGCGCGCGAGCGCCGTGGCCCGCACACTCTGGAGGAGACGCTGGAGATTCTCGGCGCGAGTCAGCTCACGATCGACGATGGCACCGGCGAGACCCTCAACGACTCCGGCGTGCGTCACCTGCGCGTCGAAGTGCAGAAGAATTCGCCCTTCACGCGACTGCTCGAGCGCCTCAGCGAGCGGATGAAGAAGGTGTAGTCTCGGCGTCGAACTCCGCCAGCATCCAGCGCCGGTACGCGTCCAGGTTGGGCTCGCGGCCGAGGAAGTCACGTACCAGCTGCGCGGCGGGCCTGGTGGAGCCGGGCGCCAGCACCGCCTGGCGGTAGCGCATGCCCGCCGGACCTCGCAGCAGGTCGTGCGGATCGAATTGCGCGAAGAAATCCAGCGCGATCACCTTGTCGAGCACGTAGGTGTAGTAGTTCGAGCTGTAGCCGTTCAGGTGCGTGAAGCTCGCCCACAAGTGATCGCCCGGCACGAACGCGCTGCTGTTGAAGCGCTCGAAGTCGCGCCGGTAGACCGCGTCGAAGTCCAGCGTCGCCGGCGGCAGCGAATGGAAGTCCAGTGACAGCGCCGTGTACATCAGCTGGCGCTGCTGGCCGCTGGCGCGCCCGTAGGCGTCGGCGCGGGTCATGCGCATGAACAGATCCCGGGGCAGCACCTCCCCGCTCTGGTAATGGCGGGCGAATGTGGTCAGCACGCGGTAATCATGGAAGAACTCTTCCAGCATCTGCGAGGGCGCCTCGATGAAATCGCCCTCCACGAGAAAGCCCCCCTCGCCGACGAAGGCGTTCTGGCTGCCGATCAGGTGATGCATGAGATGACCGAACTCGTGCAGGAACACCACCACGTCGCCGTACTGCATCAGGCCCGGGTCACCGGGCGTGCCGCCCGCGAAGTTGCACACCAGCACACCCTCGGGGAGCTGGCGGCCGTGGATTCCGAACATCAGCGGCTGGGTGGAGAACCACTTGTCCTTGCCTTCGCGCGGATGCATGTCCAGGTAGATGCGGCCGAGCCTGACCGCACCGTCGAAGACGTCGTAGGTGGTGACCGACGGATGCCAGGTGTGCACTCCGCTCACCGGTTTGATGTCGATATGAAACAGCGTCGCGGCAGTGGCGAGCACGCCGCGCTCGACCTGCGCGTAGGGGAAGTAGGGCCGTACGCTCTGCGAGTCGAAGCTGAACCTGGCACGCCGATATTGCTCCTGCCAGTAGCGCGCATCGGCGGCTGAGATCTTCTGCATCGACGGCTCGCGCTGCTGCGCGAACGCCAGCAGCGCCGCATCCTCGCGCGCACCCGGCTCGCGCGAGGCGACATCGATGTTGCCGAGGTATTCGGCCAGCTTGGCCGGCGAGCCGGTCATCTGGTCGGCCATGGCAAAGTCTGCCCAGGTCGGATAGCCCAGGAGGCGCGCCAGCTCCTCGCGCCGCGCCAGCAGCGCGCGCAGCGTCTCGGTGTTCCCCGGGTAACCGACCTCCTGGGCCGCGAGGTACAGCTTGCCGCGCAGCTCCGCGCTGTTGGAGAACCTCTGGGCCGGCCAGCCATCCGGCGGGTCGGTCGTTATCCTGACGTGTCCCTCGGCATCGGCGGGGTGCGTGGCGAGGTAATCCGGCGGCAGTCCGTCGAGCTGCCCCTTGTCGGCCACGGTCGTGCGCACGTCGTCGTGCACCGCGCGCTCGAACGCCAGGCCGAGCTCGGTGATCTTGTCCTGCAGCGCCTTGATCTTCGTCCGCGTGGCGTCGTCCTGGTCCACGCCGGCGAGGCGGTACTCGAGTAGCGTGTGCTCGAGATAGTGCCGGGTGGCCGCGTCCGGGGGTGTGGGCACCGCGGCGAGCGCCCGGTAGACCGCCTGGTTGAGGTTGAGCGCCGTAAAGGCTGCATTCGCAGTCTGCGTGAGCGCCTGTGCCTTGTCGCGCAGCTCCCTGGTGGCCCCCACGCCATACAACACGCTGGATTGTGCGACCGAGAGCATGAGCTCATTCGCCGCATCATCATACGGACGCAGGGTATTGCCCACGGTGCGCGCGCTCTTCACGGCCAGCAGGCGCGCGATATCGACCTCGGCGCGGCGCAGGTGCTCGTGTACCCACTTCTCCAGGGCCGCCGGGTCGCCGCCGGCCTCCCAGGCGTGCAGCTCCGTGGAGGCTGCAGCCCTGGCCGGTGCGGCACCTGCCGCCCAGGCGGGCACAGTGGCGCAGGCGAGCACGACTACGACGAAGGGCAAAAAGTGCCCGCGGGGCGCGCGATCGACCATGATGACTCCGAGGTACTCAGCCCTTGCCGAACAGTTTTTCCAGTTCCGTGCGCGTCTTCTCCACCTCGGCGGTGTTAGGTGGCGTGTACGCCGCGGCGCGCGGCTTGAAGTGGTCGCAGAAGTTGGCGTGCGTCTTGTCGTTCACTTCCTCCGCGGTCGGCTCGCGGCAGTGCTTGGCGACACGCGTGTCGTACTCGATGCACATCCGGCACACGTGCAGCTCGCCATGGCACTTCGGGCACTCCTCGAGCCGTCGCAGCGGCAGGCTCAGCTCCGCGAGCGACGCGCCGCATTTCCAGCAGACCAGATCATGGGCCATGGAATATCATACTATTGCGGCCAGATCAGGCAGTGGCCAGTGAGCCGCGCGCCGAGGCCACCGACGAGCTCATCGACGTCGCGCAGAGCTATTTCAAGTGACAGCCCCCGCAAGCAAGACCGCCCACGTGAGTGCGGAAGCCGCAGCGCTGCAGGAACACTCGCACGTGTTCCTGGGCGCCGGTCATGCGAGCAACGAGCGCAAGGCCTGGGCGGTCATCGGGTTGTGCTCGGCGATGATGGTGCTGGAGATCGGCGGCGGGATCGCCTTCGGCTCTCTCGCCCTGGTCGCGGACGGCCTGCACATGTCGACCCACGCGATTGCCATGCTGATTGCCGCGTGGGCCTACACCTTCGCCCGCAAGCACGCGAGCGATGCGCGCTTCAGCTTCGGCACCGGCAAGCTGGGTGATCTCGCCGGCTTCAGCAGCGCCATCGTGCTGGCGCTGATTGCGCTGCTCATCGGCTACGAAGCGGTGCGGCGCTTCCTGGCGCCGGTCCCGATCCAGTTCCGCGAGGCGATTCCGATCGCGTTTCTCGGCCTGCTGGTGAACATCGTGAGCGCCTGGCTCCTGAGCGGCGGAGACGCTCACGCACACCCGCATGGTCACGGGGAGGAGGTGGGCGGGGAGGCGGTGCACGAGGAGCCCCCTGCCGGCGCCCACCGGGATCACAATCTGCGGGCCGCATTCATCCACGTGGCGGCCGATGCCGCGGTGTCGGTTCTCGCCATCATCGGGCTCACGGCCGCCCGCTTCCTGGGTTGGATGTGGATGGACCCCATGATGGGAATCGTCGGCGGCGGTGTCATCGCGTTATGGGCCTATGCCCTGGTGCGCGACACGAGCCGGATCCTGCTCGACATGAACCCGGATACCGCGCTCGCCGCACGTATGCGGCGGCGTCTGGAGGAGGACGGCGATCGGGTGGCGGACCTGCACCTGTGGCGGCTCGGTCCGGGGCATTTTGGCGCCATCGTTTCGGTCGTGCCCCGGGAGGCGCGGGACGTGCATTTCTACCGCTCGGCGCTGCGCGGCTTCTCCTGCCTGTCGCATCTGACCATCGAAGTCGTGAGCCCGAAGCGCGGCGCGGCGGCGCCCTAGGGCTGCGGCGCCGCCGGCCGGGTGCGCTGGCGCAGGAACTCCTCGAGCACCCGGCCGGTGTGGGAGTGCTTCCCGCGGCGCGCGATCTGCGCCGGCGCGCCCTGGGCGACGATGCGCCCGCCCCCATCACCGGCCTCGGGCCCCAGGTCGAGGATCCAGTCGGCTTCAGCCATGACGTCGAGGTTGTGCTCGACCACGACCGCGGTGTTGCCGGCGGCAACCAGCCGGTGCAGCACGTGCAGCAGTTTCTCCACATCGGCCATGTGCAGACCCACGGTGGGCTCATCCAGCACATACAGTGTGTGCTTCGGTCTCTGCCGCGGACCGTGGGCGATGTCGTCGCGCACCTTCGAGAGCTCGGTGACCAGCTTGATGCGCTGGGCTTCGCCGCCCGAGAGCGTGGGGCTGGGCTGTCCGAGGGTGAGGTAGCCGAGGCCCACGTCCTGCAGGAGCTTCAGTGCATGATGCACGCGCGGGTGGGCCGCGAAAAACCCGACCGCATCGTCGACGCTCATCGCCAGCACATCCCCGATGCTCACCTCCCGCCACGACACGGCGAGCGTCTCGGAGTTGAAGCGCCGCCCGCCGCACACGTCGCACAGCACCTTGACGTCGGGCAGGAAACTCATCTCGATGGTCTGCACGCCCTGGCCGGCGCACGCCTCGCAGCGGCCCCCGGCGGTGTTGAATGAGAAGCGGCTGGCGCTGTAGCCGCGAATGCGCGCCTCGGTGGTACCGGCATACACGCGGCGGATTTCATCCCAGAAGCCGATGTAGGTCGCGGGGCAGGAGCGCGGGGTCTTGCCGATCGGCGTCTGGTCCACTTCCAGCACGCGATCGAGGAGCTCCAGCCCCTGCAGCGCCGTGCAGCCGATGAGCTTCACGCCGGCGGCGCGCTTGCGGGCGCGGCTCCCGGGCGCGTTCTGCCCGAGCAGCCGCTTCAGGTTCGCATACAGCACGTCGCGCGCCACGGTCGATTTGCCCGAACCGGACACGCCGGTGATCACGACCAGGCGCCCGAGCGGGATGCGCACGTCGCTCCCTCTGAGGTTGTGCAGTGCCACGCGTTGCAGTGTCAGCAGGGGCGTGGCGGCGTTCACCGCGCGCTGCGGGCGCGCCGGATGCAGCAGCGGCTCGCGCAGGAAACGCCCGGTGGTCGAACGCGGGTTGCGCATGAGGTCCTGCACCGTCCCGGCACCCACCAGCTCCCCGCCGCGCACGCCGGCCTGCGGCCCGAGGTCCAGCACGTGATCGGCGCGGCGGATGGTCTCCTCGTCGTGCTCCACGACCACCAGCGTATTGCGGTGCCCGGCGAGCTCGGCCAGGCAGGCGAGCAGGATGCGGTTGTCGCGCGGATGCAGCCCGATGGTGGGCTCATCGAGCACGTAGCACACGCCCTGCAGGTTCGAGCCCAGCTGTGCGGCGAGGCGGATGCGCTGCGCTTCGCCCCCCGAGAGCGTGGGCGCGCCGCGATCGAGCTGCAGGTACCCGAGCCCGACCCGCTCGAGGAATTTCAGGCGCGCGCGGATTTCCGCCAGCAGGTCGCGCGCAATCTGCCGCTCACGCGGGCCGAGCCTGAGCTTGGCGAAGAATTCGCCGCTGGCGCTGACCGATTCACCCGCCAGCGCGGCGATCGAGCGCTCGCGGAACCGCACGTTGAGCGCGGTGGGGTTCAGCCGCTGCCCGCGGCAGCTGCCGCAGGGCTGAGGCTCGCGCGCGTACCACTCGTTCCACCACAGTTCCTCGCCGCTTTGCTGCTCATCGAAGCCCGGCATCTCGACGCCGGTCCCGTAACAGCTCTCGCACCAGCCGTGGCGGGAATTGAAGGAGAACAGACGCGGGTCGAGCTCGGCGAAACTGCGACCGCAGGAGGGACAGGCGCGCTTGGTGGAGAACACCGTCGCCCGCTCGGACTGCGGTCCCAGCACGTGCACCAGCCCCTTGCCGAAATCGAGCGCGCGGGCGAGAGATGCGCGCAGGGCCGCCTCGCTGCGCACGCCGACGTCGATTTCCGCAACCGGCAACTCGATGGTGTGCTCGCGGAAGCGCGACAGCCGCGGCCACGGCGCCGTCGGCAGCGCCTCGCCATCGACCCGCAGTGTCTTGAAGCCCTTCTTGGCCGCCCACCTGGCCAGATCGGTGTAGTAGCCCTTGCGCGCCACGATGAGCGGCGCCAGCAGCGCGATGCGCTTGCCGCGGTAATCGCGTACCAAGCGCGCGCCGATCGAGGCCGCGCTCTGCGGCTCGATCGGCTGATCGCAGTCCGGGCAGTACTGCGTGCCGAGCTTCACGTACAGCAGGCGCAGGAAGTGATAGATCTCGGTGAGCGTCGCCACGGTGCTCTTGCGGCCGCCGCGGCTGGTGCGCTGCTCGATGGCGACCGTCGGCGGGATGCCGAAGATCGCGTCCACGTCCGGGCGCGCCGCGGGCTGCACGAACTGGCGCGCGTAGGCGTTCAGCGATTCCAGATAGCGGCGCTGGCCCTCGTTGAAGAGAATGTCGAAGGCGAGAGTCGACTTGCCCGAGCCGGACACGCCGGTGATCACGGTGAAGCGGTCGCGCGGGATCTCGACGTCGATGTTCTTGAGGTTGTGCTCGCGCGCCTTGTGGATGACCACCGCGCTGCGGTCATGGCCGTTGCCGCGGGCGTAGCGCGCCGGCGGCTCGGCCACCTCGCCGGCGGTGGCCGGCGGGGGTGCGCCCGCGGCGGCGC
>DATKEZ010000140.1:0-1146 GCA_035511775.1 Steroidobacteraceae bacterium | reverse complement strand
TGCCCCTGCGCGAAATGGCAGCCGAGCTCACCCAGCGCGCGCGCCGCCGCTTCGGTCTCCACCACCTCTGCGATGGCACGCAGCCCGAGGCTCGAGGTCATCTGCAACACGGCAGCCGTGATGGCGTTATTGGCGCGCTCCGACCCGGTCCGATTGGCGAACGGCCGATCGATCTTCACGTAGTCGAACGGCAGCAGCTGCAGGTAGCTCAGGGACGAATACCCCGTCCCGAAATCATCCAGCATCAGCTCGATGCCGAGATCGTGCAATCCGGCCGCGGCGGCGCGCGCGGCGCTTACGTTCTCGACCAGGCCGCGCTCGGGGAGCTCGAACTTCAGATACCCGGGCGGGACATGTGCGGCGCGCAGCGCCTGAGCAACGTGCTCGCGCAATCCCGGATCGCGCACCGCCGCCGCCGACAGGTTGACGCTCACGTAGAAGTCGGCGTCGCGCGGCAGCCGTGCGCGCCAGTCGGCAATGAGTCTGCAGACGCGCGTGACGATCCAGCGGGTGATCGGCACGATCACCCCGACCTCGTCGGCGATCTGCAGGAAGCGCTCGGGGGTCAACGTCCCCTCCACCGGGTGGTGCCACCGCAGCAGCGCCTCGAAGCCGGCCACGCGCGGTCCGCGCAGATCGAAAATGGGCTGGAACAGCAGCCCGAATTCACCGCGCTCGAGCGCGAGATACAGGTCCGCCTCGAGGCTGACCAGACTCACCGCCGCGCCGCCCATGTCCGGGGTGTACTCGACGGTGGCGAGACCCGCCTCGCCCTTGGCCACTGACAGTGCGACGTCGGCCTCGCGCAGCGCCTCCTCAGGCCGGTGGAGGCTGCGGTCTACGCAAGTGAACCCCATGCGGGTGGCGACCTTGACGCGGTGCTTGCGCAGCGCGAAAGGCTGCTGGCGGGTGCCGTGCAGGGCGTCGGCAATGGCGCGCACCTCGGCGGAATCCACGTCGTAGAGCAGAGCCACGCACTGGTCGCCGCCCCAGCGGGCCAGCGTGTGCTCCTTTGGCTCGAGCACTTTGGCGAAGCGCTGCGCGGCCTGCAGCACCAGATCATCGCCGGCCGTATGGCCGAGCGTATCGTTGATGAGCGCGAAGCGGTCGATCTCGATCAGGATGATTGCGAGACTCTGCCGCCGC
>DATKEZ010000139.1:0-2947 GCA_035511775.1 Steroidobacteraceae bacterium | reverse complement strand
CGCACGATGCGGATGTCGAAGTCGCGGTAGCGGTCGAAGATCTCCTTGGCGTTGTCGGTGGGTGCACCGCTGTTGAGCACCGCCAGCGCACAGCGGCGGAACAGCGGGTACAGACCCCCCTGGCCGGTGTCCAGGAGCTTGTCGATTTCGCTCTGGGAAAGGTTCTCGAGACTGCCACGCGGACCGACGCGGGCGTCGACGAATTCTGAAAACTCGCTGCTCACTGCTTAAGGCAGGATGTCGATCGGCACATCGTCGGGTGTGAGCATCCAGATCTCCACCATGTCGGCGTTCGACACGGCGATACAGCCATCGGTCCAGTCGTGGTTGAGGTAGTAATCCGGGTCGTGCTTCAGCTGGTTCGGCAGACCGTGGATCATGATCGAGCCGCCGCTGTCCCAGTGCCGTGCCCGCGCGCGCTTCAGGTCTCCCTCGTTAGGGTAGGAGACCTTGATCGAGAGGAAGTAGTCGCTGCGGGGATTGCGGCGCTCGAGCCGATAGCTCCCCTCGGGCGTACGGAAGTCTCCGGAGCGCTCCTTCTGCCCCACCGGGCTCAATCCGAGCGCGACGTGGTACGTGCGCACGACGCTGCCGCCGTGCATCAGAAGGAGCCGGCGCTCGGCCTTGCGGACCACGACGCGGTCCACCACCGGCAAGGCCTCCGTGACCGGACGCAGCATGACCGGCCGGGCCTCGGGCAGCGCGTCCGAGTGCGCCGCCCCCGCCACGAAGGCGAGCACCAGGATCGGTACTAAGGTCTTGAAAGTCATCATGTTCCGCTTCGACGCGCGCACCAGTTCAGGTGATTATAGGCACACGTCCAAGCTGCCGGCATGTGCGCCCGTCACAGCGCCCGGCACCCCCCTTTCCGGGGCCGCAGGCGCTCAGCCGCTGCCGCCGACTTCCTCCACGCGCGGCATCACGATCTGGGTGCCGGCACGCAGGTCGGCGAGATCCACATCCGGGTTGTACTGCTGCACCAGCCACATGGGGATCTGCGCCGCGCGCTGGGTAAGGGTCCACAGCGAGTCACCGGGCCGCGCGACGTAGACCTGGGTGCCCACGATGCGGTGCGCGGCGAAATAGGCCGCCTGCAGCTGCTGGTGATACTCGCGACGGTGCGCCTCGAAAGCCTCGCGCGACACCTTCCTGAAATCCAGCTTGATGCGCTGGCCGATCAGCACCGAGCGGTGAAACTTGAAGCGATTGAGCTCGCGCACGTGCTGCGTGCTCACGCTGAGCCAGTCGGCGTAATGCCCCAGCGTCTCGTCCCCCGCCACCCGGATCGTGTCGTCGTGCCCGACGCTGTAGTCGTTTGGATCGGCGTTCTGCTCGGCCTCCGCCGCTGGACCGAGCGCCGGGCTCAGCGCCTCCGCCTGCGCCGCCGACACCGGTTGCGAGCTGGTCGCGGCCGTGCGCGACTTCGAGGCCGCCGCAGCGGCGGCGTCTTCGGCGCTCTCGCGCTGCGCCACATCCTGCGGCACCGCGCCGCCGGGAGACGGGCGCGCGAGCGCCACGAGCGGGGCCGCGGTCGCAGCGGGCGGCGTGGCCGCGGTCGCAGCGGGAGCTGCGGGAGCGGGAGCTGCGGGAGCGGGAGCTGCGGGGGCGGGAGCTGCGGGGGCGGGCGTCGCGGCCGCGGCGACTGTGATCGGCGCGGTCTCGGGCACCGTGATGGTGCGGCCGGCGCGCAGGCGCGTACCGCTGCGCACGTGGTTCAGCCGGGCGAGCGTCTCGGCCGACACGCCGTAGCGCTCGGCCACGCTGGCGAGCGTGTCGCCGCGTTGCACCCGGTAGCGCGGTGGGCTGCTCTGGCCGGCGAACATCTCGGCGGGACTCAGACGCTGCGCGAGCAGCTCGCGCGTCCAGGGTGTGCCGTCGAGGGGCAGCCGCAGGTGGTAGGCCTTGGGCACGCGCTGCTGGCCGTCCCACACCGAACGCAGCAGCGCCGGGTTCAGCGCGCGCAGCCTCTCGGGGTCGATCTTCAGGGCGCGCTCGAGCGTGGCCATGGGCACGTAGGCCGGCAGCTGCACCTCCTGGAACCGGGCCTCGCTCTGCTTCTGCAGCGCACCGAAGTACTTCTCGGGATTGCGATCGATGTCGAGCGCGGCGAGGAACGAGACGTAGAAATTGCGCGATGCGAAACCGAAGGTGCGGCTGCTGTAGCTGCGCACGATCCTGACGATGTCGTCGGTGCCGAGCGTCTCCTTGGCACGGCGCACGCCGGCGGTGCCGTGGTTGTACGCCGTCAGTGCCAGCGGCCAGGTGCCGAGCACCCGATGGTTGAAGGCGAGCAGCTGTGCCGCCGCCTCGGTGGAGCGGAACGGGTCGAGGCGATCATCCACCGCGCTGTCGATGCGCATGTAACGCCGTCCGGTGGAGCGCATGAACTGCCACAGGCCAGCAGCGCCGACCTTCGAGTACGCGGCCGGGTTGAACGAGGACTCCACGTGCGGCAGAACCGCCAGCTCCGCCGGCAGCCCCAGGTTCGCCAGCGTCTCGGCAATGTGCGTCTCCCAGGCGCCGGAACGGATCAGCCCCGCGCGGAAGCGGTCCGCCTGGCCGAGCTGGAAACGGATGTCCTCGATCGCCGAGCGCAGGCGTGCGGGTGTGCCCTCGGGGCCCCACAGCTCCCTGACCCGCTGATCATCGGCAGACAGGGGAGCCTCTCCGGCATCCGCGATGCGGCGCAGCGCGGCGCCGTAGCGCTCGCGCGCCTGGTCCACCTCACGCTCGCGCTCGGAGGGTGTGGTGTTGGGGGCGATATGCTGCGTGTCGTAGACCACGCTGAGGTTGTACTGGTCGTGGAGGAAGCCCGCGTTGGTGTCGATCTGCGTGTAGACGCGGATCCAGAACTGCACGTCGCGCTCGAGCTGCGGCGGGCGTGGCATCGGATCGTCGGCGGCTCGGACGTGCGGCAGCACGCACAGCGCACTTATGACAAATAAGG
>DATKEZ010000138.1:0-3989 GCA_035511775.1 Steroidobacteraceae bacterium | reverse complement strand
GCTGCACGGTATGCCGCGGAGTTAGGGAGGGAGGCGCCTCCCGGCCTTAAAGGGCTGCGGGTGCACGACATGCGACACACGTTCGGGCGGCGCTTGCGCGCGGCAGGAGTAAGCTTCGAGGATCGGCAAGACCTGCTCGGGCACAAGAGCGGTCGAGTGACTACGCATTATAGTGCGGCAGAGATCGGGAACTTAGTCGAGGCTGCAAACCAAGTGATTAAGTCCCGCAAAACTCCCGCGCGCACTGTGCTTCGAATGGTCTCTGATCGCGTTAGTGCTTGATATAAATGGTGGAGCGGAAGGGGATCGAACCCTCGACCTTCGCATTGCGAACGCGACGCTCTCCCAGCTGAGCTACCGCCCCACGCAAGGCGCGCGATTCTAGCATCGCGTTCCGCCATGCGGCTATCATCGAGGCCGGGAGCCGCAGGAGTTCGCGGACCGGAGAGCAGGCATGCTGGCCATGGGCGGGCGAGCACCGGAGTTCACGCTGCCGGATCAGAACGAGCAGAGTGTGTCCCTGAGCACGCTGCTGCGCCCCGGCCCGCTGATCCTGTACTTCTATCCTGCAGATTTCACTCCCGGGTGCACACGCGAGGCCTGCTTAATCCGTGACTTGACCGCTGAGATCCAGCAGGCGGGTCTCGACATCGCCGGCGTTAGTCCACAGGCCCCCGCGAGCCATCGCGCGTTCCGCGAAAAGCACAAGCTGCAGTTCACACTGCTGTCCGACGTCGACAAGTTCGTGATCCGTATGTACGACGTGCTGGGGCCGCTCGGGTTCGGCGTGCGTCGCGCCACCTATCTCATCGACCAGGCGCGTTACATTCGCTCCGCAGTGCTCGCCGATTTCCGCATCAGTCAGCACGAAGATTTCATCCGCAGAGCCGTGGCGCTGAGTGCCGGTGGCGCGCGCCGCGCGCGCACCAGCTGAAGCGCTGCTCGGTCAGAGCCTGATTCGCACCAGGTGGGCGCGCCCGAAACTCGGGACGCTGACCACGTATAAGACGTCAGACTCGCCCGGCGCAGCAGCGACCACGTCCACGCCGTTCAGTTCATGAATCATCTGCGGCACCGTGGCCCCGCTGCCGATCACCAGCACCGTGCCGCCCGCACGCTCGCGCAACACGCGGGCCGCTGCGCTGCGTGCATCGCCAGCGCTGAACAGCTGTGGCGCGCGCTGCAGGCGTTGCGCCAGTGGCGCCGCGGTCTGCTGAGCGCGGCGGTCGTCGCTCACATAAATCGCATCAAGCCCGCCCCTGGCGGTTGCGTCGCCGAACATCTGTGCCAGCCGCTGCGCCCGCTGCTCGCCCTCGGGCGAGAGCGGAGGATCGTCGATGCTTCCAGGCTGCTTCTCCACCGGGCGCACGAGCAATATCACGGTGGTGGTTGCACTGCGATAAAACGTCACCGCAACGCCGCCGGTAACCCCAATGGCCAGCAGCGTCAGCCACAACGGCGCCAGAAACGGGCGGCGGTGCCGCGTTATGGCAGGCGGGTCCATGCGGCAATCATATAGTGCCCACGTAGTGCCCACGCATTTTGCAGCGGGTATCCGAGCGCGGCGCGGACGCGCACTGAGTGCCGCGTTGGCGAAAACCCGTTCATCGTGACGCAACCCCTTGCCTGGGCTGAGCGTTTACGCACACGCGCCGCGTCTGTCCACATGGTTATGCACAAATTCTGTGGATAAGTTCGCCACGGTGGCAACCGCCTCGGGCTTGTGTGAGACTGCGCTCCTTTCGCGTCGCGAGCCCACCGATGAAGAAGACAGGCAGCGAACAGGACACCCCGGCCGAGCCTCTCGAGCGGGCACGGCTGCAAGCGGAAGTCGCCAGGCAGCGCGTGCGCATCGCGAAGGAAGAGTTGAAGCGCGCGCGCAAACGCCTGAAAGAGGCCAAGCGCGAAGCCAGGCGCGCGCGCAAGCATTCCGCGGCGGCCCGCAAGGTCTGGAAGCGGGCACGCCGAGCCCAGAAAGACGGCTCCGGGGCCGGGAAGAAGAAGAAGGGCGCGCCGGCCAGGCGCGGTGCCGAGCGCAGAGCGGCTGCGGCGCCGGCAAAGCCAGCCCGTAACCCAAGGCGTGCCGCCGCCGCGCAGCGCGCCGCCGCGCAGCGCGCGGCGCGCAAGCGCACGGTCCGCCGACGAGCCCCGCCACGCGCCGCCACGGCACCGCGGGCCGCAGTGCGCCGCAGTGCGCCGCGCCGCGCCGTCGCGCCGGTCAAATCCACACGCACCGCGGCGGTGGTGTCATCGTCCACGGCCACCGTGGCGCCGGCGGAAGAAGCCGCGCCTCCGGCGGTTACGCCGGCCGACCGGGCAGCCTGAGCGCCAGGGAATCGCCTCATGCACGAACAGCACGTTTTACCTTCCGGCTCATTACCCTCCAGCTCACGGATGCTCGCGGGGTACCTCACCGACATCGAGCAGTTGCTCGATGAGCAGCACCGCGACGCGGCGCTGCGCGAAGCCTTCGATCTGCCGCGCATCGCGGTCGCGCTCACCGACCCGCAGCTGCGCTGTTCCGGCGAGCAGATGAAGACCTGGTGCGAGAAATGGATCGGGCCGCCGGGCGCCGGACGCCGTGCTCCCGCCCTGGATTACGAGCGCGTCGGGCGCACGGTGAGCGAGCGAGTCACGCAGCAAGGCGCTGCCGGTGCCGAATCGGTGCCCACACGTGCGCTGCGCCGGCTGCGGCTGCGCCGTTACCTGCGCACACCCTCACGTGCTTTTCCCGCGCGACGCGGCGACAACCTGCCCCCTCAGGAGACCGAAGCGGTCGAGACGTGCACGGCGCTCGTTGAAGCCGTGCGCCGCTGGTACGCTCGCAGCGCTTGTCACGACACAACCGTGCAGAGCAATCTCGCGCGGCTTGCAGTTCTGCGCTAGGTCCTCTCGCCAAGCCAGGAAACGAAGCTACCCGCGCCCGCGTAAGGCGCGCCAGGGCGAATTCGTGTCTGCGACTTCGCTTCCTGAACGAGCATTCAACGCTGTCACGATGACACCCACATCCGCCTTTTCGACCTATCTACTTGTTTAGACTGATTTTGTCAGACGCATCCGCTTGTCTTGCGTCTCTTCCGGGGTTGATGGAATATAGTCGTGTCGGGGGGAATACAAATATTGAGTGTGCGTTCAATGCTCCACTCAGGCACCACGCGCAAGGTCTCGGCGGTGGAGCGCGGCGCGCGTCCACCGCTGCGCGTCGGCGTGATCCTCGCGCACCACTTCACCCTGTCGGCGTTTGCAGTCTTCATCGACCACCTGCGGCTCGCGGCCGACGAAGGCGACCGCAGCCGACCGCTGCACGTTCAGTGGTCGATCATGGCCAGCCGCCCGGAGCCGGTGCTGGCGAGCTGCGGCGTACTCCTCGAGCCCACGAGTGCGCTGCTGTCCCCGGAGCTGCTCGACTACGTGGTGGTAATCGGCGGGATCCTGCACGCCGGGCCGCAGATCGACGAGGCGACCGCGCGCTACCTGCGCGAGGTGAGTGCGACGCTGGTGCCGCTGATCGGCATCTGTACGGGCAGCTTCATCCTGTGCCGCGCCGGGCTGATGAAGGGTCGGCGCTCCTGCGTCAGCTGGTATCACTACCAGGATTTCATCGAAGCCTTTCCGAACCAGGAGGTCATCGCCGACCGTCTGTTCCTGGCCGACGGCCCGCGCATCACCTGCGCCGGCGGTGCCGGAGCTGCGGCGCTCGCGACCTACCTGATCGAGCAGCATCTCGGGCGCGCGGTCGCACAGAAAGCGAGCCAGGTGCTGCTGTTCGACCGGGCGCGCTCAGGCAGCGATTCCCAGCCGCACCCGCCGCTGTCCGAAACCGTGTCCGAGCCGCGCGTGCGGCGCGCGCTGCTGCTCATGGAGCAGAACCTCGCGCGCCCCATCGCGGTCGCCGCCGTGGCGGCGGAGCTCGGCCTGTCGGCGCGTCAGCTCGAGCGCCTGTGCCAGCAGCACGTCGGCATGGGGCCGGCCTCCCTCTACCGCCAGCT